>NZ_JARAVM010000025.1:106049-140899 GCF_033792735.1 Streptomyces sp. PA03-3a
TGCTGGCGGTGCTGGCGCGGGTGCGCAGGACCGCCGCCGGCGGTGTCTGAGCGGGCCGGACGGAGAACGTGCCCGTGGTGCCGCGGACCGTATGGGGCGGTCCGCGGCACCACGAGTGATGGGGCGCCGGTCGGGTCAACCGGTCCTGGGTCAGCTGACGTTGACCCCGGTCCATGCGGCGGCGACCGCGTTGTACTCGGCGGAGCCGGTTCCGTACAGGTCCTTGGCCGCGCTCAGGGTCGCGGTGCGGGCCTTGGCGTAGTTGGTGGACGAGGTGAAGTACACCGTCAGCGCGCGGTACCAGACGGCGGCGGCCTTGGCGCGGCCGATGCCGGTGACGGTGGAGCCGTTCTTCGTCGGGCTGTTGTAGGCGACACCATTGACGGTCTTGGCGCCGCTGCCCTCGGAGAGCAGGTAGAAGAAGTGGTTGGCCACGCCCGACGAGTAGTGGACGTCGAGGTTCTTCACCGAGGACGACCAGTAGTCGGCGGAGGCGCCGTCCTTGGACGGCTTGTCCATGTACCGCAGCGGGCTGCCGTCGCCGTTGATGTCGATCTTCTCGCCGATGAGGTAGTCGGGCGTGTCCGAGGGCAGGTTCTCGTAGAACTCCACCATGGTGCCGAAGATGTCGGAGGTGGCCTCGTTGAGGCCGCCGGACTCCCCGGAGTAGGTCAGGCCGGCCGTGGCGCTGGTGACGCCGTGGGATATCTCGTGGCCCGCGACGTCGAGGGCGGTCAGCGGGTGGGTGTTGCCCGAGCCGTCGCCGTAGGTCATGCAGAAGCAGCTGTCGTCCCAGAAGGCGTTGACGTAGTTGCTGCCGTAGTGGGCGCGCGACAGGGAGCCCTTGCCGTCGTTGCGGATGCCGGAGCGGCTGAAGGTGTTCTTGTAGAAGTCCCACGTCGCCGCCGCGCCGAACTGCGCGTCCACGGCGGCGGACTGGCGGTTGGAGGGGGAGCCGTTGCCCCAGACGTCGTCGGTGTCGGAGAAGGTGGTCCCGGTGCCGCTGGTGCGGTTGTTCAGGTCCGTGGTGTAGATGCCGCCGCGGCTCGCGTCCTTGAGCGTGAAGGTGCTGCCGGACTTCGTGGTGGTGAGCTGGACCGAGCCCACGTGGACGCCGGTCCCGCTGCCGGTCTGGATGCCTTCGTAGGCCTGGATCACGGCGCCGGTGGCGGCGTCGGTGACGACGTTGAGCGCGCTGGGGGTGCCGTCGGCCTGGGTGCCGTGGACCACGGTCCGGTACGCCAGGCGGGGCGTGCCGCTGACGGCCCAGACGACCTTCTCGGGGGCGGCGGCCGCCCCGACCGCCTTCAGCGGCTCCTCGCCCTTGACGAGCGGGGTCTTGAGCAGGCCCTTGACGGTCGCCGCGGCCTTCTCCCGGGCGGCGGCGGCCGTGACGGAGGGCGTGAGCGTGGCGGGCGCGATTCTCGCGGTGGCCGCGCGCGAGACGGACCGGGTGGCGCCGCTCCTGTCCTGGTGCACCACCAGGTCGCCGCCGAGCACCTCCAGGCCGGCGTAGGTGCGGTCGTAGCGCAGGTGACGGGTGCCGTCGGGGTCGACGACGGCGTCCCTGACGGTCAGTTGCTCGCGGTCGCCCAGGCCGAGGCTCCCGGCGAGGCCGGCGGCCTCGCCGCGGGCGTCGGACAAGGCCTGTGCGTGGGAGGCGGCGATGCCCTGGGCGGTGGGGGCGCTCTGGGCGTTCGCCGCGAGGGACTGGAGACCGCCGGCCAGGAGCGCCGAGGCGGCGGCGAGCGTGCCGAATGCCAGCTTCTTGCGCAATGTGACTCCTTGGCTCCCGTCGCGTGGGGGCGACGGGCGAGGACCCCGGGCGTGTGGGTGACCGGGGCCGTGTGGGGGGTGCGCGGTGTTCCGTGCGGCAAGGAGCCTCGCACCGAACGGAGGGTAAATGACAGGTGCATTTCATCCTTTGGCCGGTTCGCGCGACGGCGGCCCCGGCCCATGCGGCCATCTCCCGGCCCAAAGGGTGACAACTCCGTCCCACGCGTAGGGGAAACCCTCCCCGGGGAGGGCGGCTTTCCGGTCACGATCCGCGTCCTGGATGGCTGAAACATCGCGGTAATACGTGTGACGGGAAACCGCCGTACGATCACGCGCACCATGGCGCCGGTGGACGACGCCGTCCCGCCCCGCGAGACGCTGCTGCCCAGCATGTGACCGACGGGTAGGCTCGGGCCTGTGCCCAAGCCGCTGAGCCTGCCCTTCGACCCCATCGCCCGTGCCGACGAGATCTGGACCCGGCGCTGGGGGCGTGTGCCCTCGATGGTCGCGATCACGTCGATCATGCGCGCCCAGCAGATCCTGCTCTCCCAGGTCGACTCCGTCGTCAAGCCGTACGGGCTGACCTTCGCCCGCTACGAGGCGCTGGTGCTGCTGGCCTTCAGCAAGGAGGGCGAGCTGCCGATGTCCAAGATCGGCGAGCGCCTCATGGTGCACCCCACCTCGGTCACCAACACCGTCGACCGCCTGGTCGCCGCCGGCTTCGTCGCGAAGCGGCCCAATCCGAACGACGGCCGCGGCACGCTCGCCTCCATCACCGCCAAGGGCCGCGAGGTGTGCGAGGCGGCCACCGAGGACCTCATGGGGATGAAGTTCGGGCTCGGCGCGTACGACGACGAGGAGTGCGCGGAGATCTTCGACCTGCTGCGACCGCTGCGCATAGCCGCTGGGGACTTCGAGGAGTGAGACCCGCCACGGCCGGGGCCGTGGCGGGTGCCGGAATCGCAGCGGTTACGCTCGTTCGCATGAAGCAGAGTGTTCTGACCCGGTACCGCACGCTCGCCTACGTGACGGGCGTGCTGCTGGTGCTGCTGACCATCGGCGTGATCGCCAAGTACGTGCTGGAGATCGACGGCGCCGCGGGCTTCACCAAGGTCGTCAGCATCGCCCACGGCTGGCTGTACGTCCTCTACCTGGTCTTCGCCTTCGACCTCGGCTCCAAGGCGAAGTGGCCGATCGGCAAGCTGGCCTGGGTGCTGCTGGCCGGCACGATCCCCACCGCCGCGTTCTTCGTCGAGCGCAAGGTGAGCCGCGAGGTCACCCCGCTGGTGGTGCCCGCGGGTGAACCCGTCAAGGTCTGACACTCGCCTGACCTGCGGTTTCCTCCCCTCCCTCGGTGGGCGGGAGGATTCGCCGTCGACAAATACTAGGACGTCCTAGTATTTTCGCCTTGTAGGGGCCATCCTCGTGCTACGGGGACGCGCCCGGTAGGCGAGAGAGGCGGAGACACGGCATGGACGCTGCAGCCATCGAGGAGGGGCGCAGCCGCTGGCAGGCGCGCTACGACGCCGCGCGCAAGCGTGAGGCCGACTTCAGCACGCTCTCCGGCGATCCGGTCGAGCCCGTGTACGGCCCGCCCGCGGGGGAGGGCGTACCCGGCTTCGAGCGGATCGGCTGGCCCGGCGAGTACCCCTTCACGCGCGGACTGCACCCGACCGGTTACCGGGGCCGTACGTGGACGATCCGCCAGTTCGCGGGCTTCGGCAACGCCGAGCAGACCAACGAGCGCTACAAGATGATCCTGGAGGCGGGCGGCGGCGGCCTGTCCGTCGCCTTTGACATGCCCACCCTCATGGGCCGCGACTCCGACGACCCCCGCTCGCTGGGTGAGGTCGGCCACTGCGGTGTCGCCATCGACTCCGCCGCCGACATGGAGGTCCTGTTCAAGGACATCCCGCTCGGCGACGTCACCACCTCCATGACGATCTCCGGCCCCGCGGTGCCGGTCTTCTGCATGTACCTGGTGGCCGCCGAGCGCCAGGGCGTCGACCCCGCCGTGCTCAACGGCACCCTGCAGACCGACATCTTCAAGGAGTACATCGCGCAGAAGGAGTGGCTGTTCGCCCCCGAGCCGCACCTGCGCCTGATCGGCGACCTGATGGAGCACTGCGCGGCGGGCATCCCCGCGTACAAGCCGCTGTCGGTCTCCGGCTACCACATCCGCGAGGCCGGCTCCACGGCCGCGCAGGAACTCGCCTACACACTCGCCGACGGCTTCGGCTACGTGGAGCTGGGCCTGTCCCGCGGGCTGGACGTCGACACCTTCGCGCCGGGCCTGTCCTTCTTCTTCGACGCGCACCTGGACTTCTTCGAGGAGATCGCCAAGTTCCGCGCCGCGCGCCGGATCTGGGCCCGCTGGATGCGCGACGTGTACGGCGCCAGGACCGACAAGGCGCAGTGGCTGCGCTTCCACACCCAGACCGCGGGCGTCTCGCTGACCGCCCAGCAGCCGTACAACAACGTCGTCCGCACCGCCGTGGAGGCCCTGGCCGCGGTCCTCGGCGGCACCAACTCGCTGCACACCAACGCGCTGGACGAGACGCTGGCGCTGCCCAGCGCCCAGGCGGCGGAGATCGCGCTGCGCACGCAGCAGGTGCTGATGGAGGAGACCGGCGTCGCCAATGTGGCCGACCCGCTGGGCGGCTCCTGGTACGTCGAGGCGCTGACCGACCGCATCGAGGCGGACGCGGAGAAGATCTTCGACAAGATCAAGGAACTCGGCGCCCGCGCGGTGCCGGACGGCCGGCACCCGGTCGGCCCCATCACCTCGGGCATCCTGCGCGGCATCGAGGACGGCTACTTCACCGGCCAGATCGCCGAGGCCGCCTTCGAGTACCAGCGCGCCCTGGAGAAGGGCGACAAGAGGGTCGTCGGCGTCAACTGCCACACCGGCTCCGTGACGGGCGACCTGGAGATCCTGCGGGTCAGCCACGAGGTCGAGCGCGAGCAGGTCCGCGTGCTCGCCGACCGCAAGGGCGAGCGCGACGACGCCGCCGTCCGCAAGGCACTGGACGCGATGCTGGCCGCCGCCCGGGACGGCGGCAACATGATCGGACCGATGCTGGACGCGGTGCGGGCCGAGGCCACGCTCGGCGAGATCTGCGGCGCCCTGCGTGACGAGTGGGGCAGCTACACCGAGCCCGCCCGCTTCTGACGGACGACGCGGGGCCCGTCGGGAACAGCGCGTGTTCCCGACGGGCCCCGCCATCCGTCGTGTCCGCCGCCCCCGGAGCCCGGGGGCGGCGGGCACACGGCTCAGAACTGCTCGACGAAGTACGGCTGCAGGGTCATCCAGCCGTTGCCGCGGGCGCCGTTGCGGGTGCCGTTGTCGCTGCGGGCCAGCGTGTACCAGGAGTCGACGTAGTCCGGGTCGTCGGTCCACCAGTCGTCCGGGACGGCGTCCAGGACCGCGTTCACCAGCGGGATGTAGGCGCCCTGGTCGGCGATGGTCAGCAGCACCCCCGCGATGGCCTTCGCCAGGTCGCGGTAGTTGGTGCTGCCGTCGTCCTCCATCATCACGGCGTCGGCGAGGTTGTACTTGTACAGCGACCAGTTGACCAGGATCTGGTTCGGGCTGTACGTCGTCCCGTCGTTGTCCAGGTACGGCATGTCGACGGGGTCGACCCGTACGACCCCGTCGAGGCCGAAGCCCGTGACGAGGGTGTAGATCTCGGCGTCGCCCTTGACCCACGGCTCTTCGTCGTCGGAGAGCCGGACCTGGGTGATGCGCGTGGTCCAGAAGCCGGCCGCGGCCGTCGAGGCCGACGTCGAGGACGGCGCCGCGGAGCGCCGCTCGGAGGACGTCAGGCCCTGGCGGTCCAGTTCGCCCCGCAGGACGTCCAGGCCCGCGGCCAGCGCCTTGGAGCCGTCGATGTCGACGACGTACACCGGGTGGGTGGGGGCGGTACGGGCGTCGAGGCGGTGGGCCCGGCCCCGGCTGTCGTAGGCGGTGACGGTGCGGACGTCCTCGTCGGAACTGGCCGCGGCCACCCAGGGGGTGACACCGGAGGCCAGCGCCGCGCGCATCGAGTCGTCCCCGAGCCGCAGCCGCAGCAGGGAACCGACGTCCGCGCCGAGGCCCTTGGCGGCGGCGATCCGCCGGTCGGCGTCGGCGAGCGCGGGCCGCAACTGCTTGCCTGCGAGTTCGGTGACGGCCACCTCGTCCGAGGACAGCGCCGCGTGGCGGACGCGGGCGCTCCACGAGGCGTCGGAGAGGGAACCGGCGATGGCGCGCGCCGCCTGGTCCTCCGCCACGGTGACGGCGGACGACGGGGCGTGGGCACGCGGGGCGGCGGTCACGGGGAGCGCGGTGGCGCTCTGTGCGGCCGTCAGGGCGATCAGCGAGGCGGCGACGGTGGCGACGACGCCGCGCCGACCGGGGTGAGGGTGTCTCACGTGGATCGATCCTCCTGGGGGCGAGCGATCAATGGGCGCGCTGACAGGGTGGAACGAGGGAACGCCGAGCAACGGCCATGCCTGGCCGCCGGGTTGTCTATGCGAGTAGATGACCCGCCGGTAAGCATGACGATGACATGCCATACGGGCAAGGGGTGTCGAGGTTTCCTCGAAGGAACGGGGGCCGAACTCCCGGCGACGGCTAGATCGCCGAGGCCGCCGCGAGGCCGCCCAGCAGGACGGTGGTGAAGCGGGCCGCCCAGTCGGCGTCCACCGGTTCGCAGCTGACGAGCGCGCGGTGCACCACGGCCCCCGCGATGACGTCGAAGATCAGGTCGACCTGCGCTGTGGGGTCGCCGTCGTCCGGCGCAATCTCCCCGCGTGCCTGGGCCCGCCGGCGGCCCTCGACGACCAGGCGCTTCTGCCGGTCGACGATCGCCGCCCGGATCCGCCGCCGCAGCCCGTCGTCGTGGGTGGCCTCGGCGACCACGGCCATGAGCGCGGTCCTGGTGGCGGGCTGCTCCAGCAGGGCCGCGAACTGCAGGACCACGCCCTCCACGTCGGCCCGCAGGCTGCCGCGGTCGGGCAGTTCGAGCTCGTCGAAGAGGACGGCGACCGCGTCCACGACGAGTTCGCTCTTGTTCGCCCAGCGCCGGTAGAGGGTGGTCTTGGCGACCCTCGCGCGGGCCGCGACGTCGCCCATGGTGAGCTTGCCCCAGCCGAGCTCGACCAGGGCCTGCCGTGCGGCGTCCAGGATCGCCCGGTGGGCCTCCGCGCTGCGGGGACGTCCGGTCCTTCTGCCTGTTTCACGCGCGCACATGGCTGGGAACCCTATCCCCGTTGCGCGGCGCGCGACCCTGCAGTTACGCTACGGGTCGTATCGAAAGGGTGGCGGCCACCGCGCGCGAGTCGGGGACTTCGCGTCGGGCGGCGCGTCATCGCCGCGTGCCGCAGGTGGCGCTTTCGGGGGGCGATTCCCCGGGAACCGCGACGAGGGGGGAGGATTGGTCTCATGCAGCCACGGAACATGTCCATGAGCGGCGTGGTCGACCTCGCCGCTGTGAAGGCGGCCGGAGAGGCCAAGGCGAAGGCCGAACAGGCCCGCGCGGAAGCCGCCCGCAACGGGGGAGCGCCCGCCGCCCCCGCCCTGGTGACCGAGGTCACCGAGGCCACCTTCGAGAGCGATGTCCTGCAGCGCTCCACCGAGGTCCCGGTCGTCGTCCACTTCTGGACCGACCGCGCGGACGCGAGTGTGCAGTTGCAGGAGACGCTGGAGCGGCTCGCCGCCACCTACGCGGGCCGGATCGTCGTCGCCAGGATCGACGTCTACGCGAACCAGCTGCTGGTGCAGCAGTTCGGCGTGCAGGGCATTCCCGCGGTGTTCGCGGTGCTGGCCGGCCAGGCCATGCCGCTCTTCCAGGGCGCCGCTCCCGAGGACCAGATCCGCGAGGTGCTGGACCAGCTGGTCGCCGTGGCCGAGCAGCGGTTCGGGATCACGGGCGTGCCGGCCGAGGAGGGCGCCGAGGTGCCGGTGGCCGAGGAGCGGCCGCCCACCGCGCAGGAGATCGCGCTGTCGGCGGCGCACGACGCGCTGGACCAGGGCGACCTCGGTGGCGCGATCCAGGCGTACCGCAACGTGCTCTCGGACGACCCGTCCAACGCCGAGGCGAAGCTGGGCCTGGCACAGGCCGAGTTGCTGCGGCGGGTGGAGGGAGCCGACGCGCAGGCCGCCCGCAAGGCCGCGGCCGACGCGCCGGCGGACGTGGCGGCGCAGATCGCCGTGGCCGATCTGGACCTGGTCGGCGGCCATGTCGAGGACGCCTTCGGCCGGCTGGTGGACACCGTGCGGCGCACCGTCGGCGAGGACCGCGAGACCGTGCGGCTGCGGCTGCTGGAGCTGTTCGAGGTGATCGGCGCCGACGACCCCCGGGTGACGGCCGCCCGCGCGGCCCTCGCGCGAGTGCTGTTCTGACCTGATCACGTAAGGTGGCCGTGCCTCGAAAGCCATTTCGAGCCCGGCGCAGGACCGGCCGCGCTTTACCAAATCTTGATGAAGCGCGGCCGCTGTTACTTCCGGTAAGAGAGTGACAGGACTCTGTCCGCATCTGTTACCCGGTGGGTGATTTTCACACCCTCATCGCAACTACGTACGGTAACCGTTGTGGTCTAGACCATAACTTCTGGGTTATCGCACCGTTACCCGCTAGTAACGACGCCCCTTGTGCAGCGGCGCCGAATGGACCACGATCGGCCAAGCCCGGTCCGTCGCCGAGAAGTCGGCATCCAGCCGTCCGATTCGTGCGCGGGTCCCCACCGGGCCGGGACGCCGAAGCTGTGCCAGCAGCGGACGCGGACCGCGGGCAGGGGGGTCTCCGCCGTCCGGCGGGGCCTGTCCAGCAGGTTGCGCGAGAGCGTGGCCGTGTGGTTGTCGCTCGGGGGTGATCGCCGATTTTCGGACAGTGTCGTCCGCTCTTACCCGCGTGACGGCCGTCGATGCGGCGCTCTCCTTCCCGAGGACGTAGCACTTCTCCCATCCCGCCGCAATCCCCACGATTCCGGCCGGAGATGTACGTCCGAGAAGGAGGAAAGTCATGGAGTCGCTCATCCGCGGCGGTACCAGATGGAAGCGGTTCGCCGTTGTCATGGTCCCGAGTGTCGCCGCCACCGCGGCGATAGGCGTGGCCCTGGGGCAGGGCGCGCTCGCCGCTTCGTTCAGCGTGTCGGGCCAGCAGTTCAAGGTCTCCGCCCAGGACCTGCAGGGTGAGGGCTTCGTCCAGTACGGAGCCCTCGACATCCAGCACGGCGGCAAGCCGGTCCCGGTCGCGGTGTCCGCGTTCGACTCGGCGACGATCACCGGACTGTGCCAGTCCGTGGTCGTGCCGACGCCGATCGGCGACGTCACGCTGAAGCTGGGCGCCGGCAACGGCGGCAAGAAGGTCGAGGCGAAGAACCTCTACATCGACCTCGACCAGCTCGACGCCGATGCGGAGTTCACCGACATCAACATCGGTGTCGCCGCCGGTGACACCCAGCAGGGCCCCGGCATCAAGGCCGGTGACAAGACCGACCCCGGTTCCTTCGCCCAGGAGGCCCGGAAGGCTCACCTCACCGGTGTGCAGCAGACCGCGTGGGCGACCAGCGCGGGCACCTTCAAGCTCAGCGGCCTGAGCATGTCGGTGAAGATGGGATCCGGCCAGAAGCTCGAGTGCTTCTAGCCTGACCAGAGGGGGTGGGGGGCACGGGATGCCCCTCACCTTCCTCACCCCCGACTCTTTCTAGAAACGCCAGTCCCAGGGAGCTGTTTTCCATGAGCGCCGAGACACACGGACTGAGGGGCCGGTTCGGCTATTGGCGGTTCCGCTTCCGCGTATGGCGCGGGCAGCGGCCGTTCTGGGCGGGCCTGCTGACGCTGCTGGCCGGTCTGCCCATCGCGTACTTCCCGTACGCCCATCTCTCACTCGGCGCGCTGAGCCTGACCATGGCCACCACGGCCGGGTCCGGTTCACTGATCATCGGCGTGCTGCTGGTCGTACTCGGCCTCACCATGTGGTTCCAGTCGGCGGTGCGGGTCTTCTCGGGCGTCGCGTCGATCCTGCTGGCGCTGGTGTCGCTGGTGGTCTCCAACTTCGGCGGCTTCGTGGTGGGCTTCCTGCTGGGCCTGATCGGCGGCGCCCTCGCCGTCTCCTGGGCCCCGGGCGTACCGCCCGCCGACGGCGGCGCGGACCCGGCGGAACTGCCCGGCAGCGGCAAGGGCGACGACGGTGACGCCGGCTATGTGCCGCCGCCCGGCTCCCCCTACGCGGCGGCCTACGGCGAGTACCAGGCCGACCCGGCCGGCGACCAGGCGGCGACCGCCCCGCAGCACCCGGTGGACGGCGCCGAGACCGTAGACGCGAACGGGAGGCACAGTGCGGGGTGATGAGGTCCAGCCCGCTTCCGGGGTCGCCGCCGGCAGCGGCACCCGTGAGAGAACGGGGCCGCGGCACGCGGCACCGAGGAAGTCGCTGCTGACCAAGCTGCAGATGCCCGCGGGCAAGGCGATAGCCCTGGCCGCGATGCCGACGGCGGTCCTGATGGGCATGGGACTGACCCCGAGGCTGGCCTCCGCCGACGAACTGCCGAAGAACCCGTTCTCGGGCACCAAGTGCGTCGAGCAGCCCGACGAACCGTCGGAGTCCGCGAGGCCGGGCGTCACCCCGTCGAGCGGGGCCACCAAGTCCCCGACCGCGACCCCCACCCCGTCCGTGAGCGCCTCGTCGGACGACCCCTCGTCGGGATCCCCTGGTTCCGGTGACGGGGGCGGCAAGGGCGACGAGAGCGGCGGCGGTTCCTCCGGTGGCGCGGGGACGACGGCGCCCGAGCCGTCCGCCTCGCCGTCGGCGACCAAGCAGAGCAACCCGCTGGACCCGCTGGGCGTCGGTGACGCCCTGGGCGACCTGCTGGGCCTCGACAAGAAGAGCGAGGAGTCCGCCACCGCGACCCCCTCGCCGAGCACGACGCCCGCCCCGGGCGCGACCTCGGCCGCTCCCAGGCCGGGCGCCTCGACGGGCACGGTGAAGAAGGCCGAGGACACCACCGACACGCTGAAGAAGTCGGTGTCCGAGGCGGTCGAGAAGCTCTCGGAGACGACGGGGAAGGTCACGCAGACCCCGAACCCCTCGCAGAGCTCGCCGGCCGTGTCGGAGGACGGCAAGACCCCGTTCCCGTGCCCGACCCACGACGCGCAGGCCCTGGCGGACGCCGCCTACCAGGAGACGCAGTCGCTGCTGCCGGACGACCCCTGGGTCCTGCGCAGCAGCCTGCTGACCCTGACCGGGCTCGACTACAAGGGCATCGTCGAGGTCAAGACCTGGAGCGGAAAGGTCAAGAAGGTCCTGAAGTTCACCGCCACCGGCGTGGACATCAAGGACCTGCGGCAGGAGGTCGTGGGGCCGAACGGCACCGTCGGGCACGTGGACGCCCGCAAGGGCAGCACCTCGACGATCCGCAACGGCACGGTGACGATGTACACCGAGTCGCTGAAGGGCAACCTCTTCGGGCTCATCCCCATCGAGTTCACCCCGGACACCCCGCCTCCGATCAACGTGCCGGCCGCCTTCTTCACCAACGTGACGGTCGAGCAGGCCGGTCAGTTCGGCGGCACGCTGAAGGTCCCCGGCATGCACGTGTACAACACCGCGGACTGAGCGAAGCCGGCCCGCCCGCACAGGACCCCTCCGGGAGCCGCGCACAAGGAAACGGCGGAGGGCGCCGTCCCCGCAAGGGGAGGCGCCCTCCGCCGTTCCCGTGTCCGGGCGGCCCGGCATCCGGTCAGACCGCGCGGTGGCCGAGGTGGTGGACCCGCACCAGGTTGGTGGTGCCGGGGACACCGGGCGGGGAACCGGCCGTGATGATCACGGTGTCGCCCTCGGTGTAGTCGCTGAGCTTCAGCATCTCCTGGTTGACGATCTCCACCATCTCGTCGGTGGTGTTCACGTGCGGGACGACGGTGGTCTGCACGCCCCAGGTGAGTGCCAGCATGTTGCGGGTCGACTCGTCGGTCGTGTACGCCACCACGGACTGCGGAACGCGGTAGCGGGCCAGCCGGCGGGCGGTGTCGCCGGACTTGGTGAAGGCGACCAGGGTCTTGGCGTCCAGGTAGTCCGCGAGCTCGGCGGCGGCGCGGGCGACGGCGCCGCCCTGGGTGCGCGGCTTGCGGCCCTCGAGCGGCCACAGGCCCTGCTTGAGCAGCTCGACCTCGGCCGCCTCGATGATCCGCGACATCGTCTTCACGGTCTCGATCGGGTACTTGCCGACGCTGGACTCGGCGGACAGCATGACCGCGTCCGTGCCGTCCAGGATCGCGTTGGCGACGTCGGAGGCCTCGGCGCGGGTCGGACGGGAGTTGGTGATCATCGACTCCATCATCTGGGTCGCGACGATCACCGGCTTGGCGTTGCGGCGGCAGAGCTCGATCAGCCGCTTCTGCACCATCGGGACCTTCTCCAGCGGGTACTCCACCGCCAGGTCGCCGCGGGCCACCATGACGCCGTCGAAGGCGGCGACGACGTCCTCCATGTTCTCGACCGCCTGCGGCTTCTCGACCTTGGCGATGACCGGCACGCGGCGGCCGACCTCGTCCATGACGCGGTGGACGTCACGGACGTCCTTGGCGTCGCGCACGAAGGAGAGCGCCACCATGTCGACGCCCATGCGCAGTGCGAAGCGCAGGTCCTCGATGTCCTTCTCGGACAGCGCGGGGACGTTGACCGCGGCGCCGGGCAGGTTGATGCCCTTGTGGTCGGAGATGACGCCGCCCTCGACGACCAGGCAGCGGACCCGCTGGCCCTCGACCTCGATCACGCGCAGCGCGACGTTGCCGTCGTTGATCAGGACGGGGTCGCCGGCGCGGACGTCGGCGGGCAGGCCCTTGTAGGTGGTGCCGCAGATGGTCTTGTCACCGGGGACGTCCTCGGTGGTGATGACGAACTCGTCACCGGCGACCAGCTCCACGGGACCGTCCGCGAAGGTCTCCAGGCGGATCTTGGGCCCCTGGAGGTCGGCCAGCACGCCGATGGCACGTCCGGTCTCCACGGAGACCTTGCGCACCCGCTGGTAGCGCTCCTCGTGCTCGGCGTGGCTGCCGTGGCTGAAGTTGAAGCGGGCCACGTTCATTCCGGCCTCGGCCAGCGTCTTCAGCTGGTCGTAGGAGTCGACGGCGGGACCCAGGGTGCAGACGATTTTCGCTCGGCGCATGACGACGATCCTATCGGGTTTGTTCCGCTCCGGAATTTTCCCGTGCGGGGGAGGCATGGACGGTGCGGACGGCGGCCATAGAGTAGAGCCTGCGGCGGCCTCGACGAGTCACCGGCCGGTCACCAGCGAGTACGTCTGCTGCGCGATCTCCAGCTCCTCGTCGGTGGGGACGACGGCGACCACCACCCGGCTGCCCCCGGCCGACACCACACGGGCGGCGCTGCCGCGCACCGCGTTGCGCACCGGGTCCAGCTCGACGCCCAGAGCCTCCAGGCCGCCCATGGCGGCGGCCCGGACCGCCGCTGAGTTCTCGCCGACGCCCGCCGTGAAGGCGATCGCGTCGACCCGTCCCAGCACGGCGGTGTAGGCGCCGACGTACTTGCGCAGCCGGTGGACGTAGACGTCGAAGGCGAGCTGCGCGGCCGCGTCGCCCTCGGCCATCCGGCGGGCGATCTCCCGCATGTCGTTGTCGCCGCACAGGCCGAGCAGGCCGGAGCGCTTGTTGAGCAGGGTGTCGATCTCCGCCACCCGCATCCCGCCGACGCGGGCCAGGTGGAAGACCACGGCCGGGTCCAGGTCCCCCGAACGGGTACCCATCACCAGGCCCTCCAGGGGGGTGAGCCCCATCGAGGTCTCCACGCACTCCCCGCCGCGCACGGCGGAGGCGGACGCGCCGTTGCCCAGGTGCAGCACGATGACGTTGACCTCGGCCGGGTCCCTGCCGAGCAGCCGCGCGGTGGCGCGGGAGACGTACGCGTGCGAGGTCCCGTGGAAGCCGTAGCGGCGCACCTGGTGGGCGTCGGCGGTCTCCCGGTCGATCGCGTAGCGGTAGGCCTGCTCGGGGATCGTGGAGTGGAAGGCGGTGTCGAAGACGGCGACCTGCGGCAGGTCCGGGCGCAGGTCGCGGGCGACCCGGATGCCGGTGACGTTCGCCGGGTTGTGGAGCGGGGCCAGCGGCGCGAGTTCCTCGACGGCGGCGAGCACCTCGTCGTCGATCAGCGTCGGCGCGGTGAAGCGCGTGCCGCCGTGCACGACCCGGTGGCCCACCGCGGCCAGTTCGGGGGAGTCCAGGCCGAGGTCGCGGGCGGCGAGCTCGTCCGCGACGGTCTTCAGCGCCTCGGCGTGGTCCGCGGCCCCGCCCGGTTCGCCGATCCGCTCGACGATCCCGGCCGCCGGCCGGCTGCCGTCGGCCATGTCCAGCAGCTGGTACTTCACCGACGAGGAGCCGGAGTTGAGCACGAGTACGCGGGTGGCGGTCACGGTGCCTTCCCTGTTGTGGCCGGTCACCGGTCGCCCTGGGCCTGGATGGCCGTGATGGCGACGGTGTTGACGATGTCCTGGACGAGCGCGCCGCGCGACAGGTCGTTGACGGGCTTGCGCAGACCCTGCAGCACCGGGCCGACCGCCACGGCGCCCGCCGAACGCTGCACGGCCTTGTAGGTGTTGTTGCCCGTGTTGAGGTCCGGGAAGATCAGCACGGTGGCGTTCCCGGCGACCTTCGAGTCCGGCAGCTTGGTGGCCGCGACCTTCGCGTCGACCGCCGCGTCGTACTGGATCGGGCCCTCCACCAGCAGCTCCGGGCGCCGCTGCCGGACCAGCTCGGTGGCCCGGCGCACCTTGTCCACGTCGGCGCCCGAGCCGGAGGTCCCGGTGGAGTACGACAGCATCGCCACCCGCGGCTCGACCCCGAACTGGGCGGCGGTCTCGGCGGACTGGATCGCGATGTCGGCCAGCTGCTCGGCGTCCGGGTCCGGGTTGACGGCGCAGTCGCCGTACACCAGCACCCGGTCGGCCAGGCACATGAAGAAGACGGAGCTGACGATGGACGCGCCCGGAGCGGTCTTGATGATCTCGAAGGCCGGGCGGATCGTCGCCGCCGTGGAGTGGACGGCGCCGGAGACCATGCCGTCGGCGAGGCCCTGCTCCACCATCAGCGTCCCGAAGTAGGAGACATCGGCCACGACGTCGTACGCCAGCTCGTAGCTGACGCCCCGGTGGGCGCGGAGCCTGGCGTAGAGCTCGGCGAAGTTCTCGCGCAGCGGCGAGGTCTGAGGGTTCGTCAGGGTGCAGCCGGGCACGTCGACGTTGACGCCGAGCTCGCCGGCCCGCTTGCGGATCGCGTCCTCGTCGCCGAGCAGGACGATGTCGCACACGTCCCGGCGCAGCAGGACCTCGGCCGCGTGCAGGATGCGCTCCTCGGTCCCCTCGGGCAGGACCACCCGGCGGCGGCCGGAGCGGGCCCGCTCGATCAGCTCGTGCTCGAACATCATCGGGGTGACGCGCTCACCGCGGACCACCGACAGCCGCTCGGTCAGCTCGGGACCGTCCACGTGCTTCTCGAAGAGCCCCAGGGCCGTCTCCGCCTTGCGGGGGGTGGCCGCGCCCAGCCGCGCCTCCAGGGCGAAGAGCTCGGCGGCGGTCGGGAAGCTGCCGGCGGGCACCGACATGACCGGCGTGCCGGGGGCCAGCCGCGCCGCCAGGGCCATGATCTCCGGGCCGGGCACCTCGTCCAGGGTGAGCAGGATGCCGGCGATGGGCGGGGAGCCGGCGGAGTGCGCGGCCAGCGAGCCGATGATCAGGTCCGCCCGGTCGCCCGGGGTGATCACCATGCAGCCGGGGGTCAGCGCGCGGATGAAGGTCGGCAGCATCGCCCCGCCGAAGACGAAGCCCATCACGTCCCGGGACAGCCCGCCGTGGTCGCCGAGGAGCACCTCGGCGTGGAGCGTCTCGACGACCTGGGAGACGGTGGGGGCCGACAGCGCGGGCTCGTCGGGCAGGACGTACGAGGGCACCGGGAGCCGGCGGCGCAGCCGCGTCGCGGCCTCCTCCAGCACCTGCGGGGGCACCCGGTTGGCGATCATGGCGATGATGTCGCAGCCCAGCCCGCTGTACGCCTGGTGCGCGTTGCGGACCTCGTCCACCACCGAGTCGGCGCTCTGGTCGCGGCCGCCGACCACCGGGATCACCGAGGCGCCGAACTCGTTCGCCAGCCGGGCGTTGACGCCCAGCTCGCCGGGGAGGTTGGTCTCGTGGAAGTCCGAGCCGAGGACGAGCACGGTGGGGAACTCCGCGGCCACCAGGTGGTAGCGGTCCACGAGGCGGGCGATGAGCGCGTCCCGGCCCTGCTCGGCCTGGAGCGCGGCCGCCTCCTCGTAGCTCAGGCCGTAGGCGGTCGCCGGGTCCTGGGTGAGCCGGTAGCGGCTGCGCAGCAGCTCGAACATCCGGTCGGGCGTGTCGTGGACGAGCGGCCGGAACACCCCGACGCGGTCCACCTGCCGGGTCAGCAGCTCCATCACGCCCAGCTCGACGACCTGGCGGCCGTCCCCCCTGCCGATACCGGTTACGTACACGCTGCGCGTCACGCGCTCTCTCCGTTCCTGCCCGGGCGTGCTCCACCCAGTCGGGTGGCGGACATCTGTTGACATTACCGTTCGGTGTGCGTATGGCGCGCGGCGGGTGCGGTGCGGACCTACGATGCGAAAAGGCGACCGTACACGCGACCGGAGGGAGCGTGGAGCGCCATGCGCATCGGAGTCCTCACCGCCGGCGGCGACTGCCCCGGGCTCAACGCCGTCATCCGCTCGGTGACCCACCGCGCGCTGACCTACCACGGCGACGAGGTCATCGGCTTCGAGGACGGCTTCAAGGGCCTGCTGGAGGGCCGCTACCGTCCGCTCGACCTCAATTCCGTCAGCGGCATCCTCGCCCGGGGCGGCACCATCCTGGGCTCCTCCCGGCTGGAACGCGCACGTCTCCACGAGGCCGCCGACAACTGGCGCACCATTTGCTCCGGCTACGGCCTGGACGTCCTCATCCCCATCGGCGGCGAGGGCACGCTCACCGCGGCCCGGCTGCTCGCCGAGGCCGGAATGCCGGTGGTCGGCGTCCCCAAGACCATCGACAACGACATCTCCGCCACCGACCGCACCTTCGGCTTCGACACCGCCGTCACCGTCGCCACCGAGGCCATCGACCGCCTCAAGACCACCGCCGAGTCACACCAGCGCGTCATGGTCGTCGAGGTCATGGGCCGGCACGCCGGGTGGATCGCCCTGGAGTCCGGCATGGCCGGCGGCGCCCACGGCATCTGCCTGCCGGAACGCCCCTTCGACCCCGCCGACCTCGTCGCGATGGTCGAGGAGCGCTTCGCCCGCGGCAAGAAGTTCGCCGTGGTCTGCGTCGCCGAGGGCGCCCACCCCGCCGAGGGCACCATGCCGTACGCCCACGGCGAGATCGACGCCTACGGCCACGAGCGCTTCGCCGGGATCGGCGCCCGGCTCGCCGCGGAACTCGAGCAGCGCATGGGCAAGGAGGCGCGCCCCGTCATCCTCGGCCACGTCCAGCGCGGCGGCGTCCCCACCGCGTACGACCGGGTGCTGGCCACCCGCTTCGGCTGGCACGCTGTGGAGGCCGCGCACAAGGGAGCCTTCGGCTGCATGACGGCGCTGCGCGGCACCGCGGTGGACCTGGTGCCGCTCGCCGACGCGGTGATGGTGCTCAAGCGGGTGCCCGAGGACCGCATGCAGGAGGCGGAGTCGGTCTTCTGACGGGACGTCATCCCCGTCCGGCCCTGCGGCTCACGGACGGCGCTGCGGGGCCCAGCGGTAGGTGAGTTCGGGCCTGCCGACCTGGCCGTACTGCGGGGCGCGGACCGCGCGGCCGGTCTCCACCAGGTGCTCCAGGTAGCGGCGGGCGGTGATCCGTGAGACGCCGACGGCCTGGGCCGCCCCGTTCGCCGACAGGCCCTCCGCCGCCTCCCGCAGCGCCGTGGTCACCGCCTCCAGGGTGGGGCCGCTGAGGCCCTTGGGGAGCACGGAGCCCTCCGGGCTGCGCAGCGCCGCCAGCGCGCGGTCCACCTCGTCCTGCCCCGAGGCCTCGCCGCCGGCGAGCTCGTCGCGGTAGCGCGCCCAGCGCTCCAGCCGGTCGCGCAGGGTGGGGAAGGTGAAGGGCTTCAGCAGGTACTGCACCACCCCGACCGAGACGGCCTGCCGCACCACGCCGAGATCGCGGGCCGAGGTCACCGCCACCACGTCGGCGGTGTGCCCGGCCGCCCGCAGGGTGCGCACCACCTGCAGCCCGTGACCGTCGGGCAGGTTGAGGTCGAGCAGGATCAGGTCCACCTGGTGGCGTTCGAGGGCGCGCAGCGCCGCGCCGCCGGAGTGGGCCACCGCGGCCACCGTGAACCCCGGCAGCCGGTCCACATACAGCCGGTGGGCGTCCGCCGCCACCGGGTCGTCCTCGACGACCAGCACCTTGATCATGTCCGCACCTCCCCGCGCAGCGGCAACCGTACGGTGAAGGATGCGCCGCCGCCCACCGCCCGGTCCAGGTCCACCGTGCCGCCCGCGCGACGGGCGGTCTGCTCGACGAGCGCGAGCCCGAGGCCGTGCCCGTGGCTCTTGGTCGTCCAGCCGCGCAGGAAGACCTCGCGCACCACCGCCGGGTCCACCCCGCGCCCGCTGTCGGTGACCCTCAGCAGCAGCTCACCGTCGTCGGTGCGGGCGGTGACCTCGACGTGCGGGCGCGCCGTCGTCTGCGCGGCGCCCTCGATGGCGGCGTCCAGGGCGTTGTCGACCAGGTTGCCCAGGAGGGTGACGAGGTCCCGGGAGGTGAGCGAGGCGGGCAGCACCCCGTCGTCGATGCGGCTGTCCTCGGTGACCGTCAGCTCCACGCCGCGCTCGTTCGCCTCGGCCGCCTTGCCCAGCAGCAGCGCGGCCAGTACCGGTTCCGCCACCGCCGCCACCACACGGTCGGTCAGGGCCTGGGCCAGTTGCAGTTCGGCGGTGGCGAAGTCCACCGCCTCCTGGGTGCGGCCCAGTTCGATGAGCGAGACGACCGCGTGCAGCCGGTTGGAGGCCTCGTGCGCCTGTGAGCGCAGCGCCTCGGCGAAGCCGCGCACGGAGTCCAGCTCGCCGGTGAGGGACTGCAGGTCGGTGTGGTCGCGCAGGGTCACCACGGTGCCCCGGCGCTCCCCGCCGCGCACCGGCGAGGTGTTGACCACCACCACCCGCTCCGCGGTCAGGTGCACCTCGTCCACCCGCGGCTCGGCCGCCAGCAGCGCGCCGGTCAGCGAGGCGGGCAGTCCGAGGTCGGCGACGTAGGAGCCCACCACGTCCCCGGGCAGGCCCAGCAGTTCGCGGGCGGCGTCGTTGCAGAGAGCGACCCTGCGGTCGGCGTCCAGCAGGATCAGGCCCTCGCGCACCGCGTGCAGGGTCGCCTGGTGGTAGTCGTACATGCGGCTCAGCTCGTCCGCGGCCATGCCGTGCGTGTGGCGGCGCAGCCGGGCGTTGGCGAGGTAGGTGCCCAGGCCCCCGACCGCCAGGGCCGCCGCGGCGATGCCGATGAGCGCCGCCAGTTGGTCCCGCACCTGGTCGGTGATGGCCTCGAGCGTGATGCCGACGCTGACCAGGCCGACGATCCGGCCGTCGTCGAGGACGGGGGTGACCACGCGTACGGACGCGCCCAGCGTGCCGGTGTACGTCTCCGTGAAGGTGCCGCCGCGCTGGGCGCCCTCTATGTGCCCGAGGAAGGGGAGGCCTATCTGCCGGGTGTCGGGGTGCGTCCAGCGGATGCCGTCCGGGCTCATGATCGTGATGAAGGAGACGCCGGTGTCCCGCCGGACCTGCTCCGCGTACGGCTGGAGCGCGGCGGTGGGGTCCTCGCCGCGGATCGCCGCCGCGACCGAGGGGGCGTCGGCCACCGCCCGCGCGGCGGCCGTGACCCGGTCCTCCGCGGCGTCCTCCGCGCGCTCGGCGGCGTTGACGTAGACGAGCACCGCGATGCCCGCGACCACCATGGCCACGATGACCACCTGCATCGCGAACAACTGGCCCGCCAGGCTGCGCGCACGGCGGCGCGGCCGGGGGTGGCGGAGGCGGGTCGGGAGCGGCATGCCCACCAGTGTGCACAGGTCCCGCGAACACAATGAACGCAAACGTGACCTGGCTCACTGCACGGGCGCATAGTCACCGGGACCTATCCAATCGCGGACGTCCCGGGACGGCGTCCGGGTGGACCGAGGAGACGAAGGTGTCAGTGCCGGTACAGAGCCGTACCCAAGGTCGCAGGGACCGCACCCATTTCCTGTACATCGCGGTGCTCGTCGCCGCGATCGCCGGCGCCGTGCTCGGCATGGTCGCGCCCGACGCGGCCGTCGAGCTGAAGCCCATAGGCACCGGGTTCGTCAACCTGATCAAGATGATGATCTCGCCGATCATCTTCTGCACGATCGTGCTCGGCGTGGGCTCGGTCCGCCAGGCCGCCAAGGTCGGCCGGGTCGGCGGCCTCGCCCTCGGCTACTTCGTGGTGATGTCGTTCGTCGCCCTGGCCATCGGCCTGGTGGTCGGCAACATCCTCCAGCCCGGCGAGGGGCTGCAGCTGACCGACGCGCTCAAGGACGTGGGCCAGGCGCAGGCCAAGGACGCCCCGGCCGAGACCCTGCCGGACTTCCTGCTGAGCATCATCCCGGTCACCCTGGTCTCCGCCTTCACCGAGGGCCAGGTGCTGCAGACCCTCCTGGTCGCGCTGCTGGTCGGTTTCGGCCTGCAGGCCATGGGGTCGGCGGGCGAGCCGATCCTGCGCGGTGTCGGCCACATCCAGAAGCTGGTCTTCCGCGTGCTGTCCATGATCATGTGGGCGGCCCCGATCGGTGCCTTCGGCGCGATCGCGGCGGTCGTCGGCTCGGCGGGCGTGGACGCCCTCAAGGCGCTCGCCACGATCATGTTCGGCTTCTACGTCACCTGCCTGATCTTCGTCGTGGTCGTGCTCGGCCTGATGCTCCGCTTCTTCGCCGGGGTCAACCTCTTCCAGCTGCTGAAGTACCTCGGCCGGGAGTTCCTGCTGATCGTCTCCACCTCCTCCTCGGAGTCGGCGCTGCCCCGCCTGATCGCCAAGATGGAGCACCTGGGCGTCAGCCGTCCGGTCGTCGGCATCACCGTGCCGACCGGCTACTCCTTCAACCTCGACGGCACCATGATCTACCTGACCATGGCCTCGCTGTTCATCGCCGACTCGATGGGCCAGCCGCTCTCCCTCGGCCAGCAGATCACCCTGCTGCTGTTCATGATGGTCGCCTCCAAGGGCGCCGCCGGCGTCACCGGCGCGGGCCTGGCGACCCTCGCCGGCGCGCTGCAGTCGCACAAGCCGGCCCTGGTCGACGGTGTCGGCCTGATCGTCGGCATCGACCGCTTCATGAGCGAGGCGCGCGCCGTCACCAACTTCGCGGGCAACGCGGTCGCCACGGTGCTGATCGGCACGTGGACCAAGGAGTTCGACCGTGAGCAGGCCCGGCGGGTGTTCGCCGGCGAGCTGCCCTTCGACGAGACCACGCTCGTCGACGACGGCCACGGCACGGCCCCCGAGCCGGCCGCGCCGGCCGAGCCGACGGACACCGGCAAGGAGCCGGTGAAGACGGCCTGACCTGCCGCCATCCCCAGAGCGGTCCCGCCGGGCGGATCCCCCCTCCGCCCGGCGGGACCCGTCTTTGTGCGGGGTTCACCCGGTCGGCCCATGGTGCGGCGCGAATTTCCGCCAGAGTGGGCCGGGCGCGCGGGAGCCGGTGAGGGAGCGGGCGCACAGGGCTCGTGCGCTGGGCGCGCGGCCCGCGCGACGACGCGCCGGATGCCGTGACGGGGGGGCGGGTGCCGAGCGGCGCTCGTTCCGCTCCAGAAACTTGGTCTCGAATCGGGAAACTTCTCAACTACCGCTCTGCATAAGGGAGATAATCACACGGCCCGGCCATGGGGGGTGGGGAGTACGCGTGCCTGCTGGACTTGACGAAAACGTGCACTTGTCACGGCTCGCTCGTTATGCGTGTGCGTCGCCTTTCTGTGTCCGGGATGAGATATTTGCCGCATTCCGGACAAATGGTGTGCGCGCGCCAACGCACCCCGAGTGAACGAGGTCCCCGCTATGACTGCCACCCCCACCGTGATGGCCGAGAACGACGTCCTGGCCGGGCGCTCGCAGACGCGGCGGAGGATCCCGCTGGCGGAGCTCGCCTCCCGCGGCAGCTCGCACGCCTCGCCGACCCTCAGCCGCGTGATGCCCGCCTCCGCCTCCGCCGGGAACGTCCCGGTCGCGGCCTTCCAGTCGTTCAGCAGCAAGTAGGCCCGACCGACTCGGGGGTCCGGGCCGCAGCCATGGAGACACCGGCGCCGACCAGGGCGTTGTCGCAGTTCGTACTGAAGTTGCACAGCCGGTGCGACCTGGCCTGCGACCACTGCTACGTCTACGAGCACGCCGACACCAGCTGGAAGGCGCGGATCCGCGCCACGCCGGACGAGGTCGTCGAACGCGTGGCGGCACGGATCGCCGAGCACGCCTCGGCGCACCGTATCCCGGCCGTCCAGGTGGTGTTCCACGGGGGAGAACCCCTCCTGGCCGGGCCGGCACGGATCCGCCGGGCCGCCGCCGCCTTACGCGGGGCGCTCGACGGAGTGTGCGCCCTCGAGCTCGGCATCCAGACCAACGCCGTGCTCCTGGACGAGCGGTTCTGCGACGTCTTCGACGAGTTCGGCATCTCGGTCGGCGTCTCTCTCGACGGCGGCCGGGCCGAGAACGACCGCCACCGGCGGTTCGCCGACGGGCGGGGCAGCTACGACCGCGTGGTGGCGTCGATCGGGCTGCTCCGCGAGCCGCGCTACCGCCATCTCTTCGGCGGGCTGCTCTGCACGATCGACATCGAGAACGACCCACTGGCGGTGTACGAGGCCCTGATGGCGCTCGAACCGCCCCGCATCGACTTCCTGCTGCCGCACGCCACCCACGACGTCCCGCCCGCGCGTCCCGGCGGCACCCCGGCGCCCTACGCGCAGTGGCTGATGGCCGTCCACGGCCGCTGGACGGCCGAGGGACGCCCGGTCCCGGTGCGGGTCTTCGACTCCGTGCGCCGGATGCTGCGCGGCGGGAGCAGCCTCGTCGAGTCGATCGGCACCGATCCGGTCGACCTCGTCGTCATCGAGACCGACGGCGGCTTCGAGCAGGCGGACTCGCTCAAGACCGCCTACGACGGCGCACCGGCCACCGGGATGGACGTGTTCGCCCACTCCCTGGACGAGGTCGCCGCCCACCCCGGCATCGCGGCGCGGCGGCAGGGCAAGGAGGGGCTGTGCGACGAGTGCCGCCGCTGCCCGGTCGTCGACGTCTGCGGCGGGGGACTGTACGCGCACCGCTACCGCACCGGGACGGGATTCGCGAATCCGTCCGTGTACTGCGGTGACCTGATGGAGTTGATCCTCGGCATCCGCGAGGCCGAGGAGACGGAACGGGAGAACCCGGTGAGCACCGCGTCGGGGCAGCAGCCCCAGTCCCCCCTGACGGAGGATTGGATCGACCAGCTGGCCGCCGGCTACGGCGACGCCGCGACCGTCGCCGCGCTCGCCGCCGAGCAGCTGGAGCTCACCCGGGGGCTGCTCACGGCCGTCTGGGAGCGCGCTCCCCGCGACGGCAGGACCGCCGCGGTCTGGCGGGTGCTCGCCGAGGTCGACGAGGCCGCGCCGGAAGCCCTGGACGAGGTGCTCGGCCACCCCTACGTACGGACGTGGGCCCGGCACTGCCTGGAGACGGGCGGCGACCACGGGGCGGACGTGGCGGGGCTCGCCGAGTTCGCGGCCGCCGCCGTGGTGCGGGCCGCGGGCCGGTACGGGGCGACGGTGCGGGTGCCCGTGCACGACGGCGCGGTCCGGCTGCCGGGCCTCGGCCGCGTTCTGGTCGGCGCCCCCGACGGCGAGGACGCCGAGGTCACCGCCACCGCCGACGGTTTCTCCGTGGGCGCCGCGGGCGGCACCGTACGGATCGACGTGCACGGCCCGGGGGACGCGCGGTGGCACCCCGTACGGCGGGTCGGCCCGGCCGGCTGGAGCGTGGCGCTGGAGGACACCGACCGCTACCGCGACGCCCACCAGTGGCCCCCGGTGCCCCGGCAGGGCGAGGCCGAGGTGAAGGCCTGGCACGAGGACCTGGTCGCCGCCTGGGACTTCATCGGCCGTGAACTGCCCCGCTACGCACCGGGCCTGGCCGCCGGGCTCGGCACCGTCACCCCGCTGGTCCCGCCGGGCGACGGCAGCGACGTCAGCGGGGCCGCCCGGCAGGCGTTCGGCGCGGTCGGCATCGCGCGGCCCGCGTCGCCGGACACCCTGGCCCTGCTGGTCGCCCACGAGTTCCAGCATGTGAAGCTCGGTGCCGTACTGGACCTGATGGACCTGTACGATCCGGAGGACACCCGCCTCTTCCACGCCCCGTGGCGCCCCGATCCGCGCCCGCTGGAAGGGCTGCTGCAGGGGACGTACGCCCATGTCGCCGTCGCCGAGTACTGGCGCGCGCTGGCCCGCCGGGACGTCCCGGGGGCGGCGGCGCCGTTCGCCCGGTGGACCCGCGAGACGGCGGAGGCGGTCGACCGGCTGGCCGGCAGCGGATCGCTCACCCCGCTCGGCAAGCGGTTCGCCGACGGGATGGCCCGCACCGTCGCCCCCTGGCTCTCCGAACTGAACGGGGTCTGAGGTGCACACGCTGAAAAGCCTGACCCGGGATCTGCGCGCGCTGGGCGTCGAACCGGGGGAGGTGCTGCTCGTCCAGGGCTCACTGAAGGCGCTCGGCCCGGTCGAGGGCGGCGGCCGCACCGTGGTCGCGGCCCTGCGGGCGGTGCTGGGCGACCACGGCACCCTGGTCGCGTACGCGGCGACGCCGGAGAACTCAGTCACCTCCCGTGTGGACCGGCAGCGCACGGAGGGCATGGACGAGGCGGATCTGGCCGCGTACCGCGAGTCGATGCCCCCCTTCGACCCGCTGACCACCCCCGTGTCGCCCAGCGTGGGGCGGCTCGCGGAGGAGGTGCGGCTGCTCCCGGGCGCACTGCGCAGTGCGCACCCGCACACCTCCTTCACCGCCTTCGGCCCGGCCGCGAGCTTCGTCACCGAGGCCCACGCGCTGGAGAGCCACCTCGGTGAGGACTCGCCCACCGCCCGGCTCTACGACCTGCGGGCCCGCGCCCTGCTGATCGGCGTGGACCTGTGGGTCTGCACCGCCTACCACCTGGCCGACTACCGGGCCGTCCCGCCGCCGGACCGCCCGTACCAGGCCCTGGTGCGCACGGAGGACGGCGGCAGGGAATGGGTGCACTTCGAGGCGCCCGACATCGACGACCGGCACTTCCCGGGGATGGTCCCGGTGGTCGCGAACGGGTGCGCGGTGCTGGACGGCCCGGTCGGCGACGCCTCCTGCCATCTGGTGCCGATCGCCGACGCGGTGGATGTCATCGCCAAGTGGCTGGTGAACAACGACCGTTGACCTGATCCGCGCAAAAATGAAGGTCATGCGCTATTCCGCCGGAGAATCGGCGGTTCCTACACTGAGATTCCCTCACGAGGGGTGGAGCGGGGTCGTGTAGGTCGGGCGGGGGAGATGGCGCATGGCATTACCCGTGGGGCAGGGAGACGCCTCGGACAAGCCCTATTTCTTCCTCAGTTATGCGCACACCCCCAGGAACGACCCCTCGGACCCCGACCCCGACCTGTGGGTCGCCAAGCTCTACAACGACCTGTGCGCGCACATCCTGCAGATGACGACGCTGCCCGCCGGGGTGCGGGCGGGCTTCATGGACCGGGGGATGAACGTCGGCGAGGGCTGGCCCGAATCTCTCGCCGAGGCGCTCGCGCACTGCCGGGTGTTCGTCCCGCTCTATTCGCCCCGCTACTTCCGCAGTCAGCAGTGCGGCAAGGAGTGGTACGCCTTCTCGCAGCGCGCCGTCTACCACCGGTCCCTGCACGACCGCCAGATATCCGGCATCGTGCCCGCGCTGTGGGTGCCGGTCGCGGCGAACGACATGCCGGGCCCGGCCGAGGGGCTGCAGTTCAACCACGCGGACTTCGGCGAGGACTACGCCGCCGAGGGTTTCTACGGGCTGATCAAGCTCAGCTACCTCAAGCACGAGTACGAGCGGGCCGTCTACCGCCTCGCCCAGCGCATCGTGCAGGTCGTGGAGGACACCAAGATCGCCAAAGGGCGCCACCTCGACTACCACCACGTCCCCAGCGCCTTCGGCCCCCCGGGTGCCAGCCGGCCGCTGCGCGTGACGGTGCTCGCCTGCTGCGACACCGAGGAGCTGCCCGCGGGCCGCAGCCCCACCTGCTACGGGCCCTCGCCGCGCGACTGGAACCCCTACCGCCCGCAGAGCAGCCGGCCGCTGGCCGACCATGCCGCCGACCTGGCGCGCAACCTCGACTACCGCGTCAGCGTGGGGGTCTTCGAGGAGGAGCTGGACCGACTGCTGGACCCCACCCCCACCGCCCCCGGGCTGCTGCTGCTCGACCGCTGGGCCCTGGAGTCGGCCGAACGGCGCGAGATGCTCAGCCGCTTCGGCAGCGAGCACCGCCCCTGGGTCAGCGTCCTGGTGCCCTGGAACCGTGCCGACCCGGAGTCCAACGGCCACGAGGAGAACCTGCGCCGCCTCGCCGACGACGCCCTCGACCCCAGCCGCACGGACGGTACGGGCGGGCGGTTCGTGCGCAACAACATCCCGAGCCTCGAGGTCTTCAGCGACGACGTGCCCAGGGCCGTGGGACGCGCGGCCAAGCACTACGCCGCCCACGCCCCGGCCTTCCCGCCCCGGGGCCCGCACAGCTCCCGCCCCAGGCTCCGGGGTCCGTCCGCCGGGGCGTACGGATCCGACCGCTCCTCCCCGCACGGCCTGCACGACGACCGCGGCACCACTGAACCCGACAAGCCGGAGGGCCAGGATGACCGAGAGCCGTAACGGACGTGTGATCACGTTCTACTCGTACAAGGGCGGCACCGGGCGGACCATGGCCCTGGCGAACACCGCCTGGATCCTCGCCGCGAACGGCCACCGGGTGCTGACGGTGGACTGGGACCTGGAAGCCCCCGGCCTCTTCCGCTTCTTCCACCCCTTCCTCGACTCCTCCGCGCTCGCGGCCACCACCGGCATGATCGACCTGATCACCGAGTACCGGGAGGAGGCGCTGCGCGACGTGCCGCGGCCGCCCGACTGGCACCGCCAGTTCGCTCGGGTCCGCCCGCACGCCATCTCCCTCAACTGGGCCTTCCCCGACGGCGGCAGCCTGGACTACCTGTCCGCCGGCCGGCAGGACCGCAACTACTCCACCGCGCTCACTGGCATCGACTGGGACGTCTTCTACGACCGCTTCGGCGGCGGCCAGTTCCTGGACGCCATGCGTGCGGACATGCGCCGCCACTACGACTACGTCCTCATCGACAGCCGCACCGGCCTCAGCGACATCGCCGACATCTGCACCGTCCACATGCCCGACGAGCTGGTGGTCTGCTTCACCCTCAGCGACCAGAGCATCTACGGCGCCTCCGCCGTCGCCCGCGACATCGAGGAGCGCTACAACGGCCGCGGAATCCGCATCTTCCCCGTGCCGATGCGCATCGACGACGGGGAGAAGGAGAAGGCGGACGCCGGACGGGCCCTGGCCCGCGCCCGGTTCGAGGGGCTGCCGGCCGGGATGGACGACGACGAACGCGTCTCCTACTGGGGGTCGGTGGAGATCCCGTACCGCCCCTTCTACGCCTACGAGGAGATCCTGGCGACCTTCGGGGACGCCCCGGGCCTGTCCAGTTCGATGCTGTCGGCCTGCGAGCGCCTCACCTCCGTGGTCTCCGGCGGCTCGGTGACCTCGCTGCCCCCGATCGCGGAGTCCGAACGGCTGCGCTGGGCGGCGGAGTTCACCCGCCGCAGGCCCGTCCCGCCGTCCGGGCTGGTGCTGGCGTACGTGCCCGAGGACCGCATGTGGGCGGACTGGATCGAGTGGATCCTGACCCGGGCCGGCTTCCGGGTCGTCCCCTGGGACGTGGAGACGCACACCGCCCCCGCGGATCAGCCCGCCGTGGCCGGAGCCTCGTCCCGGACCCTCGTCGTGCTGTCCGCCGCCTACCTGCGGTCCCGGCGGGCCATGCGGGTGTGGGAGTCGAGCGCGGGCACCGACCCCTCGGGCCTGCAGCACCAACTGATGCCGATCCGGGTCGGCGACGTACGCCCCGGCCCGCCGCTGGCCCAGCGGAGCCCGGTCAGCCTGGTGCGGCTCGACCACTCCGCGGCCGCCACCACCCTGCTGCGCGCCCTCGGCCGGGACGAGGCGGACCTCAACCCGACCGCCATGGCCGGCGGCCCGCGCTACCCCGTCGGCGACCCCAAGGTGTCCAACCTGCGGCCCCGCAACACCTTCTTCACCGGTCGCTCCACCGTCCTGGACCGGCTGCGCGACCGCCTGGGCGGCGGCAACCCCTCCGTCCAGCCCTTCCCGCAGACCCTCCACGGCCTCGGCGGCGTCGGCAAGACGCAGGTGGCGCTGGAGTACGCGCACCGTTTCAAGGCCGACTACGACCTGGTGTGGTGGATCGAGGCGGAGCAGGAGGACCGGATCGCGCCCTCCCTCGCCGAACTCGCCCGCCGTCTGGAACTGCGCGTCGGCGACAGCGTGTCCGAGGCCGCCGAGGCGGCCCGCGAGGAACTGGCCGCCGGCACCCGCTTCGCGCGCTGGCTGCTGGTCTTCGACAACGTCGAGGACCCCGAGCGGGTACGCCGCTTCTTCCCCGGTGGGCGCGGCCACATCGTGGTCACCGCACGGAACAAGCCGCCGACGGGACCGACCGAGCCGCTGGAGATCGAGGTCTTCAACCGCTCGGAGAGCGTGGAGCACCTGCGCCGCCGGGTCGGCGGCATGAGCCGGGAGGACGCCGGGCAGGTGGCCGAGGCGGTCGGTGACCTGCCGCTGGCCGTCGAGGTAGCCGCCGCGTGGCTCGCCGAGACCGCCACCCCCGTCGACGTCTATGTGCACCAGCTCAAGGAGCAGACCACCAAGGCCCTGTCGGTCACCACCGCCGCCGGCTACCCGCGGGAGGTCGGCGCGACCTGGAGCATCTCCATCAGCCGGTTGCGCAACCAGTCCAAGGCCGCCGTCCGGCTGCTGGAGCTGTGCGCGTTCTTCGCGGCCGAGCCGATCTCGATGACCCTGATCGAGAGCGACTCCATGATCCAGGCGCTGCTGCCCCACGACCGCGAGCTGCGCGACCGCTACATGCTCGGCAAGGTCATCCAGGCGCTGAACCGCTTCGCCCTGGCCAAGGTGGACCCGGCCGACAGCAGCATCCAGGTGCACCGGCTGGTGCAGGCCGCCGTGCGCGCGGAGATGACCGAGGACGACCGGCAGGAGACGATGCACGAGGTGCACCGCATCCTCGCCGAGGCCCGGCCGCCGGAGGACGCCATCAACGACCCGGCGAACTGGCCCGGGTTCGAGCTGATCTGGCCGCACCTCGCCCCGTCGCAGGCCGAGGAGTGCCGTGAGGAGAAGCCGCGCCAGCTGCTGGTCAACCGCGTCCGCTACCTGTGGAAGAGCGGCGAGCTGGAGCAGGCGCGGCTGCTGGCCGAGCAACTGCTCGGCGTGTGGAAGCAGTCCCTCGGAGAGGACGACCTGCAGACCCTCAACCTGCAGTTCGAGCTCGCCAACGTGCTCCGCTCGCAGGGCAAGTACCCGGAGGCCCGGCGGTACGACGAGGACACCCTGGCCCGGCAGACCTCACTGCTGCCCGCCGGCCACCCGCACACGCTGATCACCGGCGGCAGCCTCGCCGCGGACCTGCGGGCACTGGGCCTCTTCCAGGAGGCCAGGGAACGCGACGAGGAGATCTACGCCGGATTCAAGGACATATTCGGCGAACAGCACCCGCGCTCCCTCGTCGCGGCCAACAACCTCGCCATCGACTACCGGCTCACCGGGGACTCCGAACTCGCCCGCCGCCTGGACCAGGAGACCGTGGACCGGCGTACCCCGATGCTCGGGGACCGCCACCCGTACACCCTGTCCACCAAGGCCAATCTCGCCCGCGATCTGCGGGAGGTCGGCGACTACACCGGATCCGTGGCGATGCTCGAAGAGGTGATGGACGTCTTCCAGGACGTCCTCAACCCCGACGTGCCCGAGACGCTCCGCAACGCCAAGAGTCTCGCGGTCTCGCTGCGCAAGGCGGGCCGGGCCGCCGAGGCGATGCGGCTCACCCAGGTGACCTACGACCGCTACCTGGAGCGGTACGGGCCCGACGTGCCCGACACGCTCGCCTGCGCGCTCAACCTCGCCGCCGACTACTCGGCCGCCGGCGACAAGGAGAAGGCCCGCGACCTGGCCGCCGACGCCCTCGCCTCCTACCGCCGGATGCTCGGCGACGACCACCCGTTCACCCTGGCCTGCCGCAACAACCTCGCCATCTACCTGCGCGGCAGCGGCAACGCCGAGGAGGCCGTGGCGGTCGGCAACGACACCCTGGCGCGGCTGGAGCGGGCCGTCGGACCCCGCCACCCGTACACCCTCAACTGCATGATCAACCTGGGCAACGCCACGGGCGAACTCGGCGACAGCGAGCGGGCCGTGACCCTCCTGGAGACCGCCCTGCGCGGCATCACCGAGCGCTACGGACCCGAGCACCCGGACGCCCTGGCCTGCGAGATCAACCTGGCCTACGCCCTGCGGCAGTCCGGCCGGCACGCACGGGCGCAGGCGATCCGCGGCCGGGTGCTCCCGGAGTGCGTACGGCTGCTCGGCGAGGAGCACCCCCTCAGCCGGGCCGCCCGCGAGTGGTACCGCGTCAACCGGGACCTGGAGCCGCAGCCGGTGTGAGCGGCGGTCAGGCCGGCACGGACCGTTCCCGGCCGTCCCCGGCGGCCGCCCAGGCCAGCACGCGGGGCAGCACCGACAGGGCCGCGAAGTGCGCGGCCCCCGGCTGCACCACCATGGTCGCGCCGCGGATGTGCTCGGCCAGCCAGCGGGAGTGCGCCACCGGCGAGAACACGTCGTCCTCGCCGTGCCACAGCAGCACCGGCACCGCGATGCGGTCCAGGCCGAACCCCCAGCTGCGGTTGAACGCCATCGTGTCGTCGATCCAGCCGTCGGCCGAGGTGCGCAGCGCCTCCGCGTAGGTGCGCAGCAGCATCGTGCGCAGGCCCGCGTCCGCGATCACCAGCTGGTCCGGCAGCGGCATCTCCTCGCGGAGCAGGGCGAGCAGGCTGGCCGGATCGTCGCGGATGGTGCGGGAGCGCAGTTCCAGCCGGGCGGCGAGCCGCCGGTGCGCCGCGTCGGCGGTGGTGTGGTCACGGACGTTGGACCGGGTCATCCCCGCGTGCCAGGCGAGCCCCCGCGCGTCCCGCGGCGCGAGCCCCACCAGCACCGCCACCCGCCTCACCCGGTCCGGCAGCAGCGCGGCGCAGGCCAGCGAGTGCGGACCGCCGCCCGAGCGGCCGACGACCGCGAAGGCGTCCAGGCCCATGGCGTCCGCGATCGCCGCGACGTCGGCGGCGGCGTCCGCGACCCGCCGGCCCGGCAGCCGCTCGGAACCGCCGTAGCCGGGCCGGTCGAAGGAGATCAGCCGCACCCCCAGCCGGTACAGCACCGCACTGCGCGGCACCGGGCCGAGGCGGCTACCGGGTGTGCCGTGCAGCAGGAACACGGGTCTGCCCCGCGGATCGCCCCGGGTCTCCACCGCCAGTTCCCGACCGTCCCTCGCCCGCACCACACGCACTCCGAGCGGCCCCCTCTCGTGTGTCCTCCGGTCCGTCCCTCACACCCGCATCTCGCGCCTCGCCTGCCAGGTGGTGTGCTCCCGGGACACCGCGTCCTCGGCGTCGCGGGTCAGCTGGGACCACAGGTGCTCGGCGTGCGGATCGTCCAGGTCCAGCGACGCCAGCTGCACCCGGATCAGCTCCAGCTCGTCCGCCGCCACCCGGTACGCCGCGGCCAGCGGACTGTACTGGCGCAGCTGCGCCCAGGCAGCGACCGAGGCCGTGATGGCCGACACGAAGCCCAGGGTGTCGAAGGGGGACCAGCCGCCCGCCCGCAGGACCAGGAACAGGATGCCGAGCAGCGGGAACGTCATCGCCAGGCGTCCCGCCCGGCGCCCGTTCACCTCGCAGCGGGCCGCCTTGACCGTGTACCACTCGTGCTGCACCCGGATGCGCTCCCGCAGGTACACGTCGTGCCGCACGCGCAGCGGTGCGTCGCGCAGCCGCCGCATCGCCGGGGTGATGCCCGAGTCGACGTGCGGGGGCAGCGCCCTGCTGCGGCGGAAGGTGTGCAGGACGTCGCCGAGCTGCAGCCGGTACAGGGCGTCCGGGTCGCGTTCGTCGCCGGGTGGCGTGAAGGGGTCGGCCCGTACCGAGTACTTCCAGGCGAGCGTCTTCATGGACTCGGCCAGCGCCCGGCCCTCGTACCAGAGGCCCTGCGGGTTGTGGCGGTGGATCACCCAGGTCGTCCACGCGGCGAACGCGAACATGACGGCCGCGAGCCACGAGGCCCAGTGCAGGCGGCCCGCGGTCGCGTCGAACGAGCTGAAGACGGAGGCCACCGTGAGCAGGCCGAGCTGGCGGCGCGACAGCCGTACGGTCTGCAACTGGCCCCGAAGCGACGCCCGGTCCGCGCCCCAGAACAGGTCCGGCAGCAACTCCCGTTCGTTCACCATCGGCAGCGGCCCCCCGGTACTCGCCGAATCCCGCAGTCACCTCAGTATGGGCGCGCAGGGGGGTGGCCGCCCAGTAGGCGTCCGGCCGAACTCCCGCTCCCGCCGGGCCCCTTGCTCGCGCGGGCGGCGCCCGCCCGCACCTGTCGTGGTGCGGGCGGGCGCCATCGCGTCGTCGTGCCGTCCGGTCAGGCGGGGCGCAGCCAGACCGTGGCCAGCGGGGGCAGCGTGAACTGCACGCTCTGGCGGCGGCCGTTCCAGGCGACCGGCTCGGACTTCAGCGGCTCGGCGTTGGTGACGTCGCTCCCGCCGTACGCGGCGGCGTCGGTGTTCAGCACCTCCCGCAGTGCCTCCACCCCGTCCGGCACGCCGATCCGGTAGCCGTGCCGGACGACCGGCGAGAAGTTGCTGACCGCGACCAGCGGGTTCCCGCCGGCGTCCAGGCGGACGAAGGAGAAGACGTTGTCCTCGGCGGCGCCGCCGTCGAGCCAGGCGAAGCCGTCCGGGGTGGTGTCGCGCTGCCACAGCGGCGGTGTGGCCCGGTACAGGGTGTTGAGGTCCCGGACGAGGTCCCGTACGCCGCGGTGGTCGCCCGCCGCGGAGTAGGTCTCGTCGAGCAGCCACCAGTCCGGCCCGTGGTCGTGGGACCATTCGGCGCCCTGGGCGAACTCCTGTCCCATGAAGAGCAGTTGCTTGCCCGGGTGGGCCCACATGAAGCCGAGGTAGGCGCGGTGGGTGGCGCGCTGCTGCCACCAGTCGCCGGGCATCTTGGCCACCAGCGCGCGCTTGCCGTGGACGACCTCGTCGTGCGAGATCGGCAGGACGTAGTTCTCGCTGTAGGCGTACACCATCGAGAAGGTCATCTCGTTGTGGTGGTACCTGCGGTGCACCGGCTCGTGCTGGATGTACTCCAGCGAGTCGTGCATCCAGCCCATGTTCCACTTCAGGCCGAAGCCGAGCCCGCCGAAGCCGGCCGGGCCGACGTGGTGGGTGGGACGTGTGACGCCGTCCCAGGCGGTGGACTCCTCCGCGATGGTGACCACACCGGGGCAGCGCCGGTAGACGGTCGCGTTCATCTCCTGGAGGAAGGCGACGGCGTCCAGGTCCTCGCGGCCGCCGTAGGCGTTCGGCGCCCACTGGCCGTCCTCGCGGGAGTAGTCGAGGTAGAGCATCGAGGCGACCGCGTCCACCCGCAGCCCGTCGATGTGGAACTCCTCGCACCAGTACACCGCGTTGGCCACCAGGAAGTTGCGGACCTCGGTGCGGCCGAAGTCGAACTCCAGCGTCCCCCAGTCGGGATGCTCGCCGCGCCAGGGGTGCTCGTAGAGGTTGGTGCCGTCGAAGTCCGCCAGCGCCCAGTCGTCCTTGGGGAAGTGGGCCGGCACCCAGTCCATGATGACGCCGATGCCCGCCCGGTGCAGCGCGTCCACCAGGTACCTGAAGTCGTCCGGGGTGCCCATGCGAGCGGTCGGGGCGTAGTACGAGGTGACCTGGTAGCCCCACGAGCCGCCGAAGGGGTGCTCGGCGACCGGCATCAGCTCCACGTGCGTGAAGCCCAGATCGCGCACATAGGCCGGCAGCTGCTCGGCCAGTTCGCGGTAGGACAGCCCCGGCCGCCAGGAGGCGAGGTGCACCTCGTACACGGAGAAGGGCGCCTCGTGCACCGGCAGGCTGCCGCGCGAGGCCATCCAGTCGGAGTCCTGCCACTCGTGGTGGGACGCGGTGACCACGGAGGCGGTGGCCGGCGGCTCCTCGGTACGGCGGGCCATCGGGTCGGCCTTGAGCCGCCGTCCGCCGTCCGCGCCGCAGACCTCGAACTTGTAGCGCTGGCCCTCGCCGACCTCGGGCAGGAACAGCTCCCACACGCCGGAGGAGCCCAGCGAGCGCATCGGGAAGGCGGTGCCGTCCCAGTAGGTGAAGTCGCCGACCACCCGCACCCCGCGGGCGTTGGGGGCCCACACGGTGAACCGGGTGCCGGTGACGCCCTCGTGGGTCATCGGCTCGGCGCCCAGCGCCCGCCACAGCTGCTCGTGCCGCCCCTCGTGGATGAGGTGCAGGTCGAACTCGCCGAGCGCGGGCAGGAAGCGGTACGGGTCGTGTACCTCGCGCTCTTCGCCGTCGTAGGCGACGGCCAGCCGGTACTCGGGGACCTCCGTCAGCGGGAGCACCCCGCTGAACAGCCCGTCGCCCTCGTGGTTCAGCACCGTCCGCGTCCCGTCGCCGGTGACGACGGCCACGCTGCGCGCGTACGGCCGCAGCGCCCGGAAGGCCAGGCCGTCCGCCACGCGGCGGACGCCGAGCAGCCCGTGCGGGTCGTGGTGGGCGCCGTCCAGCAGCCGCCGGCGCTCGCCCGGGTCGAGTTCCGGGGCCGGCGGTACGTCACCGGTCGCGGGGCCCGCGGCCGGCGCGACCTCGGGCGCGGGCGGCGGCGCCTGGTGGCCGAC
>NZ_JARAVM010000026.1:0-132801 GCF_033792735.1 Streptomyces sp. PA03-3a
GGGCAAGTTCTTCTCGCCCCGGGTGCCCAAAGCAGTCAGCGCGCAGGCCGCCATGGTCCGCGACAACCTGTTCGGCGGGAACACCGCGAAGATGGCGCAGGCCTACAACCTGAACCCCCGCACGGTGCAGCGCTGGATCGACGGAAGCCGCGGCAAGAAACTCGACCCCAAGACGCTGCGCCAGCTGGAGAGCGACGCCAAGGCGGCGAAGATCACCCCGACCGGGATGAAACGGCGCGCGACGCAACTCCGCAAGAACCCGGCCGCCCAGGCCCCGGCCCCCGCGCCGGTCGCGCCCGCCGCCCAGGCCCCGGCTCCGGCGAAGCCCGTCGCCGAGAAGCCCACCCCGGCACAGCCGCAGCCGGCCGCGAAGGCCGCCCCTGCCACCGAGGCGCCCAAGGGCCCGGAGTACGTGACGCTGCGCGGCCCGTCCGCGGCCGTGGCGAAGAACATGAACGCCTCGCTGGAGCTGCCCACGGCCACGTCCGTGCGCGCCATCCCGGTGAAGCTGCTGTTCGACAACCGCATCGTCATCAACAACCACCTCAAGCGCGCCCGTGGCGGCAAGGTCTCCTTCACCCACATCATCGGCTACGCCATGGTGCAGGCGCTGAAGATCATGCCCGCGATGAACTGGTCGTTCGCGGAGAAGGACGGCAAGCCGACACTGGTCAAGCCCGACCACGTCAACCTGGGCCTCGCCATCGACCTGGTCAAGCCCAACGGCGACCGCCAGCTGGTCGTCGCGGCCATCAAGAAGGCCGAGACCCTCAACTTCTTCGAGTTCTGGCAGGCCTACGAGGACATCGTCCGCCGCGCCCGCGTCGGCAAGCTGACGATGGACGACTTCTCCGGTGTGACCGTCTCGCTGACCAACCCCGGCGGCATCGGCACCGTCCACTCGGTGCCGCGCCTGATGCCCGGCCAGTCGGTGATCCTCGGCGTCGGCTCGATGGACTACCCCGCCGAGTTCCAGGGCACCTCCCAGGACACCCTGAACAAGCTGGGCATCTCCAAGGTCATGACGCTGACCAGCACCTACGACCACCGGGTCATCCAGGGTGCCGCGTCCGGCGAGTTCCTGCGCATCATGAACCAGCTGCTGCTGGGCGAGAACAACTTCTTCGACGACATCTTCAAGGCGCTGCGCATCCCCTACGAGCCGGTCCGCTGGCTCAAGGACATCGACGCCAGCCACGACGACGACGTCACCAAGGCCGCCCGCGTCTTCGAGCTGATCCACTCCTACCGGGTCCGCGGCCACGTCATGGCCGACACCGACCCGCTGGAGTACAAGCAGCGCAAGCACCCCGACCTGGACATCACCGAGCACGGGCTCACCCTGTGGGACCTGGAGCGCGACTTCGCCGTCGGCGGCTTCGCCGGCAAGTCGCTGATGAAGCTGCGCGACATCCTCGGCGTGCTGCGCGACTCGTACTGCCGCACCGTCGGCATCGAGTTCATGCACATCCAGGACCCGCTGCAGCGCAAGTGGATCCAGGACCGCGTCGAGCGCTCGCACACCAAGCCCGAGCGCGACGAGCAGCTGCGCATCCTGCGCCGCCTGAACGCCGCCGAGGCCTTCGAGACCTTCCTGCAGACCAAGTACGTCGGCCAGAAGCGCTTCTCGCTGGAGGGCGGCGAGTCCGTCATCCCGCTGCTCGACGCCGTCATCGACGCGGCCGCCGAGTCGCGTCTGGACGAGGTCGTCATCGGCATGGCCCACCGCGGCCGGCTCAACGTGCTCGCCAACATCGTCGGCAAGTCGTACGCGCAGATCTTCCGCGAGTTCGAGGGCAACCTCGACCCGAAGTCGATGCACGGCTCCGGCGACGTGAAGTACCACCTGGGCGCCCAGGGCACCTTCACCGGTCTGGACGGCGAGCAGATCACCGTCTCGCTGGCCGCCAACCCCTCGCACCTGGAGGCGGTCGACCCGATCGTCGAGGGCATCGCCCGCGCCAAGCAGGACGTCATCGGCAAGGGCGGCACGGACTTCACCGTCATGCCGGTCGTGCTCCACGGCGACGCGGCCTTCGCCGGCCAGGGCGTCGTGGCGGAGACCCTGAACATGTCGCAGCTGCGCGGCTACCGCACCGGCGGCACCGTGCACGTGGTGATCAACAACCAGGTCGGCTTCACCGCCGCCCCGGAGTCCTCGCGCTCGTCGATGTACAGCACCGACGTCGCGCGCATGATCGAGGCGCCGATCTTCCACGTGAACGGCGACGACCCGGAGGCCGTGGTCCGCGTCGCGCGGCTCGCCTTCGAGTTCCGCCAGGCGTTCAACAAGGACGTCGTCATCGACCTCATCTGCTACCGCCGCCGCGGTCACAACGAGGCCGACAACCCGTCCTTCACCCAGCCGCTGATGTACGACCTGATCGACAAGAAGCGCTCGGTGCGCAAGCTCTACACCGAGTCCCTCATCGGTCGCGGCGACATCACCCTGGAGGAGGCCGAGCAGGTCCTGCAGGACTACCAGGGCCAGCTGGAGAAGGTCTTCACCGAGGTCCGCGAGGCGACCGCGCCGGCCGCCTCGCAGCAGGAGGAGACCCAGGCCGCCGGTCCCGAGTTCCCCGTCCCGGTGGGCACCGCGATCAGCCAGGAGACCGTGAAGCGGATCGCCGCCTCGCAGGTCAACATCCCGGAGCGGATCACCGTCCACCCGCGTCTGATGCCGCAGCTGCAGCGCCGCGCGGCCATGGTCGAGGACGACACCATCGACTGGGCCATGGGCGAGACCCTCGCCATCGGCTCCCTGCTGATGGAGGGCACCCCGGTCCGCCTCGCCGGCCAGGACTCCCGCCGCGGCACCTTCGGCCAGCGGCACGCCGTCCTGGTCGACCGGGAGACCGGCGAGGACTACACCCCGCTGCTGTACCTGTCCGAGGACCAGGCCCGCTACAACGTCTACGACTCGCTGCTCAGCGAGTACGCGGCGATGGGCTTCGAGTACGGCTACTCGCTGGCCCGCCCGGACGCGCTGGTGGCCTGGGAGGCCCAGTTCGGCGACTTCGTCAACGGCGCGCAGACCGTCGTCGACGAGTTCATCAGCTCGGCCGAGCAGAAGTGGGGCCAGACCTCCGGCGTCACCCTGCTGCTGCCGCACGGCTACGAGGGCCAGGGCCCGGACCACTCCTCCGCCCGCATCGAGCGCTTCCTGCAGCTGTGCGCGCAGAACAACATGACGGTCGCGGTCCCGACCACCCCGGCGAACTACTTCCACCTCCTGCGGTGGCAGGTCCACAACCCGCACCACAAGCCGCTCATCGTCTTCACCCCGAAGTCGATGCTGCGCCTGAAGGCGGCGACCTCGCGGACGGAGGAGTTCACCTCCGGCCAGTTCCAGCCGGTCATCGACGACCCGCACTTCGCCTCCGGGGCCGGCAGGCCCGAGGACGTCCGCAAGGTCGTCTTCTGCTCCGGCAAGGTCTACTACGACCTCGTCGCCGAGCGCGAGAAGCGCGGTGCCTTCGACACCGCCCTCATCCGCATCGAGCGCCTCTACCCGCTGCCGGGTCTGGAGATCCAGGCCGCCCTGGCCCCGTTCACCAAGGCCCAGAAGTACGTCTGGGCCCAGGACGAGCCGGCCAACCAGGGTGCCTGGCCGTTCATCGCCCTCAACCTGATCGACCACCTCGACCTGGTGCTCGGCGCCGCGCCCGACAACGCCGACCGGCTGCGTCGTGTCTCGCGTCCGTCCTCCTCGTCGCCGGCGGTCGGTTCGGCCAAGCGGCACCAGCAGGAGCAGGAGCAGCTGGTGCACGAGGTCTTCGAGCTCTGAGGCACCGCTGAGCGACACCACGTGGAGGGGCCCCGCACTCACCGAGTGCGGGGCCCCTGCCCTTGCGCGGGGTCAGATGGGCTGTGGTTCGAAGTCCCAGTAGGGCCGTGCACAGCGGCGCACGGACACCGTGTGCGGGTGTTCGGGGCCGAGTGCGATCCTCAACTCGTGGAAATGCTGCGGGAGTTCACGTACCCACCGCCGGCCGCGGTCCCGGGCGGGGCGAGGAGTGCGGCTATGCGGGCGCAACAGACGTCGCAGTCCTCGACGCACCGCTCCGGGGGATGGCAGTCGGACCGCCGCACCGCCACCGCGCGGCCGCTGTCCGGGGCGACCCCGGCGGCGACGCAGCCGTCGCCGACGGGGAGACAGAGCACCGGCACCGCCCTGTCGACCCCCGCGTCGATCTCGCGCCGGGCGAGCACGCTCCCCACCTGCGCCATGCGCGGTGGCTGCGACCGGTCCGCGCCGGTGAGCCGCTGCCGGCGCGCTCTCAGCGGAGGTAGGGGCGCCACGGCGCCCCACGTCGCGGACGACGACGGCCCGGCCGAGGTCGACCGCGATATCTCCGTGCCGTCCGGCGGCCGGATCGGCCGCGCTCGCTCCCCCGTCGAACCCTCCGCCGCAAGCGATGTCGCATGATGAGGTGATCGCCGTGCGGGCCATTGCGCGGGAGAATCCCGATTCCGCCTATCCTGACCGGGCGAAACGTCCGACCGAGTGTTCCGGAGCACCCCTTGTACTTCACCGACCGCGGCATCGAGGAACTGGCGAACCGGCGCGGCGAGGAGGAGGTCACCTTCGAGTGGCTCGCCGAGCGGCTGCGGGAGTTCGTCGACCTCAACCCGGAGTTCGAGATCCCGGTGGAGCGGCTGGCGACGTGGCTGGCCCGGCTGGACGACGACGAGGACGAGTAGCCGCGAGCGGCGGGACCGCCGGGTTCAGGCGCGGAAGGCGCCGAACCGGACCCCGTCGCCGCAGACGCTGAAGACGGCCGGGGCGCCGTCGGCCCCGGTGACCTCGACGGTACGGGCCACGTCGCCGGGGAGCGCGATCTCCACCCGGGAGGCCTGGACGGGGCAGACCTCGCGTGCCGAGGCGGTGCCCTCGAAGTTGAGGTCGGTGTACCCGACGTCGGCGACGGCCGTGGCGCGGGGGCGGAGGTCGACGGCCCCGGTGCCGGCGGCGGAGTTGTCGGTCTCGACGGGTGCGGCCTTGCCCTGGTCGTCCCTCGCGGTGAGGCGCGTGGCGCCGGTCAGCGTGCAGGGGGCGCCCGAGGTGTTGGTGACCTCGACCCGGGCGACCGCGGGCTGCGAGGCGGTCGCGTGGACGGCCGCGGCCACGAAGCGCACGGCGGTCGTGCCGGCCGTGCAGGCGCCCACCCGGGCGGGCGCGGGGCTCACCTCGGCGGCGGGCGCGCCGCTGTCGGCACGGGTGCCGCAGGCGGCGAGGGCGAGGCCCGTGAGGAGCAGGACGGTGGCGGACGGAGCGGTGGGGCGCATGGGGGTCGAGCACATCATCCGGTGCCCCGTGCGGCCGGTCACGGCGCGCACGACGTCGCGTCCGGCGGGAAGGAGCTCACCCGTACGCCGTACAACCGGCCGTACGGAGGCGGCGATCCGCTGCGGGCCGCCGCCGGGCGCGCACGGCGCTCCCTTGACTTCCGATCCACGCGATATATCGTGTCTCTCGGAGAGACGCGATATGTTGCGTTGTCGTCGTTGCCCCGGTGCGCCCGGGTGACCCCAAGGAGGGGCGAAATGAGCGGAACCCCCGGCTCACGGGAGTGGACGGTCACCGAGCCGCACAAGATGGTCTTCGACGGGAGCGTCGACACTCTGCACGTCCGGGTCGTCAACGGCGCCGTCAACGTGGTCGGCGTCGACGAGGGCCCGGCGCGGCTGGAGGTGAGCGAGCTCGACGGCCCGCCGCTGATCGTCTCGCACGAGGGCGGCACACTCACCGTCACCTACGAGGACCTGCCGTGGAAGGGCCTGCTCAAGTGGCTCGACCGCAAGGGCTGGCGGCGGCACGCCGTCGTCTCGCTCGCAGTCCCGCAGCGCACCAACGTGTCGGTCGGCGTGGTCGGGGCCAGCGCCGTGGTCTCCGGGATCTCCGACCGCACCGCCGTGCGGGGCGTCAACGGCGACATCACGCTCGTCGGCCAGGCCGGCCCGGTGACCGCCGAGACGGTCGCGGGGAACGTGGAGGCCCAGGCGGTCTCCGGCGATCTGCGGGTCAACACCGTCTCCGGCGACCTGACCGTGGTCGAGGGCAGCGGCGCCACCGTCAAGGCCGACTCCGTCAGCGGCAACATGGTGCTCGACCTGGACCCGCGCAGCGGGGCCGACGTCCGGCTGACCTCCGTCTCCGGGGAGATCGCGATCCGCATCCCCGACCCCGGAGACGCCGAGGTGGACGCCAACACCACCAGCGGTGACGTCTCCTGCGCCTTCGACGAGCTGCGGGTCAGCGGGCAGTGGGGGGCCAAGCGGATCTCCGGCCGGATGGGATCCGGTGGCTCCCGGCTGAAGGCCACCACGGTGTCGGGCGCGATCGCGCTGCTGCGCCGCCCGCCGCAGCAGGACCACGGACCCGCGGACACGGACCCGTTCCGGAAGGACGTCTGAGATGGCCCCCGTCTTCGCCCACGGCCGGCTCCGCCTCTACCTGCTCAAGCTGCTGGACGAGGCACCCCGCCACGGCTACGAGGTGATCCGGCTGCTGGAGGAGCGCTTCCACGGGCTGTACGCCCCCTCCGCCGGCACCGTCTACCCGCGGCTGGCCAAGCTGGAGAAGGAGGGCCTGGTCACCCACTCCACCGAGGGCGGCCGCAAGGTGTACTCGATCACCGACGCGGGCCGCGCCGAACTCGCCTCCCGCAGCGACGAGATCGCCGATCTGGAGAACGAGATCCGCGACTCCGTGTCCACGCTCGCCGCCGAGATCCGCGAGGACGTGCGCGGCGCGGCGGGCGACCTGCGGCGCGAGATCCGGGCGGCCGCCCAGCAGGCCTCGCGCAACCAGCCCAAGTCCTCCCCGGCGGACTGGAAGGAGCAGATGCGCCGCTCGAAGGAGGAGATCCGGCAGGCCCGCGAGGAGGCCCGCACCGCCAAGCGCGCCGCGCGCGAGGCCCAGGACGCAGCCCGGGACGAGGTGCAGCGCATCGCGCGCCGCGTCCACGAGGAGGTCCAGGACCACGTCCGGCGCGGCGACTGGCAGACCGGCGTCCGCGAGGGGCTGGCGGAACTCACCCGGGAGCTGGGCCAGTTCGGCCGTACGTCCACCTGGCCGCCGTATGTGAAGCCGGAACCGGCGCAGACGCCCGAGTGGGGTGCGGAGGAGGCCGCCGTGACCGAGGACCCGGCCCGCGACCTGGAACGCCTGCTGGACCGCTTCCGTGACGACGTGCGCGACGCCGCCCGCGACAACGGCGTGGACGCCGAGCAGCTGCGCGAGGTGCGCCGCCATCTGTCCACGGCGGCGGCCCACATCGGCGTCGTGCTGCGCGGCGGGCGCAAGGACCGGGACTGACCGCGGAGCCCGGACCGGCGAAGGCCCCACCGCCCGCCCCGGGCCCCTGACGCCGGCTCACGGCGCCCGGCCCGGGGCGCGGGCGCCGTGACGGCCGAGGCCCTCCACTCCCCTCTGGCGCCGAGGCACGCGCGGGAGCACGATCGACCCCTGAAGATCGCGTTCTCGGCCCTGCTGCGCCTCCTCGCGCTGTGGGCCGTCCTCTCGGGCGTGCTCGCCCTCGTCACCGGTCGCGTGCTCGGCCTCCGCGCACGGCGCGTGCTACGCCCGGCCCTGTGGGGCTCGGGGCAGGCGTGCGTCGGTGTCGCCGCCGCCCTGGCGGCCCTGACGACCGCCTTCTCTGTGACGGACGGCGACGCCCTCGGCGCCGCCGTCCTGCTGTTCACACTGACGTGCGGCTTCCTCACCCGGTGGGACGAACGCCCGTAGCGCCGGGCCTCAGACGGTCAGGACGACCTTCCCGAACAGGTCGCCGTCCGCCATCTTGGCGAAGCCCTCGCGGGCGCGGTCCAGCGGCAGGACCGTGTCGACGACGGGCCGCACCCCGGTGAGCGCGCAGAAGCTCAGCAGGTCCGCCAGCTCGTCCTTGGTGCCCATGGTCGAACCGACGACCTTGAGCTCCAGGAAGAAGATCCGGTTCAGCTCCGCGGCCTTCGGGTTCGGCCCCGAGGTGGCGCCGGAGATCACCAGCGTGCCGCCGGGGCGCAGCGACTTGACCGAGTGGGACCAGGTCGCGGCGCCGACGGTCTCGATGACCGCGTCCACACGCTGCGGCAGCCGGGCGCCCGGCTCGAAAGCGGCGTCGGCGCCGAGGTCCTCGGCGCGCTTGCGCTTGGCCTCGTCGCGGCTGGTGGCGAAGACCCGCAGGCCCGCGGCCTTGGCCAGCACGATGGCGGCCGTGGCGACACCGCCGCCGGCGCCCTGGACGAGTACGGAGTCGCCGGGGCGCACACCCGCGTTGGTGAAGAGCATCCGGTAGGCGGTCAGCCAAGCGGTGGGCAGGCAGGCGGCCTCCTCGAAGGACAGCTCCTTCGGCTTGGGCACCAGGTTCCAGGTGGGTACGGAGACCTTCTCGGCGAAGGTGCCCTGGTACTTCTCGGTGAGGATGCTGCGCGGCTCGTCGGGGCCGACGCCGTGCCCGCTCAGGCCGACGACGGGAAAGACGACGACCTCGTTGCCGTGCTCGTCGATCCCGGCGGCGTCGCAGCCGAGGATCATCGGCAGGCTCTCCTCGCCGAGCCCCACCCCGCGCAGCGACCACAGGTCGTGGTGGTTGAGGGAGGCGGCCTTGACGGTGACGGTGCTCCAGCCGGGCCGTGCCTCCGGCTCGGGGCGCTCCCCGAGTTCGAGGCCGTTCAGCGGCTGGTCGCGGTCGATTCGGGCAGCGTAGGCAGCGAACATGACCTTGACGCTAGCGCCGCACGGCGCCCCGGCGTAACCGCGCGGGGATGTGACACGCGCCGCGCGGCGCGGTGCCTCCGACCGGCGGGCACCGCGCCGCGCGACGGCGTGGTCAACGGGCGTGCCGCGGCGCTCAGCGGCGCGCGACGCCCTCGGCCCGGGCGGCCGCGGCCACGGCGGCGGAGACGGCGGGGGCCACGCGCTCGTCGAACGGCGAGGGGATCACGCAGTCGGCGGACAGCTCGCCGTCCACGACCGCGGCCAGCGCCTCGGCGGCGGCGATCTTCATGCCCTCGGTGATGCGGGAGGCCCGCACCTGCAGCGCCCCCGAGAAGATGCCGGGGAAGGCGAGCACGTTGTTGATCTGGTTCGGGAAGTCGCTGCGCCCGGTGGCGACGACGGCCGCGTACCGGTGCGCCACCTCGGGGTGGATCTCCGGGGTGGGGTTGGCCATCGCGAAGATGAAGCAGCCCTTGGCCATGGTGGCGACGGCCTCCTCCGGCACGGTGCCGCCGGAGACGCCGATGAAGACGTCGGCGCCCGCGAGCGCCTCCTCCAGGGTGCCGGTGAGCGCGGCCCGGTTGGTGTACGTGGCGAGCTCGCGCTTGGCGGCGTTCAGGTCCTGGCGACCAGCGTGCACCACGCCCTTGCGGTCGGTGACGGCGACGTCGCCGATGCCGGCCTCGACGAGGATCTTGGCGATGGCGACGCCGGCGGCGCCGGCCCCGGAGATCACCGCGCGCAGTTCGCCCAGCGCGCGGCCGGTCAGCCGGGTGGCGTTGCGCAGCGCGGCGAGCGTGACGACGGCCGTGCCGTGCTGGTCGTCGTGGAAGACCGGGATGTCCAGGCGCTCCTGCAGCTTGCGCTCGATCTCGAAGCAGCGGGGGGCGGAGATGTCCTCGAGGTTCACCCCGCCGAAGGACGGGGCGAGGCGCACGACGGTGTCGACGATCTCGTCCACGTCGGTGGTGGCGAGCGCGATCGGGACCGCGTCCACACCGCCGAACTGCTTGAACAGGATCGCCTTGCCCTCCATCACCGGCAGCGACGCCTCCGGGCCGATGTCACCGAGGCCCAGCACCGCCGTGCCGTCCGTGACCACCGCGACGACCTGGGACTTCCACGTGTAGTCGTGGACCAGCTCGGGCTGCTCGGCGATGGCGGTGCACACCCGGGCGACACCCGGTGTGTAGGCGAGCGACAGGTCGTCGGCGTTCCGGACCGGGACGGTCGCGGTCACCTCCATCTTGCCGCCGCGGTGGAGGGCGAACACCGGGTCCACGGGGCTGTCCGGGCCGTCGCCGTCGGTGCTCTCCGCGTGTTCGGTGCTGTCGGTGCTGTCGGTGCGAGGATTGACAATCTCCGCTGCCACTGTTGACCCCTTTGTCCGAATTGTCTATGAGGGTACTACCCCCTACAACAGGGGGTGGGTGGGCTTGGCTTCCGCACACCCGGACTCGAGTGGTCCCGGGCGCGACGGAGGCCGGGCGCGCCGCACGCACGCCGAGGGGCCCCCGGTGAGGGGTGAGGGTCCGTTGTACCGGAAGACGGATTCCGCTGACGAGTCTGTTCGCCGCACCACGGCTTCGCACATCGGGACCTTCTGCGCACAACGCAACAAGTCGTCCGAATAGCGGGACAAGGAAAGTGATGCACGCAACTTTGCAGCACGGCCCCACCACGATCCGGCCTTGGTGTACCGGCCTGGTGGGGGCCAGGGGATCGCCCGTTATGCGATTTTGACACATCCGGACCCCCATGAGGACGTGTCCGGATGGCAAGATGCGGAGATCACACGCGTACGCGACACCCGAACGCGTGTGCCCGGAAAATCGCCTGCTCCCAGGACTCCCGCAGGAGGAACCAGCATGACCGCACGTACCACCCGTCGCTCGACCGTGACGAGCCGCTTCGCCGCGGTCGCGGCGATCGCGGTCGCCGGTGCCCTTGCCCTCACCGGCTGCGGCGACCAGACGGAGAAGGGCGGCTCCCCGTCCGCTTCGAGCGACGCGTCCAAGGCGCCCCTCTTCGCCAAGCTTCCGAAGTCGGTGCAGTCGGCGGGCGTGCTCAAGGTGGGCTCGGACATCGCGTACCCGCCGGTGGAGTTCGTCAAGGACGGCAAGAACGTCGGCATCGACCCCGACCTGGCCGACGCCATGGCCAAGCAGCTCGGTGTGAAGGTCGAGTTCAACAACGGCACCTTCGACACCCTGCTGACCGGTCTGCGCGCCAAGCGCTACGACATGGTCATGTCCGCGATGAGCGACACGAAGGACCGCCAGGAGGGCGTCGACTCCTCCACCGGCAAGAAGGTCGGCGAGGGCGTCGACTTCGTGGACTACTTCACCGCGGGCTCCTCGATCATCGTGAAGAAGGGCAACCCCGAGGGCGTCAAGTCCCTCGCGGACCTGTGCGGCAAGAAGGTCGCCGTGCAGCGCGGCACCACCTCGCAGGACCTGCTCAAGGCCCAGAAGTGCGACAAGCCGATGTCGATCCAGGCCTTCGACACCGACACCGAGGCCCAGACCCGCCTGAAGGCCGGCGGCGTCGTCGCCGACGTCTCCGACTTCCCGGTCGCCGCGTACGCGGTGAAGACCTCCGGCGGCGGCAACGACTTCGAGCTCGCGGGCGAGCAGGTCGAGGCCGGCCCGTACGGCATCGCGGTCGCCAAGACCAACACCGAGCTGCGCGACGCGCTGCAGGCCGCGCTGACCGCCGTCATCAAGGACGGCTCCTACACCAAGGTCCTGGAGAAGTGGGGCGTCACCGACGGTGCCGTCACCGAGGCCAAGATCAACGGCGGCTCCTGAGTCACGACAGCAAGAGGCTTTCCTCCATGTCCGAAGCGAATGACAAGGTCCCGGCCGGCACCCCGGCCGGGACCCCGCCCGCCGCCGCCTCCCGCCCGGAGGCCATCAAGGCGATCCCCGTCCGGCACTACGGTCGCTGGATCTCGGCGATCCTGGTGCTCGCCGTGCTCGGCCTGCTGGTCAACGCGTTCGCCAGCGCGAACGTGAACTACGGGGCGATCCCGGACTTCCTGTTCGACTCCGCGGTCCTCAAGGGCCTGCGGAACACGGTCGTCATCACCGTGGTGTCGATGGCGCTGGGCCTGGGCCTGGGCATCGTCCTCGCGGTGATGCGGCTGTCCAAGAACCCCGTGACCTCCTCGGTGGCCTGGGGCTACATCTGGTTCTTCCGCGGCACCCCGGTCTACGTCCAGCTGCTGATCTGGTTCAACCTGGCGCTGATCTTCCCGGTCATCAATCTCGGCTTCTACAAGGACGAGATGAACCAGTTCATGACCCCCTTCATGGCCGCGCTACTCGGCCTGGGTCTGAACGAGGCCGCCTACATGTCCGAGATCGTGCGCGCGGGCATCCAGTCCGTCGACGAGGGCCAGACCGAGGCGTCGCACGCGCTGGGCATGACCCAGGGCCAGAACCTGCGCCGTGTGGTGCTGCCGCAGGCGATGCGGGTGATCGTCCCGCCGACCGGCAACGAGTTCATCAACATGCTGAAGACCTCGTCGCTGGCCGCGCAGGCCGCCCAGTACGCCGAACTGCTGCGCTCCACCACCGACATCGGCAACACCACCGGTGCCACCGTGGAGATGCTCTTCCTCGCCGCGGTCTGGTACCTGGTCCTCACCTCGGTGTTCTCGGTCGGCCAGTACTACCTGGAGCGCCGCTACGCCCGTGGGACGACCCGCAACCTGCCGCCCACCCCGTGGCAGCGGATCAAGCAGAACCTGGGCACCTTCCGCCGCCCGGAGGTGGCACGATGACCGACTTCAGCAAGGGCACCGGCGCCCACCCGATGGTCAAGGCCGAGGCGGTGCACAAGCACTTCGGCCTGGCCCACATCCTCAAGGGCATCGACCTGGAGGTCGCCCCGCGTGAGGTGTTCTGCCTGATCGGCCCGTCGGGCTCGGGCAAGTCCACCTTCCTGCGGTGCATCAACCACCTGGAGAAGATCAGCAGCGGCCGGCTCTCGGTCGACGGCGAGCTGGTCGGCTACCGGCAGAAGGGCGACAAGCTCTACGAGCTCAAGGACCGCGAGGTCGCCGCCAAGCGCCGCGACATCGGCATGGTCTTCCAGCGCTTCAACCTCTTCCCGCACATGACCGCGATCGAGAACGTGATCGAGGCCCCGGTGCGGGTGAAGAAGGAGGCCAAGGCGGTGGCCCGCGAGCGGGCGCTGGCCCTGCTGGACCGGGTCGGCCTGCGCGACAAGGCCGGGCACTACCCCGCCCAGCTCTCCGGCGGCCAGCAGCAGCGGGTGGCCATCGCCCGCGCGCTGGCGATGGAGCCCAAGCTGATGCTCTTCGACGAGCCCACCTCCGCGCTCGACCCCGAGCTGGTGGGCGACGTCCTGGACGTCATGCGGGGCCTCGCCGAGGACGGCATGACGATGATCGTGGTCACCCACGAGATGGGCTTCGCCCGCGAGGTCGGCGACGCCCTGGTCTTCATGGACGACGGCGTCGTCGTCGAGACCGGCCACCCGCGCGACGTGCTCACCGACCCGCAGCACGACCGCACCAAGGCCTTCCTCTCCAAGGTCCTCTGAACGCGCGTGCGTGAGGGGCGGCGCCGTCGGCGCCGCCCCTCACGCGTTCCCCCGCGACGGGGTACGGATCACTTCAGCCCGAGGACGATCGCATCCGACACCGAACGCCAGACCTCCCGCGCCTCCCCGAAGCCCGCCTCCCGCAGGGCCGTGGCGTGCCAGGCCGGGGGCAGCTCGTCGCCGTCGGCGTGGGAGCCGTAGATCACGAACCGCTCCTCGGTGGGACCGGCCAGCACCGGGTCGGCCTTGGCGGTGGCCCACCACTGCTCCCAGTCCAGCACGCCCGCCGCCCGCTGCCGCTCGCGGCGGGCCCGGTCCAGCTCGCGCACGGCCGCGTTGAGCCGCGGCGTCGAGGCGTCGGGCATGTGGTTGGCGTTGAGGAAGACCCCGCCGTCGCGCAGCAGGCCGGCCAGCGTCCCGTACAGGGCCTTCAGCGGCCCGGGCTTCAGCCAGTGCAGGGCGGTCGCGGTCAGCACGGCGTCGTACGAGTCGTACGGCAGCGCGCTCGGCCAGTGGGGGTCGCGCAGGTCGGCGGTGACGAACTCGATCCTGTGCTCGCCGGCGAAGTGGCCGCGGGCGATCGTCAGCAGCGCCGGGTCGAGGTCGACGCCGGTCGAGCGGGCCCCCGGGAAGCGCCGCAGCAGCCGGTCGGAGATGCTGCCGGTGCCGCAGGCCAGGTCCAGCACGCGGGGCTCGGGGCCGGCCAGCGCCTCCACCATGTCGAGCATGACCCGGAACCGTTCCTCCCGGTCCGGCAGGTACCACTCCTGCTGCCGGTCCCAGCTGTCCTGCCAGGCCTGCCAGTCGGTCTCCGCCGCGGTGGTGTCGGACATACGGTTCCCCTCCAGTCGTAATACCCTTAGAGCAAGAGCAGTCATTACCGACCTTAGAGCGCACGCGTAAGGACTACAAGTGGAACTCGCCTATTACTCCGACTACGCCGTGCGCCTGGTGAACAGCGAGGAGCCCGAACGCGGCATCGACAATCTGACCTCGGTCGTCGCCGTACGCGAACTGTTCGGTCCGTCCAGCCTGGCCGCGGGCCGCGCGGGCGACGCCGACGTGCAGCGGCTGCGCACCGTCCGCACCCGGCTGCGCGGCGTCTTCGAGGCCGCCTCCGAGGGCGACGAGGTACGCGCCGTCGACCTGCTGAACGCGCTGCTGCTGGAGTTCCCGGTCAGCCCCCAGGTCTCCGGCCACGAGTTCCTCGACGAGAGCGGCCGGCCCGACTGGCACATGCACCTCGCGGAGCACGCGGCCACGGCGACCGCCTCGTACGCCGCGACGGCCTGCATGGGCCTGGCCTTCCAGCTCACCGACCTCGGCGTCGACCGGCTCGGCATCTGCCAGGCCACCACGTGCCGCAACGCCTACATCGACACCTCGACCAACCGGTCCCGCCGTTACTGCTCGGACCGCTGCGCGACCCGCGCCAACGTCGCGGCCTACCGCGCCCGCAAGCGCCTGGAGAACGAGCGGTCGGCCCTGAGCGGCCTGACGCAGGACGCCAGCCAGCCCGCCACACCCGCCACCGAGCGCTGAACCTCGCGCGGCGGCCGGAAGCGCCCCCGCCCCCGGGCGAGCACCAGCTCGTCCGGGACGGTGCCGAACTCCCTGCTGTCGTTCTCCACGAAGGTGTTGTCACCCAGCACCCACCAGCCGCCCTCGCGCCGCTCCACGGCGCGTTTGACGATCAGCAGGTCCTGCTGGAGCGGATGGCGCAGCACCACCACGTCACCCTCGCGGACCTCGGCGGCGCTCCTGACGTGCTGCACCAGCAGCCAGTCGCCGTTCCGCAGCGTCGGCACCATCGACGGCCCTGTCACCTCGACCAGCTGGTACGGCACGCTCCTCCTCTGCCCGGCCCAAGCCTCGCGCATGCTCGGCCTCCCTCTCCATCCTCCATCAGCCTCAGGGTGACACCAGACTTTTGTCCTAAGCACCAAGGGGCACCCGAGAAAACCACTCGACAGGGGAGTAATCTCCCTGGTGGAAAGACGATCACGAGGAAGGACAGTCATGCTCGCTCGCCTGTTCGCGCCCAAGGTCAAGGTCAGCGCTCACTGCGACCTGCCCTGCGGTGTCTACGACCCGGCCCAGGCCCGCATCGAGGCGCAGTCCGTCAAGGCGGTCCAGGAGAAGTACCAGGCCAACGAGGACCCGCACTTCCGGGCCCGCGCCATCGTCATCAAGGAGCAGCGCGCGGAGCTCGTCAAGCACCACCTGTCGGTGCTGTGGAGCGACTACTTCAAGGCCCCGCACTTCGAGAAGTACCCGCAGCTGCACCAGCTCTTCAACGACGCGCTGAAGGCGGGCAGCGCCGCCAAGGCCTCGACCGACCCGGCGACCGGCCAGAAGCTGCTCGACCTGATCGACCAGATCGACGCCATCTTCCAGGAGACGAAGAAGGCCTGACCTGCCGTCGGCGATACGCGCCCGGTCCGGGCGGCCCCGCAAGGGCCGTCCCGGACCGGGCGCGGTCGTATGCGCCCCCGGGCCGGAGGCAAGTGACGGCCCGGGGGGCGCTTCCGCGGAGTACCGGCGCGCCGTCCCGAGCCGTCACTCGCGCTCCCGCGCGCGCCGACGCACGCGCTGCGGAAGAGCGGGGGCAAAACCGCGGAAGTCCGTGTGCGGGGCGACCCGGTTTTGATGGACTCGCCCCCGTGGCGGAACCGCTCCCGGGACCCGGGGTGAAGGTGCAGGTGAGGGGGTGTGGGTCCGGGCCGGGTGGGTGGGGCCGCTGTAGACTCGGCCTCACTCGGACGGGTCAACCGACGTGCTAGCAGGAAGAATCCATCCCGTGGTGAACGCACTGCAGGAACTGATCAAGCGCCGGCTGGAGCAGCGGGGCTGGTCGTACGGCGAGGTGGCACGGCGCGGTGGTGTCCCGCGGTCGACGGTGCATCACCTGGCCACGACCGCGCGGGTGACCCGGATGCCGCAGCAGTCCACGCTGGAGGGCCTGTCACGGGGCCTGGAGCTGCCGTTGGAGGCGGTGCGCCGGGCCGCGGCCGAGGCCTGCGGGATCCACCTGTACGTCGAGGACGGCACCGGCACCACCCCCGACCCCGAGGTCGCCACCCTCATCGCCAGCGTCCAGCAGCTCTCCGAAGCCGACCGCCGACACGTCACCGCCCTCGTCGAATCCCTCCTCCGCAGCCCCTAGGCCGCCCGCGCTGCGGCAGCGGTGCAGGAAGCCGCTCCGGTCCAGGCCGCACAGCGAGGTCATCGGCTCGGCCCGCGGCCGGTCGAGGCGGTGCGCCGTCAGCGCTCCGAGCAGTGCGCGACCGTACGCGAGGCGTGGCAGCAGGCGCCCCGGAGATGTGGTCCCGGACATTCAGCACGCCGCCGGTCTGATGACGCGCAACCACGCGATGACCGCGTTGACGGTGGCGTAGTCGAGTTCGGCGATCCTGGCGACCGCGTCCGCGTCGTCGCGGCGGACCGGGACGCCGGCGGCGTCGAGGGCGCAGTGCAGCATGACCTGGTGCGCCTGGGTGGGCGGCAGGGTCTGACCCGGTCGGATCTGGGAGCGCAGCAGGTAGGAGATCGGCAGCGGGGGCGTCGGTCGGTCCACGGTCATGCTCGGATTCCCTCGAAGTAGTCGGACAGGGCTGTGGTGAGGTCGAGCCGGCTGTGCCATTCGCGGTGGTCCAGGAGTTCGGTCCGTGCCCGGGCCCAGAAGGCTCCGATCACGGCGTGGTCGTTCCGGTCGGCGACCAGACCGGTGGGGGGTGCCAGCCCCCGGGCGTGGGCGCGTTCGGTGAAGACGAGCGTGGTGAAGCGCCCCTCGGGCCGGGGCCCGGGGTGGACGGATTGCCGCAGCACCGCCCTGCTCAGGGCGTCCGCCGCCACGGCGGCGGCCGGTGCGGAGCCGGTACTCCACCCCATCAGCCGGCGGGCGTGGGCGTCGAGCACGATCACGCAGAGCAGTCGGCCCTGGCCGGTGGCGAGTTCGACGGCGTCCGTCACCCAGAGCCGGTCGGGCACGCCGGGGCGGCCCTGCAGCCCGGCGCGCCGCATGAGCAGCTCCACGGTGCCGTGGCTGACGGTGACGCCGTGCCGCAGGGTGAGCTCCTCGTGGATGCGCCGGTACCCGAAGGTGCCGCGCGAGGCGGAGTGGATGGCGGCGATGAGGTCGGTCAGCCACAGGTGCCGGGTGGAGCGGGCCGAGGGAGGCCGGCCGCGCCAGGTGAAGTACCCCGATTCGGAGATGCCGAGGACGCGCGTCGCGGTCCGGATCGGGAGACCTTCCCCGGCCATCACCTGCACGGCCTCGAATCGCCTTTTGGGGACACCACATCGCGCAGCAGTTCTGTCACCCTTCGGTGCACGGCGAGTTCGGTCTCCAGTTCGGTGATGCGCCTGCGCGCCGCGTTCAGCTCGGCGGCGCCCACCGGCGAGCGCCGCGGCCTGCCCAGGTGCGGCAGGTGCGTGCGCCGCCACTGGTAGATCGTCTGGTCCCCGAGGCCGAGGTCCAGGGCGACCTTCTTCACGGGCTCGCCGGCGACCAGCAGGTCGAGGGCCTGGCGGCGCAGCTCGGGCGGGTATCGTCTGGGCACTTCATGCCTCCGAAGGCCGGTCGTGGTCCCGGGCCGGGGACGCGTCTGGGGGTTTGGGGAGGTGAGGGACGCGCCCCCGGCCCGGAAGCGGTGGGGGCGTCAGCTGACGTGGCGGTGCATGGTCACGGTGGGCCGGAACTCCCGCAGCGGGCTGGCGCCGGCTCCGGCCGGCACCGCCGCCGCGGCCCGGTCGAGGACGGCCCTGACCTCGGCGGCGAGGGCGTCCGCGCGGCGCTCGATCTCCGGCACCGGGTCGCCGCACCGCCTCAGCTCGGCCACCCTGCGCCGGATGTCGGCGAGCCGGTTCCGGTCACGGGCGCTCAGCGTGAGCGGCCGCGGGGTCGCCACGATGAACTGGTAGGCGCCCGCGAAGGTCTGGCATCCGGTGCAGTGCTGGTTGACGGCCCGGCTGATGTTCGTGGCGTTGATCCTGCGCAGGTCGACACCGGAGGTGGTGACGATCTGGAAGGAGAGGGCGATCGAACGGCACGGCCGGGAGGGCGAGCAGCCGACGGAGGCGGCGACCGCCCGGTTGTGCGCGGCGGCGGCGACGAGCGGCCCGAACTGGTGGATCGAGAACTCCTCGTCGTACTGGACCGGGTGCGCCCGGTTGGCGAGGGTGTGCGCCTCGTCGACGACGGCGCCCACGCTGCGGGGGATGCGCGACCCCGGTGCCGCGCCGGCCGGGGCCGCGGTGGCGAGGGCGACGAGGCCGGCGGTGGTCAGCATGCCCAGCCGGACGGCCTGGCGGCCCACCGTGCTGGTACGGGGCTTTCGGTGCGTCACGGACTTCTCCTGTACGGATGGAAGGAATATCGGTGGGAGGGAGAGCGTCGGCCCGCGTCAGGTGGGCAGGGGCGCGGGGAAGGACACGGTGAAGCTCGGGACGGGGGGCTCCGAGGGCGTCGCGGAGTCCGACGGCGAGGCGGTCGGAGAACTCGCGGACGGGCTCGGCCCCGCCGTGGCCGTGGTCCGGGTGCTGCTCGGCTCCGGTTCGCTGCGCGTCGGCCGGGGGCTCGGCGACCTGGCCGGGGAGGGACTGCCGCTCGCTGACGCGGAGGCGTCGGCCGAACCGGACTCCGAGGGTGAGGCCGAGGGACCGCTCGTCGACGGCTCGGCCGCGGCCACGGTCACCGGGGGTGTGGTGAGGCTCGGCAGCGGAGCGGGGGCGACGGGGCGCGGGGGCCGGATCTCGGGCACCCCCGGTTGCAGGATGGGGGCGATCGGCGGCTGCGGCGGCAGCGGCTTGGGGGTCACCCCGCCCACCCACGCGGCGCACAGCGCCGCAGCTCCGGCCAGCGTGGCTCCGCCGATGAGGAGCCTCAGCCGGAGATTCCCCTCCGTGGCGCGGACGACGTGGCGGACGAGCCGGCCTCCGAGGCGCACCGACAGGTACGCCGCACCGGCCAGCGGGAAGAGCAGCATGAGGCTGCCGATGACCCCGACCGCCCCGGCGGCGAACTGGCCGTCGGCGAAGGCGGAGCCGGTCCCGGTCAGCTGCTCGGCCAGGGACCGCAGGCTCGTCTCGAGCAGGCGCGGCAGGTTCCACAGCACATAGCCGAGCTCGGCGAGCAGCAGGGGCACCATCGTCAGCACCCAGACGGTGACGATGATCCGGGCGGAGCGCTTGAGGTCGGAGACCTCGGGCGGCACCGGGCGGCCCGGCAGCATGCTGCGCAGGATCGGCTTGATCTTGCCGAAGAGGTCCGGGACGCCGGCGAGGTCGCCGAGGATGTAGTAGCCGTCCAGCCGGACGGCCGGCATCAGCTGCTCGATGATCTCGAAGTGCGCCAGGTAGATGGCGGCGAGGAAGAAGGACTGCCCGGTGACGAAGTAGCCGCCGGCCAGGGCCAGTATGAAGACGACGTTGAAGTAGACACCGCCCAGGTCCGTGCGCATGCGCCCGCCCCTGCCGATCCGGTAGACGTCGGTGACGTCGGTGTACATCGACGGCCAGATCAGGAAGATGCCGCAGCCGATGGCCCCGGGGCGGGCCCCGCCGTAGCGGCAGGCGGAGGCGTGCCCGAACTCGTGGAAGACGAGCGAGGCGACGGTCAGCGCGAACACCACCAGCATGAGCACCGGCTGCTCCAGCACCTGCAGCACCGGGGTCATCGCCCCGTGCAGGGCGAACAGCCAGATCTCCATGGCGACCGCCGTCGCGAGCACCAGGGCCACCACCAGGGGACGGTGCAGCCAGGCCAGGGAGCGGGCGATCCGGGCGACCTGCCGCTCGCGGAAGATGACGCGGTGGCCCTTGAGGACGAGCAGGAGGTCCGCGGTGGGCCCGGTGACCTCGTCGTCCTCCTGGCCGAAGGGGACGGTGACACCCAGCGGCTGGAGCTTGTTCTCGATCAGGTAGTGCACGTTCTCGGCGCTGACCTCGCGGCCGAAGCGCCCGCTCACCCGGTGGGAGATGGTCTCCGTGTCGCGCCGCCCGTCGATGGCGCGGGCGACCAGGTACAGCAGCCGGCTCAGCTGCACGACCTGCCCGTCCCCCCGGCGGACGATGTACCGGGGTTCGGTGGTCCCCGAACCCTTGTACTCGCCGAGGAGTTGCAGGCCAGCGCCCAGTCGCGGGACGGGGAAGCCCGTGTCGAAGGGGGCGGGTTCGATCACGTCCGCGCCGTACACCGCCGTCCCCGTGGGACCGGGGCCCTGAGCAATGTGACTTTCCGTCACCGTCCTGCTCTTCCTCCCGAGACGGACCGCGCCACGACGGGCGCGGTCCGCACACGTACGGGTGTTGTTACTGGCGGATGTTGATGGCCTGGGTGGCCTCGGACTGGGCGACCGCGAACGGGGAGAACTGGTTCGCCGCGAGCGACTCGTTGTGGGCGTCGACGTGCGCGATGTTCTTGGTCACGTGCGTGGTCTTGACGAAGCTGAACTTGAGCTTGCCCAGGGCCTCACGGCCGGGCAGCAGCTCCGCGGACTCGGCGTCGAGCTGGTCCATGTTCATGGGAGGGATACCTTTCTCGGTATGCGGAAGGAGGTGGGCCGCGGACTACTGGCGGATGTTGATGGCCTGGGTGGCCTGCGACTGGGCGACCGCGTACGGCGACCACTCGTTGGCCGCGAGCGACTCGTTGTGGGCGTCCACGTGGGCGACGTGCTTGGTCACGTGCGTGGTCTTGACGAAGCTGAACTTGAGCTTGCCCAGGGCCTCACGGCCGGGCAGCAGCTCCGCGGACTCGGTGTCCAGCTCACGCATGTCGAGCATTCGGGGATCCTTCGGACGAGGGTGCGGACAGGGACCGGGTCCCAGAACCCGTCCATCCACACCGGACGATCTGTCTGACGGCGTTGGACAGTAGCCGGGCACTCCGGCCCCGGCAAGCGACTCGGGTTCATGACTGACCGTCAACAGGGCTGGCTCGCAAGGGAAACGACAGGTGAGGGCCCTGGCGAAGGCGTCGCGGCCAGCCGGCCCCGCTCACCCGATATCACTCGAACGGGTCAATCCGCCCCCTGCCCGATGTGGGGAAGTCCCGGCAGAGGGGGCGAAGCACGACGAACCGGTGGCTATCCTCTCGATCCCCGAGGCGCCTGGGCCCACCAGGCCTCCGGTGAGAGGGGTGCACGTGCTTGTCGTTCAAGGGGCGACCGCCACCGCTGTCGTCCGCCACCGGACCGGAGAGCCGGTGGTCCTGCTTTCCGGCGAACTCCCCGCGGTCCTCACGACGGCCGCCCTGAACGAAGTACTGAATCTGGCGGCGGCCGTCCTCACGGCCGAGGAGATGGCCCTCTTCCGCAGCTGCCTGACCGCACTGCGTTGCGGGGAGAAACTCCAGGAACGCCGTATCGAGGTCAGCGGCGCCGTCCTCACCGTCTACAGCAGTTGACCCGATCCGAATTCCGATTCTTTTGACTGCATTTCCCGGGGCATTTCCAAAAACGCCCGACACGGGCGACATGCCGAATGCGGATCACCCTGGAGAGTGTTTTCCGGGCCCGTCCGGAGAGGTCACGGAATATTCACCGCCAAAGCTCAGAGGCGGTTTTCCCGGCACATCGGGGTCATGACGGGCCGTCGCCCGTTCGGCCGCCCTGGCCCGATCGGCGGGCTGAATGCCGCACAAGTCCCGAGTAACGTCTGGCGGGCCATCCGGCAATTCACCGAGTTTGAGGAGAAATGCGGTGAGAAAATTCGTTCGCGCTGCCGCAACGGCAGCACTGGCCACGGTCGCCATGGCGGTCCCGATGACGGCGACGGCATCGGCCGCCCCGTCCCATTCCGCGTCCGGCCACTACCGGACCGCCGGCCACGGCAACTGGGGCGGGGATCACGGCCGCTGGGGCGGGGATCACGGCCGCTGGGGCGGCGACCGCGGTCGCTGCGGGCCACGCCTGTGGGGGTACGGCAGGTGGGACGATCGCTGGGACCGCGGCCGGGGCCACGGCCGCGGCTACGGCTTCGCCCACCAGCGGTACGACCGTTTCGGGTTCGGCCGCTCCTGGCTGGACCGCGACTGCGACTGCCGCTACCGCTACTGAACCGGCCACCCGTGACGTGGGCCCCCGGGAAGGGGACTTTCCCGGGGGCCCACCCCTGTGCGCATTCCGTTCCGCCCGCCCCGCCGCTCAACTGCTGTAGACGGTGAGGACGGCGCCGCTGACCTCGATACGGCGTTCCTGGAGTTTCTCCCCGCAACGCAGTGCGGTCAGGCAGCTGCGGAAGAGGGCCATCTCCTCGGCCGTGAGGACGGCCGCCGCCAGATTCAGTACTTCGTTCAGGGCGGCCGTCGTGAGGACCGCGGGGAGTTCGCCGGAAAGCAGGACCACCGGCTCTCCGGTCCGGTGGCGGACGACAGCGGTGGCGGTCGCCCCTTGAACGACAAGCACGTGCACCCCTCTCACCGGAGGCCTCGGGTCCGCGAACTCGTCCCGAGACTGGAGAGAGTATCCCCGCGCTCCCCGCTCTTTGTCCGTTCTGGGTTACTTCACCACCACACGCACCGTCAGGAACGGCATGGGCATGGCCAATCGCACGCGCGGTACCGGTCAGCGGACAGCGGCAACGGCCAAATCAGCGCGCTGCTGCACCAGACGGACCGGGCCAGCCGCAGTAGACGCCGGGCGGCGATTGGCGTTGCGATGTTCCCTGCGCCCGCGTGCGCCCCGGAGGGTCAGCCGGACTCCGGACCGGCCTGCGACCGCGGCTCCGTGGAGCTGCGGAGGAGGGATTCGACGAGGGCGGTGACGTGTCGGCGGTCGGCTTCGGAGAGCTGCTGGACGCTGGCGATGAGGGTGGCGACCTCGGGGTCGGGGGTGGTGCCGGTGCCGTCCTCGACGTACAGGTGGATCCCGCAGGCCTCGGCCGCGGCCCGGCGCACCGCCTCCAACGGCAGCTCCAGGCCCCGTGACAGGCCCTCCAGCGTGGACTGCTGCGGCATCCGGGTCACCCGCGCGGTCGTGGCCAGGTGATGCACCGTCGACCGCGGGACACCACCGCGCCGTGCCACCTCGCCGTACGACCAGCCCCGCTGCTCCAGCCGGCGCTTGATCAGTTCCTGCAGTGCGTTCACCACGGGATGGATTCTTCCTGCTAGCACGTCGGTTGACCCGTCCGAGTGAGGCCGAGTCTACAGCGGCCCCACCCACCCGGCCCGGACCCACACCCCCTCACCTGCACCTTCACCCCGGTGTGCCACGCCGTGCGGAGCGAACTGCCGCGAAATACTTGCCGCGGGACGGACCAGGGGCTAGCGTCCAATGCCATCAGACAACTCGTCCAATGGCCATGGACGACGCGGCGCGGACCCGCTTCCGCCGGCCCACCCCACCGGGCTCCCCCGCGAAGGCGGTCCGCATGCCGGAATCCCGACAGCGATTCCACGCTCCTCCGGGCGGTTTTAGCCGGCGTCGCCAAAACTGCCCTCCCTTCTCCGAAACCCGTACCTTCAACGCTCCGGGGCGCGGCGCGTCACGCCCGGCGCCGGTCACGTCGGACGGAATCTAGAGGTGATCAACGCCCCCGAAACCCGGTTGCCCAAAACTGGCCGCTTTTGCCCCATCCGATCAAGTGATCCAACGTCATGGGCATTGCTCTCAGCACATGCCGACCGCAGATATATGCATGCTGCGTCGACTCCCCCGGCCGGACCGCCGTCCGCACGCTGATCACTTGCAGCAGAACCCGGGAGTGGTATGTGCGACGAATTCTGCGGGCCCGCCCTCGCGGCATGGCTCGCCGCCGGACCCGACGGCCCACGGCGCCGCCTCGACGAGTGGGCGCGTGCCAGGAACGGGGTGGCCCTGCTGCCCGCCGGGCACCGGTGGGACGCCGTCAGAGTCCCCGAGCGGCCCGGCCACCAGGTCCTCGCGCGTCTGCGGGACGGCTCCGCACCCGTCGGGCCCGCCATGTGGGACCGGCGCTGCGGCTTCCTGTACTTCCTGGTGCCGCCCCGTGCCGGGGACGTCTGGTCCCCGCTCGGGCTGCGGTTCCTCACCCGGGGCGGATGGCTCGCCGCCGCCGACCCTCGGCGCCCCGCCCGGCACCCGGCCCTGTGGCTCTGCTCCGGGGACGACGCCGAACTCACCGGCCCGGCGTATCTCTACCTCGCCTGTATGGAGGTGCTGACCGCCGGCGCCCGCCCCCTGCCGAGCGTGTCCGCGCCCCTGTGACCCGGCTGCCGCCCGTTCACGCCCGCGGCGCCCACTGCCCCGGAGTGAGAGCCGGGGGCCCGGAACGACCCGGAGCGCGTGCCTCGGAAAAAACTTCCGCCGACGTGTCGATCCGCGCGCCGCCCGTTCGACGCGTAGGCAGGAGCGGGGAGGATCCCCTCCGGTACACGAAGAAGGAGCACGCGATGCGTTTCATGTCCCTGATCCGGATCAACGAGGACAACGTCCCCGAGGGCGGTCCCGACGAACGGCTGATGGAGGAGATGGGCAGGCTCATCGAGGAGATGTCCAAGGCCGGGGTGCTGCTGGACACGGCCGGGCTGCGGCCCACCTCCGAGGGGACGCGGCTGCACTGGGACCACGGGAAGCTGTCCGTCGTCGACGGGCCCTTCACCGAGTCCAAGGAGTTCATCGGCGGCTACGCGATCATCCAGGCGAAGTCGAAGGAGGAGGCCGTGGAGTGGACCAGGCGCTTCCTCCAGGTCCACGGCGACGCCTGGGAGATCACCTGCGAGCTGCGGCAGGTCGAGGAGGCCCCGGAGCTCTCCTGAGCGCCGCGGCCGGCCGCCGGTTGCCCTCGCCGCGAGCGGCTGCTCTGATGGGTGGCTGTGACGGCTTCGGCTCCCGCTTCAGGCACCGATGACGCCCGCCGCGCGATCGAGGCGGTGTGGCGGATCGAGTCGGCCCGGGTGATCGCCGGTGTCGCGCGGATCGTGCGCGACATCGGCGTCGCCGAGGAACTCGCCCAGGACGCCCTGGTCGCCGCACTGGAGCAGTGGCCGGGGGCCGGCGTCCCGGACAACCCCGGTGCCTGGCTGACGGCCACGGCGAAGCACCGCGCGATCGACCTCGTCCGCCGCAAGGAGGTCTTCGCGCGCAAGCTCCGGGAACTGGGCCACACCCTGGAGGGCGGCGGGGCGTACGAGCCGGACTTCGCCGCGGCGGAGGCCGCCGCCGACGGCGACATCGAGGACGACCTGCTGCGGCTGGTCTTCACCACCTGCCACCCGGTGCTGTCCACCGAGGCCCGCGTGGCGCTCACGCTGCGGCTGCTCGGCGGTCTGACGACGGCCGAGATCGCGCGCGCCTTCCTGGTGCCGGAGGCGACCGTCGCCCAGCGCATCGTCCGGGCGAAGCGGACGCTGGCGAAGGCGGACGTACCCTTCGAGCAGCCGCACGGTCCCGAGCGGGTCGAGCGGCTCTCCTCCGTCCTGGAGGTCATCTACCTGGTCTTCAACGAGGGCTACTCGGCGACCGCGGGCGACGACTGGATGCGCCCGGCACTGTGCGAGGACGCGCTGCGCCTGGCCAGGGTGCTGGCGGGGCTGATGCCCAAGGAGCCCGAGGTGCACGGCCTGGCCGCGCTGCTGGAGATCCAGGCCTCGCGCTCCGCGGCCCGTACCGGCCCCGACGGGCAGCCCGTCCTGCTGGCCGACCAGGACCGGCGGCGCTGGGACCAGCTGCTGATCCGGCGCGGCTTCGCCGCCCTGGCCCGCGCCGAGGCGGCGGGCGGTCCGCCCGGCCCGTACACGCTGCAGGCCGCCATCGCCGCCTGCCACGCCCACGCCCTGCACCCGCGGGACACGGACTGGCGGCGGATCGCGGAGCTGTATGCGGTCCTGGCGCGGCGCACGCCGACCCCGGTGGTGGAACTCAACCGGGCGGTCGCGGTCACCATGGCGTACGGGCCGCGGGAGGGGCTCGCGCTCGTGGACCGGCTCACCGACGAGCCGGCGCTGCGCGGCTACCACCTGCTGCCGAGCGTCCGCGGTGACCTGCTGGAGCGGCTCGGCCGGCACGCCGAGGCCCGCGAGGAGTTCCTGCGCGCCGCGTCCCTGACCCGCAACGAGCGCGAGCGGACCCTGCTGGTCGAGCGGGCCGCCCGGGCGAGCCTGGCGGCCGGAGACCGCTAGGTCGGCGGCCGGGCCCCGGACGAGGAGCGGCCGCGGCGGCCGGTGCTGTCGATGGCCTCCACGACAGAGTGGCGGTGGGCGTCCGGCCCGCGCAGGGCGTGCAGCATCACGAACATCATCAGCGGGCAGAGCAGGGCCACGGCGAGGATGAAGATCGCGCCGATCGGCACGCCCAGCCCGACCGCGAGCACCACCGCCGCCGCGACGACGAGCCCCAGAACCCCGTAGTGACGGCCGGTCACCCTCGTCCTGTCCATCGCGGCCTCCCGCAGTCTCGCCGACGGCCCGCTTCTCATCGTACGGCGGCGGGCGCACCCCGCATCCGCACACCAACGGCCCCTGCCCGCGGCCCTGGTGGCGGACGAACCGCAAGGGGCGGCGCGCGCCCCCCGAAGTCACGCGCGGACCACCGCGCGCCCTCACCGAGGGCCGTCGGACGGGTGGACATACATCCCGCTCATGGGATCATCCTGCGGTGTGCCGCCGCGGCGCGGCGGGAACCACGGCCCGCGCGCGGGGCGTCGCCCCATGCGGCCGCCGCGTCACCGGAGACCGGAGCGTCCCTCCGCACCGTCCCCGCCCCACGCGTACGACCGCGCGCAGGACACCCACGTCGTCGACACCCGAGAGGGGCAGGGCATGACCGGAACGGCGAGCCGCTACCTCTACCTCACCCGGCACGCCGAGGCGCTGCCGGACGAGAGCGGCCTCACGGAGAACGGCTTCCGGCAGGCCGGACTCCTCGGCGAGCGGCTGCGCGGCTCCCCGATCTCCTCCGTCCACCACGGTCCGCTGCCGGGGGCCGCCCAGTCCGCGGCGCTGATCGGCGAGCGGCTGGGAGGCGGGGTGCCGGTGACGGCCGACGACCTCGCGGGGGACTACCCGCCCTACTTCCCCGCGGAGTCCGAGCTGCCGCCGGACAGCGCGTACTACCTCTCCCGCTTCCTGGACCACTTCTCCCCCGAGGAGCGGGCCTGGGGGCCGCAGCTGGCCGCCGAGGCGCTGACCCGGTTCGCCGGGCCGATGGCGGCGGGCAAGGCGGCGCACGAGCTGCTCGTGACGCACAACTTCCTGATCGGCTGGCTGGTGTCGGCGGCCCTGGACGCACCCCGCTGGCGCTGGCTCAGCCTCAACCACGCGCACGCCGCCCTGACGGTGATCCGCTACACGCCCGGCCGCCCGAACTCGGTGCTGCTCCTCAACGACATGCGGCACCTTCCGGAGGAGCTGCGCTGGACCGGTTTCCCGGCCGAGCTGCACTTCTGAGGGCGGTCGCCACCTCTGAGGGCGGTCGCCCCGATCCCCCGCTCGATCCCCCGCCGGCCACCGGGCCCGGCCCCGCGGCGAACGCCGGCGCGCGGGCCCGGCATCCGGTCGGGGGACCTCGTGGCCTATGGCAACGGCAACCCGGGCAGTGTTAGAAATGTCGACATGGTCGACGTTTTCGACCGATTCGGGGCGTGTCAATGCGGTCACTGACCGAGAAGGGCCCGCGGAGCGTCGCCGGACAGGTTTTCATCCTGCAGGTGGCGGTCGTGGTGCTGCTCGTCGCCTGCGGCGTGTTCGCGCTCGTCCTGCAGTCCCGGCACGACAGCGAGCGCGATGCCGTCGCCCGTTCCACAGCGGCGGCGAGCACCTTCGCGCGCTCCCCAGGCCTGGTGGACGTGCTGAAGGAACCGGACCCCTCCAGGACCCTCCAGCCGATCACGGAACTGGCCCGCAAGGAGGCCGGGGTCGACTTCATCGTGGTGATGGACACCCAAGGGATCCGCTACACGCACCCGATCCCCGGCCGGATCGGCGAACGGTTCGTCGGCACCATCGAGCCGTCGCTCCAGGGCAAGGTGTACACGGAGAGCGTGCACGGCCCCCTCGGCCACGAGGTCCAGGCGGTGGTGCCCGTCTTCGACCCCGTCGACGACCCGAACGGGCGGGTCGTGGCCCTGGTGTCGGCCGGTATGAAGGTCGAGAACGTGACCGGTGTGGTCGCCAGGCAGCTGCCGATCATCCTCGGCGCCGGCGCGGCGGCGCTCGCCCTGGCCATGGGCGGCACGGCACTGATCGCCAGGCGGCTGCGCCGGCAGACCCACCGCCTGGACCCGGCCGAGATGGCCCGCATGTACGAGCACCACGACACGGTGCTGCACTCCGTGCGCGAGGGCGTGCTCATCGTCGACGACGACGGGCGGCTGCTGCTCGCCAACGACGAGGCCAAGCGTCTGCTGGACCTCGCCCCCGACGCCGAGGGCCGGCGGATCACCGACCTGCCGGGGCTCGACCCCGGCACGGTGGAACTGCTGACCTCCCGGCGGGTGGCCACCGACGAGGTGCTCCCGGCCGGCGACCGCCTGCTGGCGGTGAACCAGCGGCCCACCGACGGCCACGGCGGCCCCAGGGGCTCGATCGCGACCCTGCGCGACTCCACCGAGCTGCGGGCGCTCTCCGGCCGCGCCGAGGCCGCCAGGGAACGCCTCAAGCTGCTCTACGACGCGGGCCTGGGCATCGGCACCACCCTCGACGTGGTGCGCACCGCCGAGGAGCTGGCCCAGGTCGCCGTACCGCGCTTCGCCGACTTCGTCACCGTCGACCTGGCCGACCCCGTGCTGCGCGGCGAGGAGCCGAGCGGCGCCGCCGGCTCCGACATGCGCCGGACGGCCGTCAACGGCATCCGCTCCGACGCGCCGCTCTACCCGCTCGGCAAGCTGATCGACTTCCTGCCCTCCACCCCGCAGGCGCGGGGCTTCGGCAGCGGCCGCTCGGAGATCGTCGCCGACCTCTCCGCCGACCCCGGCTGGCTCGCCCAGGACCCCGAGCGCACCGACCGGGTCGTCGGGTACGGCATCCACTCGCTGATCGCGGCCCCGCTCAAGGCCCGCGGCGTGGTGCTGGGCATCGCCAACTTCTGGCGCTCGGAGAAGCCGGAGCCGTTCGACGAGGACGACCTCTCGCTCGCCGAGGAGCTGGTGGCCCGGGCCGCGGTCAACATCGACAACGCGCGCCGCTACACCCGCGAGCACGCCCTCGCCGTGACCCTGCAGCGCAGCCTGCTGCCGCGCGCGCTGCCCGAGCAGAGCGCCCTGGACGTGGCCCACCGCTACCTGCCCGCGCAGTCCGGCGTCAGCGGCGACTGGTTCGACGTGATCCCGCTCCCCGGCAACCGGGTGGCGCTGGTCGTCGGCGACGTCGTGGGCCACGGACTGCACGCCGCCGCCACGATGGGGCGGCTGCGTACCGCGGTGCACAACTTCTCCACCCTCGACCTGCCGCCCGACGAACTCCTCGGCCACCTCGACGACCTGGTCGGGCGGATCGACCAGGACGAGTCCGGCACCGGCGTCGGGGCCGGCGTCATGGGCGCCACCTGCCTCTACGCGATCTACGACCCCGTCTCGCGGCGCTGCGCGATGGCGCGGGCCGGGCACCACCCGCCCGCCCTGGTCCGCCCCGACGGCGGCGTGGAGTTCCCCGACCTGCCCGCAGGACCGCCGCTGGGCCTGGGCGGGATGCCGTTCCAGACGGCGGAACTGGAGCTGGCGGAGGGCACCCATCTCGTCCTGTACACCGACGGGCTGATCGAGGACCGCACCCGGGACCTCGACGTCGGCATGGAGATGCTGAGGCAGGCGCTGGCCGCCCACCCGGACCGGCCGCCCGAGGAGAGCTGCCAGGCCGTGCTGGAGGCGCTGCTGCCGGGCCGCCCCAAGGACGACGTGGCGCTGCTGATCGCCCGGACCCGCGCCACTCCCGCCGACCACGTCGCCGAATGGGACGTGCCCATGGACCCCGCGGCGGTGTCGGGGATGCGGGCCGCCGTCGCGGCGAAGCTGGACGAGTGGGGCCTGTCGGAGCTGGCGTTCGGCATGGAGCTGGTGCTCAGCGAACTGATCACCAACGCCATCCGCTACGGCTCCGCGCCCATCGGGGTGCGGCTGCTGCTGGACCGCACCCTGACCTGCGAGGTGTCCGACGGCAGCAGCACCTCGCCGCACCTGCGCTACGCCGCCACCACCGACGAGGGCGGCCGCGGGCTGTTCCTGGTCGCGCAGGTCGCCGAGCGCTGGGGCACGCGTTACACCCCCGAGGGCAAGGTGATCTGGGCGGAGCAGCCGCTGCCCGCCCGGGCGGACCGCGCCCTGGCCGCGGGCGCGCGTCTGACGGGCGCGGTCGACGCCTCGGTCCGCTGAGACCTCCTGGCCCCCGGGGCTCAGAAGGGCGTCTCCGCCAGCACACGGGCCCGGCACCGGGCCGGGGTGCCCCAGGCGGAGCGCAGCGCGCGGGCCTTGGTCAGCCACAGCGACAGGTCGTACTCGGCGGTGTCCGAGGGCGCCGTGCAGTCGCAGCGCGGTGCGTGCGGCCCGGTACGCGGCCTCGCCGGGCTCGCCACGCCCGCCTGAGGGCCCGTGGCGGCCCTGCCGCGGCCGCCCGGCCGTCCCGGCCGTCCCGGCCGGGTGGAGGCACCGCCACACAGAGCGGCGAAGGCGCCCCGCCGCCCGTCGTCCCCGGCGACGCCCCCACCCGGGCGAACGCGCCCCGGCGCCGCTCACCCCACCGGCCGAGCCACCCCCTGGGGAGCGGCGCGCCGCCTTGATCACGTGCGTCACGGCTGTTGCCATGGCGCACTATGGCGACGACGCATGAGCTGACGTCACCGGATGCCCGGCCCCGCGCGCGCCACGCCGCACCGCCGCGCAGCCGCCCGCACTCCGAGGTCCGACTGCTCGCCTGCCTGGCGGCGCTCTTCACCGTGGTCCAGCTCCTCCTGGTCGTCGCGCCCGGCATGGGCCTCGGCTGGGACGAGTCGGTCTACGTCAGCCAGGTCTCCCCGGACATCCCCTCCGCGTTCTTCAGCGCGCCCCGCTCCCGGGGCGTGCCGGCCCTCGTGGCGCCGCTGGCGCTGCTGACCGCGTCGACCCTGGCGCTCCGCGTCTATCTGGCGGTCCTGTCGGGCGCGGCGCTGTTCCTGGCGCTGTGGCTGCTGCGGCCCCTGCTGGGCACGCGGGTGGTGGCGCTGGGCGGGCTGCTCTTCGCCGGGCTGTGGGTGACCCTGCTGTACGGCCCCCAGGCGATGCCCAACCTCTGGGTCGCGCTGGTGGCCCTGATCGCGGTGGGCTGCTACCTGCGCGCGGCGGCACCCGACCACACCGGCCGGGCCGCGCTCGCCGGTCTGGGAGCGGCGTTCGCCGCGCTGACCCTGCTGCGGCCGCACGACGCCGCGTGGCTGGCTTTGCCGCTGGGCGTCGCCGCGCTCTTCCTGCGCGGCCGGCGCCGCCTGGTGCTGCTCGCGGTCATCGCCGCCGGGGTTCTGCTGGGCGGCGCCCAGTGGGTCGTCGAGGCGTTCACCGCCTACGGCGGCATCCTCGCCCGGATGGACCGCGCGAACGCCATCGAGGGCGGCCTCGGCTGGCACCTGGCCTTCGCCGACCAGCTCAGCACCCTGGACGCCTCGCACACGCTGTGCCGCCCCTGCGACGCCGTCTGGCAGCACAAGGGTGACGCCGTGTGGTGGTTCGCCCTGCCCGCCCTGGTGGCGGCCGGGGTCGCCCTCACGCAGCGGCGCGAGGGGCAGGCGCCAGGTGCGCGGTACCTGCCCGCCGTGTGCGGCCTGTCCCTGGCGCTGCCCTATCTGGTGCTCATCGACTACGCCGCGCCGCGCTTCCTGCTCCCGGCGTACGCCCTGCTCGCCCTGCCCGCCGCCCAGTGCCTCCTCCTGCTCCCCGGACGGGTGCGGCCGGCGCTGCGGCCGGCCGTCGCCGGCGCCGTGGTCGCCGTCGTGCTCGCGCAGCTCGTCACCCAGCAGATCGTGCTCCACCGCGCGGTCCGCAGCTCGACCATCGGCAACGGCGACTACGCCCGCATGGCCGCCGAACTGACCCGGCTCGGGGTGCGCCCGCCGTGCCTGGTCACCGGGCCGATGGCGACGCCCGTCGGCTACCAGGCGCGCTGCGCCTCCGGCCAGACCGCGGGGCACAACGAGAACCTGACCCCGGACGACGTCCTGCGGCTGGCCCGCACCCAGCCCGTCGCCGTCCTGACCCCGCCGAACGGGCAGCCGCCCGCGTACGCGCGCGACTGGCCCTCCCGGCCGCTGCCGAACCTCCGCTACCACCCGGGCTACCGCGTCCACCTCTCGCCCAGGTGACGGCCACAATGGACGGGTGATCCCGGACGTCCGCCTGCCCTCCCCGCTGGTCGAGCTGCACGACGACGAGCGGCTGGCCGCGCGCGGCGTACGGATGTTCGTCAAGCGGGACGACCTGATCCATCCCGACCTGCCCGGCAACAAGTGGCGCAAGCTCCACCTGAATCTGCGGGCCGCCCTCGACGGCGGCCACGGCCGTCTGCTGACGTTCGGCGGTGCCTACTCCAACCACCTGCGGGCCACCGCCGCCGCGGGCCGGCTGCTCGGCATCGCGACCACGGGTGTCGTCCGCGGCGACGAGCTGGCCGGGCGCCCGCTCAACCCCTCCCTGGCGCGGGCCGCCGCCGACGGCATGCGGCTGCACTTCCTCGACCGGGCCACCTACCGCCGCAAGGCCGAGCCCGAGGTCCTCGCATCCCTCCTGGAGCGTCTGGGCCCCGCCTACGTCGTCCCCGAGGGCGGCAGCAACGCGCTCGCCGCGCGCGGGTGCGCGGCCCTCGGGGAGGAGCTGCGCGGCAGGGCGGACGTCGTGGGCGTGGCCTGCGGGACGGGCGGCACCCTGGCGGGCCTGGCGGCCGGGCTCGGTCCGGGGCAGCGGGCCGTCGGGTTCCCGGTGCTCAAGGGCGGCGGATTCCTGGCCGGGGAGATACGCCGGCTCCAGGAGGAGGCCTTCGGCGGGCCGCGCGGGAGCTGGCTGCTGGACGACCGCTTCCACCACGGCGGCTACGCCCGCGTCTCACCCGTGCTGCGGGCGTTCGCGGAGGACTTCGGCGGGCGGCACGGCTTCGTCCCGGACTCCGTCTACGTCGCGAAGATGCTGCACGGCCTGTTCTCACTGGCCCAGGAGGGCGCCTTCGCGCCCGGGACGACGGTGGCGGCCGTCGTGACCGGACGGCCGACCGGTTAGCCTTGCTGGCATGATCCGAGCCGCGACCCCCGGCGACGTCCCGGAGATCCACGCGATGGTCCGCGAACTCGCGGACTACGAGCGGGAGCCGGACAGTGCGCGCGCCACCCCGCAGCAGTTCCACGACGCGCTCTTCGGTCCGGATCCAGCCGTCTTCGCGCTCATCGCCGAGGACGACACCCTGGGCGCGCCGGTGGGCTTCGCGCTGTGGTTCAGGAACTTCTCCACCTGGACCGGGACCCACGGGGTCTACCTGGAGGACCTGTACGTGCGCCCCCACGCGCGCGGCGGCAGCCACGGCAAGGCGCTGCTCGCCGGACTCGCCGCCATATGCGTCGAGCGGGGCTACGAACGTTTCGAGTGGTCCGTGCTGGACTGGAACGAGCCGTCCCTCGCCTTCTACCGTGCGATGGGCGCCCGTCCCCAGGACGAATGGACGGTACAAAGACTGACCGGCGAACCCCTTCGTGCCCTCGCTGAGCAGGCACGCGTCAACAAAGCGACATCTCTTTCGAATTGAGTCCGCAGACCACTAGGCACGTTGCGTGCCCATGCGCCTACTATGGGTGACAGTCGTGGGGTGCCGGGTCAGGGCTCATTCACGGCGGCGACCGTGCTCCGTCCGGGCGACACCGGGGTACGGATCGCGATAGCGTCGCTGGCGAACCGAACCAGATCAGTGCAATGCCGATGAGGGCAGTGCGTGTGCCACCGTGGAGGTGAGGGTGTCCCAGATCGCAGGCGAGCCCGGGTCGAAGGACTTCGTCGAGGTCCGGCTGCCCGCGGCAGGGGCCTACCTGTCGGTGCTGCGTACGGCGACGGCAGGACTCGCGGCCCGATTGGACTTCACCCTCGACGAGATCGAAGACCTGCGCATCGCCGTGGACGAGGCGTGCGCCATCCTGCTGCAGCAGGCCGTCCCGGGATCAGTGCTGAGCTGCGTCTTCCGCCTGGTCGGGGACGCCCTGTGGGTGACCGTGTCGGCGCCCACGACCGACGGCCGCGCCCCGGAGCGCGACACCTTCGCCTGGACGGTGCTGTCCGCGCTGGCCGGCGAGGTGGAGTCCAGCGTGGCCGACGACAAGACCGTGAGCATCGCCCTGCACAAGAAGCGCGGTGCCGGACCGGGACAGCTGTAACGGGGGAATCGCCGTGAACGATCTGGAAGGCAGCACCCCGGGGGTGCGCGGACGCCCCGTACCCGCTCCCGCGGCGCGGCGTCACGAGGCACGGCCGCATCCCGGTACCGGTCCCGTGGCCGGTCTCGGGAGCAGTGAGGCGGCCGGGCAGGCGGATCAGGCGGATCGGGCGGATCGCATGGCGCAGGAGCAGCAGGAGCAGCACCACGAGCAGGAGCAGGACCACGAGCAGCACGGGCACCACGCGGCCCACGACCGGGCCGGGGCCCGGGCGCTGTTCGTGGAACTCAGCACGCTCCCGCCGGGTTCCCCGGAGCGCGCCGAGCTGCGCAACCGGCTGGTCCGCATGCACCTGCCGCTGGTCGAGCACCTCGCCCGCCGGTTCCGCAACCGGGGCGAGCCGCTCGACGACCTGACCCAGGTCGCCACGATCGGGCTGATCAAGTCCGTGGACCGCTTCGACGTGGACCGCGGGGTGGAGTTCTCCACCTACGCCACCCCGACCGTCGTCGGCGAGATCAAGCGGCACTTCCGCGACAAGGGCTGGGCGGTGCGCGTCCCGCGCCGCCTTCAGGAGCTGCGGCTGGCCCTGACGACGGCGACCGGCGAGCTCTCGCAGCAGCACGGGCGCGCCCCGACGGTGCACGAGCTGGCCGAACACCTGAAGATCACGGAGGAGGAGGTCCTGGAGGGCCTCGAATCCGCCAACGCGTACAGCACGCTCTCCCTGGACGTGCCCGACACCGACGACGAGTCGCCGGCCGTCGCCGACACCCTCGGCGCCGAGGACGACGCGCTGGAGGGCGTGGAGTACCGGGAGTCGCTCAAGCCGCTGCTGGAGCAGCTGCCGCCGCGCGAGAAGAAGATCCTGCTGCTGCGCTTCTTCGGGAACATGACCCAGTCGCAGATCGCCCAGGAGGTCGGCATCTCCCAGATGCACGTCTCCCGGCTGCTGGCCCGCACGCTCGCCCAGCTGCGCGACAAGCTCCTGGTCGAGGAGTGACGACCGGGCGGACGTAGGTGAAGGCGGCGCCCCCGGGCGCCGCGGTTCACTGTTCGGCCGTGCGCCCGATCCCGAGGGCGTCGGTGGCCGCGGGGTGGACGAGGAGCACCAGCTCGGCGACGGCGGCCGCACCCAGGACACCACCCGCGGCGATCATGGGGCCGCCCGCCTGCACCATGGTCCAGGCGACGGGGAGTGCGACGAGCTGGATGATCAGCGCGGGACCGCGGCTCCAGCGCCGCGCGTGCCACAGACCGTAGGCGGCCGCCAGCGGCATGGCCGCCAGGGCGAGGACGGTCACGCCCCCGGCCTCCGCCTGGCGCGGGCTGTCGGGGTCGCCGAGGAGCCCCACGGCCAGCATCGCGATCCCCCAGGCCGCCAGGGCGGCGCCTTCCAGTGCCGCGACCGCGGCCGCCGCCGCGAGCCGGCGCGTACGGTTCGGCCGCGCGGGCTTCTCGTTGCCAGGCTTCTCATTGCCACTCACCCCAGCAGGGTAGCCGCCGTCTCCGGACCACCAGGGGTGCGGCCCGGTACCGTCCGGTAGGTACGCTGGCGGGATGCGCGCCCTTCTCGTGGTCAACCCAGCCGCCACCACCACCAGCGCCCGGACGCGTGACGTCCTCGCGCACGCGCTCGCCAGCGACCTGAAGCTGGAGGTCGCCGCGACCGAGTACCGCGGTCACGCCCGTGACCTCGCTCGTCAGGCCGCTGAGGGCGGGGAGATCGAGCTGGTCGTCGCCCTCGGCGGGGACGGCACGGTCAACGAGGTGGTCAACGGCCTGCTGCACAACGGCCCCGACCCGGAAGGGCTGCCGAAGCTCGCGGTGGTGCCCGGCGGGTCCACGAACGTGTTCGCGCGCGCCCTGGGACTGCCCAACGACGCCGTGGAGGCCACCGGCGCGCTGCTGGACGCGCTGCGCGAGCGCAGCTCCCGCACGGTCGGCCTGGGCCTCGTGAGCGGCACCCCGGGCACGGAGGACGAGGGGGTGCCGGCGCGCTGGTTCACCTTCTGCGCCGGGCTGGGCTTCGACGCGGGTGTCGTCGGGCGGGTGGAACAGCAGCGCGAGCACGGAAAGCGTTCGACGCACGCGCTCTACATACGCCAGGTGATGCGGCAGTTCCTCGCCGAACCGAACCGGCGCACCGGCACGATCACCCTGGAGCGGCCCGGCGAGGACCCGGTGACCGATCTCGTCCTGACCCTCGTCTGCAACACCGCGCCGTGGACGTACCTGGGGAACCGGCCGATCTACGCCTCCCCCCGCGCCTCCTTCGACACCGCCCTCGACGTGCTCGGACTCTCCCGGCTGTCCACCGCGGCGGTGGCCCGCTACGCCACCCAGCTGCTGCGTTCGACCCCGGAGCGCGGGCCCGAGGGCAGGCACGCGACCTCCCTGCACGATCTGACGGACTTCACCTTGCATTCGCAGGCGCCACTGCCGTTCCAGGTGGACGGAGACCACCTGGGACTGCGAATGAGCGCAACCTTCACAGGCGTACGCCGTGCACTGCGTGTGATTGTGTAAGCAGAAGGACATAAAGTCCTTTCACTCGAACGTTTAGGCTGCCCTGCACCCCATGGAAGTACGGCTGTGACGGAGCCGACACCGAGGAATCAAAAAAAACTTTCCGGAAGGGGTTGTATCCGCAGCCCAGGTTTGCGAGGCTCTTCCTGGCGATCGGGACAGCCGCTCATCGGGCGTCCTCGGTAGCCGAATCCTCACCACTTCCCAGCGGGACCGCACCAGGAGACTGGGCGCTGTCCCGTGCCGTGTTCGAGGATTCGTGAAAGCGTTCACATTCACAAGCAACTTGCATGCAACACAAGGAGATGGAGCAGCCATGGACTGGCGTCACAACGCCGTTTGCCGCGAGGAAGACCCCGAGCTCTTCTTCCCCATCGGCAACACCGGTCCTGCGCTGCTGCAGATCGAGGAAGCCAAGGCCGTCTGCCGCCGCTGCCCCGTGATGGAGCAGTGCCTGCAGTGGGCGCTTGAGACCGGCCAGGACGCCGGCGTGTGGGGTGGCCTCAGCGAGGACGAGCGTCGCGCGATGAAGCGCCGCGCCGCCCGCAACCGCGCCCGCAACGCCAGCGCCTGACGCACTCGCTTACCCCCGAGCCGCAGCGCGCAGCACCTCCGAACCGCGCAGCATCGCGACGCGAAGAGCCCCGGCCGCTCCCTGAGCGGCCGGGGCTTCGGCGTTCCCCGGACCGGCCGGGCCGAACCGGTGGGCGTCAGCCCTCCAGCGGCAGTTCCAGCACGACCTTCGTCCCGCGCTCCTCGGCCGGGACCATGTCGAAGGTTCCGCCCAACTCCCCCACCACCAGGGTCCGTACGATCTGCAGCCCCAGGTTGCCGGCCCGCTGCGGGTCGAACTCGGCGGGCAGGCCGCGCCCGTCGTCCCGCACCGCGATCCCCAGCTTCGGCCCGCGCCGCTCGGCGGCCACCTCTACGGTGCCCTGCTCGCCCGGCCCGAAGCCGTGCTCCAGGGCGTTCTGGAGCAGTTCGGTGAGGACCATCGACAGCGGGGTGGCGACCTCGGCCGTCAGGATCCCGAACCGCCCGCGGCGGCGCGCGGTGACCCGGCCCGGAGAGATCTCGGCGACCATCGCCAGCACGCGGTCGGCGATCTCGTCGAACTCGACGCACTCGTCGAGGTTCTGCGACAGCGTCTCGTGCACGATCGCGATCGAGCCGACCCGGCGCACCGCCTCCTCCAGCGCCTCCCGGCCCTTGTCGGAGTCCATGCGCCGCGCCTGCAGCCGCAGCAGCGCCGCGACCGTCTGCAGGTTGTTCTTCACCCGGTGGTGGATCTCCCGGATGGTGGCGTCCTTGGTGATCAGCTCGCGCTCCCGGCGGCGCAGCTCGGTCACGTCCCGCAGCAGCACCAGGGAGCCGTTGTGCGTGCCCTTGGGGCTCAATGGGATCGCCCGCAGCTGGATGACGCCGCCGTTGCCCTCGATCTCGGTCTCGCGGGGCGCCTTGCCGCCGACGACGGTCACCAGCGCCTCGTGGCTCTTGGTCCGTGAGGGCGCCAGTTCGGCGGAGACCGAGCCCAGGTGGTGGCCGACGAGGTCGGCCGCCAGGCCGAGCCGGTGGTAGGCGGAGAGCGCGTTGGGGCTGGCGTACTGCACGACGCCCTCGGCGTCGAGCCGGATCAGGCCGTCGCCGACGCGCGGCGAGGCGTCCATGTCCACCTGCTCGGAGGGGAACGGGAAGCTGCCCGCCGCGATCATCTGCGCCAGGTCGGAGGCGCTCTGCAGGTAGGTGAGCTCCAGACGGCTGGGGGTCCGCACGGTGAGCAGGTTGGTGTTGCGGGCGATGACCCCGAGGACCCGGCCGGCACGGCGCACCGGGATGGACTCGACCCGGACCGGGACCTCCTCGCGCCACTCCGGGTCACCCTCCCGGACGATCCGGCCCTCGTCGAGTGCGGCGTCCAGCATCGGGCGCCGGCCGCGCGGCACCAGGTGGCCGACCATGTCGTCCTGGTACGACGTCGGGCCGGTGTTCGGCCGCATCTGGGCGACCGAGACGTAGCGGGTCCCGTCACTGGTCGGGACCCACAGCACGAGGTCCGCGAAGGAGAGGTCGGAGAGCAGTTGCCACTCCGATACCAGCAGGTGGAGCCACTCGAGATCGGAATCGTCGAGGTCCGTGTGCTGGCGTACGAGATCGTTCATGGAGGGCACGCAAATGAGCGTACCCGCGCTCATGGCAGGCGCCGTCATCCAGTCCCCACAAAGGTCCTCGACGACCTATGATCTGACTGCGCCGACTTATGGACAGCTGTTAGTGGTCTAGTCCAGAATTGACGCACAACCGAACTTCCATCCTTCCCGCACAGAAGGATGGAGCGAGGCCGGGGCGCTCTCTGCCCTGACTGCGCCAGGCCTCATGGTCGGCTCTCACGGGCCGCGGGAACCGCACATCCCGCGCGCCACGGGCCGACGGCAGCTCCGGGCTGCGGTGCTGGGCGGGTTGAGGGTCCCGTCCCGGCGCCGCGGCCCGAAGTGTTGTCGGGGCCCTTTCCGGCTCGGCTCGCGGCTCGGCGCCCCTTTCCGCTCAACGGGTCTCGGTCACCTTCGCCAGCGCGCGGGGCGCGTCCGGGTCCTGGCCCCGGGCGATGGTCACCTCGTAGGCCAGCATCTGCAGCGGAAGGATCTCCAGGATCGGCTGCACCTCCTCCGCGACACCCTCGGTGGGGAGGACGAAGCCGGCCGAGGCGGCGTCGACCGACTCCCGGTTGCCGATGACCACCAGGTCCGCCCCACGGCCGCGCAGCCGGTCCAGCACCGGCTGGAGCGCCTCGCCGCCCTTGCCCTCGGTGACGATCGCGATGACCGGGGAGACGTTGTCGACCATGGCCAGTGGGCCGTGCAGCAGGTCGGCACCCGAGAAGGACAGGGCCGGGATGTAGCTGGTCTCCATCAGCTTCAGCGCGGCCTCCTTCGCGGTCGGGTAGCCGTAGCCGCGCGAGGTGAGCACCAGGCGCTCGGCGAAGCGATAGCGCGCGGCGAGCGCCTTGACCTCGTCCTGGCGGGCGAGGATCTGCTCCGCGAGCTCCGGCAGGATCTTCGCGGCGCTGCCGTCGCCGCCCCGCAGGCCCTCGACGAACAGGTACAGCGCGAGCAGCTCGGCCGTGTACGTCTTGGTCGCCGGCAGCGCCTTCTCCGGTCCTGCCAGCACGTCGATGTGGAACTCGGAGACCTCCGCCAGCGGCGAGCCGGCGTTGTTGGTGACCGCCAGGGTGATCGCACCGGCCTCGCGCGCGGCCCGGGTGGAGGCCACCAGGTCCGGTGAACCGCCGGACTGGCTGACCGTGACGACCAGGCAGTCCGTCAGATCCGGACGGGCGCCGTACGCGGTGGTGGTGGACATGGAGGTCAGTCCCGCGGGCTTGCCGAGCACCACCTCCACCAGGTACTTCGCGTACAGGGCGGCGTTGTCGGAGGTACCGCGCGCGGTGAGCAGGACGAAGCGCGGATTGCGCGCGGCGATCTGCTCGGCGATCCGCCGGATGCGCGGGGCGCCCTCGTCAAGGATGCGGCGCAGCACGGCGGGCTGCTCGGCCATCTCGCCGGACATGATCCGGCCCGGCATCGGCTGCTGCCCGGTCGGCGTCGGGGCGGACATTCTCTGGGCCTCCAGGTGGGTCCGGAACAGATGAGCCGCGGCGGACCTCAGTCGCCGGCCTCCTTGCCCGCGATGACCTCCGCGGCCGCCCGCCCGCACACTCGGGCGGCGCCATGGGTCGCGATGTGCAGCGCGCCGGACGGTGCCGCCTGCGGAACGCCCATCTCCACCACCACCGTGTCCGGACGGGCGGCGAGCAGCGAGCCCAGCGCCTCGGCCATCCAGGGGTGGCGGTGCACGTCACGCACCACTGCGACGATCCTACGAGGCCCCGCCGGCCTCAGCACATGTGCGGTCAGGGCGTCACCTTCGCGAAAGCTTCCGGTCACCGTGCCCGGGAGGATCCGGTCGAGTTCGGCGGCGACGCCCCACGGGGTCTCGTCGCCGACGGCGATGTTGGCGACCGGGGTGAAGGCGGCGACATAGGGCGCCTCGGTGACCGGCGGGTAGCCCTCGGTGCGGGTCACGCGCAGCGCGCGGCGGGCCGCGACCAGGCCGATCCCGGGGTCCGGTGCCACGGCCGCCCGCGCCGCGGAGTGCTCGGCGGCCCAGGCGGCCAGGCTCCGCACCCGTCCGGCGGCGTCGGCGAGCCGCGCCCGGGGCAGATCGCCGTCGCGTACGGCGGCGACGATGGCGTCGCGCAGGGCGACCACCGTCTCCTCCTCGGCGAGGCCGCCGCCCACGCAGATGGCGTCGGCGCCGGCGGCGAGCGCCAGGACGGTGCCGCGTTCGATGCCGTACACGTCGGCGATGGCGCGCATCTCGATGCCGTCGGTGACGATCAGGCCGTCGTAGCCCAGTTCGTCGCGGAGCAGTCCGGTCAGCGCGGCGGGGCTGAGGGTGGCGGGGCGGTCGGGGTCGAGGGCGGGCACGAGGATGTGCGCGCTCATCACGGCCTTGCTGCCGGCGGCCAGGGCGGACCGGAACGGGGCGAGTTCGCGGGCGTGCAGGGTGTCCGGGTCGACGTCCACCCGGGGCAGCGCGTGGTGGGAGTCGACGGAGGTGTCGCCGTGGCCCGGGAAGTGCTTGGTGCAGGCCGCGACCCCGGCGGACTGCAGGCCCTCGACGTACGCCCCGGTGTGCCGGGCGACCAGCAGCGGGTCGGAGCCGAAGGAGCGCACGCCGATGACCGGGTTGCGGGGGTCGGAGTTGACGTCCGCGGAGGGCGCCCAGTTGAGGTTGACCCCGCACTCGGCCAGCCGGCGGCCGAGTTCGGCGGCGACGTCGCGGGTCAGGGCGGTGTCGTCGACGGCGCCGAGGGCGAGGTTGCCGGGGAAGGAGGAGCCGCTGCGGGCCTCCAGCCGGGTCACGTCGCCGCCCTCCTCGTCGGCGGCGACCAGGACGTCGGGCCGTACGGCGCGCAGTTGCGCGGTGAGCGCGGCCAGTTGCCCGGGCGACTCGATGTTGCGGGCGAACAGGGCGACGGAGCCCAGTCCCTCGGCCAGCCTGCGCAGCAGCCACTCGGGTGCGGTGGTGCCGTGGAAGCCCGGCTGCAGGACGGTGAGGGCGTCGCGGACGAGCGCCTCGGTGTCCGCGGCGCCTTCGTGGATCTGGCTCAAGGTCTCGGTCATCCCTTCACCGCGCCGGCGGTCAGTCCGGCGGCGACCCTGCGCTGCACGATCAGGAAGAAGACCACCACGGGCACGCCCATCATGGTCGAACCGGCCATCATCGGCGCGTAGTCCGTGCCCCGCGAGGTGACGAAGTTGCCGAGCCACACCGTGGCCGTCTGGTTCTCCTGGCTCATGATGAGCATCGCGTACAGGTACTCGTTCCAGGCCTGGATCAGCGCGTAGATCGAGGTGGCGACGAGTCCCGGGGCGAGCAGCGGCAGGATGATCCGGAAGAACGCGCCCATGCGGGTGCAGCCGTCGACCATCGCCGACTCCTCCAGCTCCCTGGGGATGTTGACGATGAAGCCGCGCAGCGTCCACACCGTGAAGGGGAGCACGAAGGTCAGGTAGGTGACGATGAGCCCGGTGAGCTTGTCGATCTGGTCGATCTGGTTGAGCAGCAGGAAGACCGGGATGATCATCGCGACCAGCGGCACCATCTGCACGGCGAGGATCGCGACGATCACGGCCTTGCGGCCGCGGAAGACGAAGCGGGAGATGGCCAGCGCGGCCAGCAGGCCGATCACCAGGCCGAGGCCGACGGTGGCGCCGGAGACGATGAGGCTGCGGCCGACGGAACCCCAGAAGTCGCCGACGTCCAGGGCGTCGGAGAAGTTCTGGAAGGACAGGCCGGTCGGGAAGAACTTGGGGTCGGGGTCGATGGCGTCCTTGGCGGGCTTGAACGCCGTGTTGAGCATCCAGTAGACCGGGAAGCCGGAGACCACCACGACCAGCAGGCCGAGGAGGTTGTAGACCGTCCGCCCCTTGTGCCGGGGCCGCCGGAGGGCACGCGCGGCGGGAGCGGCCGCCGGTGTCCTCTCGGCGGGAGCCGTGTCGAGCATGGTCGTCACTCCACCTCTCCGATCTTCAGCATCTGGCGCATGTAGACGGCCATCACTCCGAGGAGGAGCAGCACGGTGACGACGGCGATGGCCGCGCCCGCGTCGTAGTCGTTGGCGACGAAGGCCTGGTCGTAGGAGTAGGTGGTGAGCACCTGGTACGCGGGCTCGGGGTGGCCGTCGCGCATGAGGAAGACCTGCGGGAAGACGCCCATGTCCCAGATGACCGACAGCGTCGTCAGCATGACGATGATCGGCTTGAGCACCGGCAGGGTGACGTGCCGGAAGACCTTGACCGGCCCTGCGCCGTCCATGCGGGCGGCCTCCTCCAGCTCCTTGGGCACCTGGGTGAGGCCGGCGTGCAGGGTGATGGCGACGAACGGGATCGCACCCCACACCACCATGAGGGTGATGACGAGGAAGCCCTGCTTGGTGTCGGTGAACCAGTTGTGGCCGCTGAAGTCGGCTCCCGGCAACCGGCTGAGCAGCCAGTTGAGGACGCCGTAGTCGCTGTCGAACATCCACTTGAAGATGGTGATGGCGACGACGACGGGCATCGCCCAGCTCGCCACCAGCACGATGTTGATCAGCGCCTTGACCCAGGCCGAGACCCGCTGCATCAGCAGCGCCACCCCCATGCCGGCGACGAGCGTCAGCAGCACGGCCCCGAGAGTGAAGAGCAGCGTGCGCAGGACGACGCCCCAGAAGACCGGGTCCCCCAGGACGTGGGTGTAGTTGGCGAAGCCCTGCCAGTCGCCGGGCAGCCCCTGCCAGAGCTCGGCCTGGCCGTACTGCTTGAAGGACAGGGTGACCAGCCGGACCAGCGGATAGCCGAGGACCAGCAGCAGGACGCCGATGGTCGGCGCGAGCAGCGTCCACGGGAGCGCGGCTCCGCCGAAGCGGCGCGGCTTCCGGCCCGGTCCCGCCGGCCGCGGGCGCGGCACCTTGTCCAGCGGTGTGTCAACGGCACTCATCATGTGCTCCTCGGGTACTCCAGTCCCTGGCGTCGCGCCGGGGCCGGCCGCCCTGGGGCGGCCGGCCGGCGTCGATCACTGTGTTGCCCGCGTGCCGGTCAGCCGGCGTTGATCACCGCGTTGATCTGCTCGTCCGCGGACTTGGCCGCGTCCTCGATGGAGGCCTTGCCGACCGCGATGTCGTTCAGCATGTTCTGCAGGATCTGCTTCTTCTCCACCTGCAGCCAGCCCGGGGCGGTCGGGACGAACCAGGTGTTCTCGTTGGCCCGGGCGGAGGCGGCCGTCGCCGGGTCGTCCTTGAGCGGGGCGAGCAGCGACTTGGCGTTGGGCAGGTTGCCCTTGGAGATCAGGACCTTCTGGGCCGCGCTGTCGGTGAAGGCGTTGATCCAGTCGGCGGCGAGGTCCTGCGCGGCGGACTTGACCGGGATGACCAGGTCGGAGCCGCCGATGAAGTTCGGCAGCAGATCGCCGTTCGGGCCGGGCAGTGCGAAGGTCTCCAGGTTGTCCTTCAGCTTGCCCGTCTTGTCGGTCTTCGGGTCGGCGGCGGCGCCGCCCTCCCAGCTCGCGCCGTAGATGAGCGCGGACTTGCCCTGGCCGTAGACGATGTAGCGGTCGGCCTCGTCCTTGTTCTTGTCGCCGTGGAAGTACGTGTCGAGGACGCCCTTCCAGGTCTTCAGGCCCTCGATGGACTTGGGGTCGGAGAGGGTGGCGGTCCACTTGCCGCCGTCCTCCTTGGCGACGTCGCCGCCGGCGTCCTTGACGAAGGCCAGCGCGGTGTACCAGTCGCGGCTGGGCTGGTACCAGGCGGAGAACTTGTCGCCGTTCTTCTTCTGGATCTTGTCGAGCGCGTCGGTCAACTCGGCCCACGTGGTGGGTGCCTTGGTGACGCCGGCCGCCTTGGCGACGTCCTTGCGCCAGGTGCCGACCCGCGCACCGGCGTAGTAGGGCACGCCGTAGGTCTTGCCGTTGTACGTCACGGAGCCCTCGAGGGCGTCCAGCCAGTCGCCGGAGTTCTCGAACTTGCTCTTGTCGATCGGGGCGAACGCGCCCTTGACCAGGTAGCCGAGGGTCTCGGTGTTGCCCATCTCGACGACGTCCGGCACCTTCTTGGTGGCGAGGACGGCGTCGAGCTTCTGGTTCTTGGCGGTCCACTCGTAGTACTCGTGGCGGATCTTGACGCCCTTGTGCTTGGCCGCGAAGGCGTCGTCCGCCTGCTTGACCAACTCGGGCCAGTTCTTCTGTGCGTCGACCGTCAGCCAGACGGTGATCTCCTTCGGCGCCGCGGCCTTGCCGGAGCCCTTGTCGTCCGAACCGCAGGCCGCAACGCCGGCGACCATGACGGCGACACCGATCGCCGCGATCAGCTTGCGCTTCACAACACCCTCCCCAGGGCAGTGAGTACAAAGTGGTGTAGACCAGTGACCCGAAGCTTGGCCTAGACCTTTAGGGGTGTCAAGGGTGTATAAGAGCACCGGACGCGTCCGTTACCGGACCGACATCTGGGCTCGTAACGCGACATGAGCCCTGGCCGTGCCACCATGTGAGCCGCGAATGACGGAGGAGCCGGTGACGGCAGCACGACAGCACTCGGGAGCAGAGGCGATGGAGACCGACGGCGAGGCCGGTACTGCGGTGACGGAGACCGCGGAGGCGGCCGGGGCCGCGGCCGGACGGACCGCGCGGGTGCCCAAGTACTACGGCCTGAAGCGCCATCTGCTCGAACTGACCCAGACGATGCCCCCCGGCTCACCGGTACCGCCCGAGCGCACCCTGGCAGCCGAGTTCGACACCTCGCGCACCACCGTGCGGCAGGCGCTGCAGGAACTGGTGGTCGAGGGCCGGCTGGAGCGCATCCAGGGCAAGGGCACCTTCGTCGCCAAGCCCAAGGTCTCCCAGGCACTGCAACTCACCTCGTACACCGAGGACATGCGCGCCCAGGGTCTGGAGCCGACCTCGCAGCTGCTCGACATCGGCTACATCACCGCCGACGACCGGCTGGCCGAACTCCTGGACATGAAGGCCGGCGGCCGTGTGCTGCGCATCGAGCGCCTGCGTCTGGCGAACGGCGAGCCGATGGCCATCGAGACCACCCACCTGTCGGCCAAGCGCTTCCCCGCGCTGCGCCGCAGCCTGGCGAAGTACACCTCGCTCTACACCGCGCTCGCCGAGGTCTACGACGTCCGGCTCGCCGAGGCGGAGGAGACCATCGAGACCTCGCTCGCCACCCCGCGCGAGGCCGGTCTGCTGGGCACCGACGTGGGGCTGCCGATGCTGCTGCTGTCCCGGCACTCGATCGACACGGGCGGCGAGCCGGTGGAGTGGGTGCGCTCGGTCTACCGCGGCGACCGCTACAAGTTCGTGGCCCGCCTGCAACGTCCGTAACCCCGGTACGGTTCCCCGGCCTTGTAGATCGTTTCCATACCGCAATGCGGGCGGTAGTGACGTGCCGACCGTCCTGACTCTAGATTGCCTGCGCATTACACAGGAGTAAGAGATCAGGACGGAGCCGTAGCAATGTCCGAACCATCCGGAACCTCCGGGCGGCCACCGGTGGTCACCACCACACGTGTGATCGCCGGTGTCTGCCTCGTCATCCCCTTCGTCGCCATGCTCTGGGTCGGCTCGTACGCGAAGCTGACCCCGGAGTTCATCGGCATTCCCTTCTTCTACTGGTACCAGATGCTGTGGGTGTTCCTGTCCTCCGGCCTGACGTACGCCGCGTACGTCATGGTCCGCCGTGACGAGCGGGCACGGAAGGAGGCCGCGAAGTGAAGGACGGGGTCAACGGCGTCGCACTCGCCGTCTTCATCTTCTTCTTCCTGGTCGTCACGGTCCTGGGCTTCCTGGCCGCGCGCTGGCGCAGGGCCGAGAACGCGCTGCACCTCGACGAATGGGGCCTGGGCGGCCGCAGCTTCGGCAGCTGGATCACCTGGTTCCTGCTCGGCGGCGACCTCTACACGGCCTACACCTTCGTGGCGGTGCCGGCGGCGGTCTACGCGGCGGGCGCGTCCGGCTTCTTCGCCGTGCCGTACACGATCCTGGTCTACCCCCTGATCTTCACCTTCCTGCCGCGGCTGTGGTCGGTGTCGCACAAGCACGGCTACGTCACCACCTCCGACTTCGTGCGCGGGCGCTTCGGCTCCAAGGGCCTGTCGCTGGCGGTGGCGGTCACCGGCATCCTCGCCACGATGCCGTACATCGCGCTGCAACTGGTCGGCATCCAGGCCGTCCTGGACGTGATGGGCGTGGGCGGCGGCGAGTCGTCGAACTGGTTCATCAAGGACCTGCCGCTGCTGATCGCCTTCGGCGTGCTGGCGGCCTACACCTACTCCTCCGGGCTGCGCGCGCCGGCGCTGATCGCGTTCGTCAAGGACACGCTGATCTACATCGTCATCGCGGTGGCGATCATCTACATCCCGATCAAGCTGGGCGGCTTCGACGACATCTTCGCCAAGGCCGGCGACGCCTACGCCCAGGTCAACCCGGCCACGGGCAAGCCCCGCGGATCCCTAGCCCCGGGCGAGACCGCCCAGTGGGCCTACGGCACGCTGGCGCTGGGCTCCGCGCTGGCGCTGTTCATGTACCCGCACTCCATCACGGCCGTGCTCTCCAGCCGCAGCCGTGACGTCATCCGCCGCAACACCACCGTCCTGCCGCTGTACTCGCTGATGCTCGGCCTGCTGGCCATGCTCGGCTTCATGGCGCTGGCCAGCGGTGTCGGCGCCGGGGTCAAGGGCTACAACGGCCAGCTGGCGATTCCGCAGCTGTTCGAGAACATGTTCCCGTCCTGGTTCGCGGGTGTGGCCTTCGCCGCGATCGGCATCGGCGCGCTGGTGCCGGCGGCGATCATGTCGATCGCCGCGGCCAACCTCTTCACCCGCAACATCTACAAGGACTTCCTCAAGCCGGACGCCACCCCCGCGCAGGAGACCCAGGTCTCCAAGATCGTCTCGCTGCTGGTCAAGGTCGGCGCCCTGGTCTTCGTCCTCACCATGGACAAGACCGTCGCGATCAACTTCCAGCTGCTGGGCGGCATCTGGATCCTGCAGACCTTCCCGGCCCTGGTCGGCGGCCTGTTCACCCGCTGGTTCCACCGCTGGGCGCTGCTGGCGGGCTGGGCGGTCGGCATGGCCTACGGCACCTGGGTGGCCTACGGCGTGGCCAGCCCGGCCCAGAAGCACTTCGGCGGCTCCTCCGACACCATCCCGGTCATCGGCCAGATCGGCTACATCGGCCTGACCGCCTTCGTGCTCAACGTCGTGGTCACCGTGGTCCTCACCCTCGTCCTGCGGGCCCTCAAGGCCCCCGAAGGCGTGGACGAGACCACCAAGGACGACTTCACGGCCGACGCCGGCGACCCGGGCGTGCAGAAGGACCTGCCGGTGGGCGCCGGTCACTGACCGCCGCACCGGCCGCGATCACGGGCCGCCGCCCTGGGACGGGGCGGCGGCCCGTCGTCATGCGGTACGGGCCGGCTCCGGACAGCGGAAGGTGCGCCGGTACGCCTGGGGGGTGGTGCCCACCCAGCGGGCGAAGTGGTGGCGCAGGGTCGCCGCGTTGCCGAACCCGGCGCGCGCGGCGACGGCGTCCACCGTCTCGTCGGTGCCCTCCAGCAGCTCCCGGGCCAGCAGCACCCGCTGCCCCAGCAGCCAGCGGTAGGGCGTCGTGCCGGTCTCCTGCTGGAAGCGGCGCGCGAAGGTGCGCGGCGACATGTGCGCCCGCGCGGCCAGCTCGTCGACGGTGACCTCGCGGTCCAGATGGCGTTCCATCCACGCCAGGACCTCCCCCACGGTGTCGCAGCGCGTACGCGGCAGCGGCCGGTCGACGTACTGCGTCTGGCCGCCCTCCCGGTGCGGGGGCACCACCATGCGCCGGGCTATGGCGTTGGCCACGTCGCTGCCCTGCTCCTTGCGGACCAGGTGCAGGCAGGCGTCGATCCCGGCGGCGGTGCCGGCCGAGGTGATCACCGGGTCCTCGTCCACGTACAGCACGTCGGGCTCGACCCGTACGTGGGGGTGACGCCGCGCCAGCTCCTGCGCGTGCCGCCAGTGGACGGCGCAGCGGCGGCCGTCCAGCAGGCCGGCGGCGGCCAGCACGAAGACGCCCGAGCAGACGCTGAGCACCCGGGCCCCGCGCCCGACGGCGCGGTTCAGCGCCTCCAGCAGCTCCGGTGGGTACTCCCGGTGCACATAGGAGTCGCCCGCGGGAACCGCGATCAGGTCGGCCTCCTCCAGCCGCTCCAGTCCGTGCCGGGTGCCGATGGTGAACCCGGCGGGGGACGTCAGCGTGGGGCCCTCCGCGGAGGCCACGGCGAAGTCGTACGCCGGCAGGCCGTCGTCCGACCTGTCGATTCCGAAGACCTCGCAGACCACGCCGAGTTCGAAGGGATGGACGCCGTCGAGCAGGACGACGGCCACGTTCTGCAGCATGGCTCCAGGATGGCAGAGCGGCCGCCCGGATGTGGCAGGATTTCGATGTGGTACGTCAGTCCTGCCACTCCCGGCGGGGCCCCGCGAGGAGCACAGTCGAAGGCATGGAAACCTTCCTCGCTACCGTCACCGCACTGGTCTTCTTCCTCGCCCTGGCCCTCGCCGCGCTGACCGGACGCGTCCACGACTCCCGCGACGGCCATGACTGGCACCGCTGAACCCCTCGCTCTGTAACCGCACCGACACAACATCTGGTGGTGTCACGGGCGGGCGCCACTAGATGTATGCTCAACTCCGCTGTCGCCGCAGGGGAAGCCGGTGGGAATCCGGGACTGCCCCGCAACGGTGTGCGGGCGCCTGAAGGCGTGCCCGCGAGTCCGAGTACCTGCCGACGGCACCGTCCGGCGCGCCGTCCGGACGGTGAAGTGTCCGGGCCTCGCGGGTTGGGCCGGCGGACGCGCCGCGGCATGCCCTGGCCTGCCCCACGTGCGCCCCGCCGCTCCTCCGCGTCGCCGCCGTACGAGGGAGAGAGCTCACGTGACCATCGCGCCCGCCGCACCCGCCACCGCATCGGACCCCGCCTCAACCGGAGCCGAACTGCTGCGCGTCCTGACGGAACTGACCGCAGACCTCACCGACACCGACCCCGGCCGGGTCGCCGCCGCCGCGCTGCGCGGCCGCAGCGCCACGGCGGACGAGGCGGAACTGCGGGCGCTGGCCACCGAGGCCGCCGCCGGACTGATCGCGGAGGACCCGCAGTACTCGCGGCTCGCCGCGCGTCTGCTCACCCTGGCCATCGCCGACGAGGCCGCGGGCGAGGGCGCGGTCTCGTTCTCCGCGTCCATCGCGGTGGGCCACCGCGAGGGCCTGATCGCCGACGGCACCGCGGCCTTCGTCGCCGAGCACGCCGGGCGGCTGGACGCGCTGGTCGACGCCGCGCTCGCCGACGGCGCCGACGACCGCTTCGGCTACTTCGGCCTGCGCACCTTGCACAGCCGCTACCTGCTGCGCCACCCGATCACCCGCCAGGTCATCGAGACCCCGCAGCACTTCATGCTGCGCGTCGCCTCCGGCCTGGCCGAAGACGGCACCAGCCGCGCGGTGGACGAGGTCGCGGCGCTCTACAGCCTGATGAGCCGGCTGGACTACCTGCCCAGCTCCCCCACCCTCTTCAACTCCGGCACCCGGCACCCGCAGATGTCCTCCTGCTATCTGCTGGACTCGCCGCTCGACGAGCTGGACTCCATCTACGACCGCTACCACCAGGTGGCCCGGCTGTCGAAGCACGCCGGCGGCATCGGCCTGTCCTACTCCCGCATCCGCTCGCGCGGCTCGCTGATCCGCGGCACCAACGGCCACTCCAACGGCATCGTCCCGTTCCTGCGCACCCTCGACGCCTCCGTCGCCGCCGTGAACCAGGGCGGCCGCCGCAAGGGCGCGGCCTGCGTCTACCTGGAGACCTGGCACGCGGACATCGAGGAGTTCCTGGAGCTGCGGGACAACACCGGCGAGGAGGCGCGCCGCACCCACAACCTCAACCTGGCGCACTGGATCCCGGACGAGTTCATGCGCCGCGTGGACACCGACGGCACCTGGTCGCTGTTCTCCCCCGCCGACGTGCCCGAACTGGTCGACCTGTGGGGCGAGGAGTTCGACGCCGCCTACCGCAAGGCCGAGGCCGCGGGCCTGGCCCGCAAGACCCTCCCGGCGCGCGAGCTGTACGGCCGCATGATGCGCACCCTGGCGCAGACCGGCAACGGCTGGATGACCTTCAAGGACGCCTCCAACCGCACCGCCAACCAGACCGCCGAGCCCGGCCGCGTGATCCACTCCTCCAACCTCTGCACGGAGATCCTGGAGGTCACGGACGACGGCGAGACCGCGGTCTGCAACCTCGGCTCGGTCAACCTGGGCTCCTTCGTGGGCGAGGACGGCTCCATCGACTGGGAGCGGCTGGACGCCACCGTCCGCACCGCCGTGACCTTCCTCGACCGCGTGGTGGACATCAACTTCTACCCGACCCGCGAGGCGGCCTCCTCCAACGAGCGCTGGCGCCCGGTGGGCCTGGGCGCGATGGGCCTGCAGGACGTCTTCTTCAAGCTGCGGCTGCCCTTCGACTCCGCCGAGGCCAAGGCGCTGTCCACGAAGATCGCCGAGCGCATCATGCTCGCCGCGTACGAGGCCTCCTGCGACCTGGCCGAGCGCCACGGCCCGCACCCCGCCTGGTCGCAGACCCGCGCCGCCCGCGGCGTCCTGCACCCCGACCACTACGACACCGCGGAGAACTGGCCCGAGCGCTGGGAGGCGCTGCGCGCCCGCGTCGCCGCCACCGGCATGCGCAACTCGCTGCTGCTGGCCATCGCCCCGACCGCGACGATCGCCTCGATCGCCGGTGTGTACGAGTGCATCGAGCCGCAGGTCTCCAACCTCTTCAAGCGCGAGACCCTCAGCGGTGAGTTCCTGCAGGTCAACTCGTACCTCGTGGCCGACCTGAAGAAGCTCGGCGTCTGGGACGCGCAGACCCGTGACGCGCTGCGCGAGTCCAACGGCTCCGTCGAGGGCTTCAACTGGATCCCCGCGGAGGTCCGCGAGCTGTACCGCACGGCCTGGGAGCTTCCGCAGCGCGCCCTGATCGACATGGCGGCGGCCCGCACCCCGTACCTCGACCAGAGCCAGTCGCTCAACCTCTTCATGGCCTCGCCCACCATCGGCAAGCTCAGCTCGATGTACGCGTACGCCTGGAAGCAGGGCCTGAAGACGACGTACTACCTGCGCTCCCGCCCGGCCACGCGCATCGCGCAGTCCGCCCGCGCGGCCGCCCCCATCCCGCTCCAGCAGACGACGCCCGACGCCGACGCGATCGCCTGCTCCCTTGAGAACCCCGAGTCCTGCGAGGCCTGTCAGTAATGAGCTCCACCAAGAACCTGCTCGACCCGGGCTTCGAGCTGACCCTGCGTCCGATGCGCTACCCGGACTTCTACGAGCGCTACCGCGACGCCATCAAGAACACCTGGACCGTGGAGGAGGTCGACCTCCACTCCGACGTCGCCGACCTCGCCAAGCTCTCCCCCGGCGAACAGCACATGATCGGCCGGCTGGTGGCCTTCTTCGCCACCGGCGACTCGATCGTGGCCAACAACCTCGTGCTGACGCTGTACAAGCACATCAACTCCCCCGAGGCGCGGCTGTACCTGTCGCGGCAGCTCTTCGAGGAGGCCGTGCACGTCCAGTTCTACCTGACGCTGCTCGACACCTACCTGCCCGATCCCGAGGAGCGCACCGCCGCGTTCGCGGCCGTGGAGAACATCCCGTCCATCCGCGAGAAGGCGCAGTTCTGCTTCCGCTGGATGGACTCGGTGGAGTCCATCGACCGCCTGGAGACCAGGGAGGACCGCCGCCGCTTCCTCCTCAACCTGATCTGCTTCGCGGCCTGCATCGAGGGCCTGTTCTTCTACGGCGCCTTCGCCTACGTCTACTGGTTCCGCTCGCGCGGCCTGCTGCACGGGCTCGCCACCGGCACCAACTGGGTGTTCCGCGACGAGTCGATGCACATGGACTTCGCGTTCCACGTCGTCGACACGGTCCGCGCGGAGGAGCCCGACCTCTTCGACGAGGAGATGGTCAAGCAGGTCACCGCGATGCTGGAGGAGGCCGTCGAGGCGGAGCTCCAGTTCGCCCGCGACCTGTGCGGCGACGGCCTGCCCGGCATGAACACCGACTCCATGCGCGAGTACCTGCAGTGCGTCGCCGACCAGCGCCTGGTCCGCCTCGGCCTGCCGGTCCGCTACGGCTCGGAGAACCCGTTCTCCTTCATGGAGCTGCAGAACGTCCAGGAGCTGACCAACTTCTTCGAGCGCCGCGCCTCCGCGTACCAGGTGGCGGTCGAGGGCACGGTCTCCTTCGACGACGACTTCTGATCCGCGCGTCCACCGCGCCGCAGACGGGCGGGGCCCGGCCGGATCGGCCGGGCCCCGCCCGCGGTCACTTCAGGGCGACCGTGTCGGCGGCCGAGGTCACCCGGGCCGTCGTGGTCGTGCCCGGGAAGTACCAGCGCCAGCTGCCCGCCGCGGTGGCGGTCACCTTGGTGCTCAGGCCACCGGTGCTGCTCGTGGTGGCCGTCTTGACGGTGCTCCACTTCGTGGAACCCGCCTTCTTGAACTGCAGCTTCACCGGCTGTCCGGCGTAACCCCAGTACTTCAGGCTCTGCCAGCTCGCCCGGGTCAGCTTGCCCTTGACGGTGAGCTTGCCGCCCTTGGCGACCGGCTCCGGCCCCGCGTCGGTGGTGAGCACCGAGGCGCGCTTCACCTTGAAGCGGGCGATGTTGTCGCTGATCCAGTAGTCGCGGTCGTTCGCGTTCACCGTGGCGTTGACCTGCCACACGCCTGCGACCTGGTTGGCGTTCCAGCCCTCGATCCCGCCCTCGCCGTACGGCCGGATCCAATCCGGGTGGATCGTCATGGTGGCCGTGCACACCGACGTGGTGGCGCTCTTCTTCTCGCAGCGGGTGTCGGTCCAGTCGACGGGTCCGAACCCATTCGTCGCGTTGAAGGCGCTCACGCGCGAGACCTTCTTGATCCCCGAGTCGTCCCTGATCGTCATGGCGATCGGAAACGCGATGGCCTTCTTCGTCCCGACGATCACATTGGTGCCGTGGTCCACCACCGTCTTGATGACGCGGATGTCCCCCCGCCCCTCCGCGTGCGCGGCCGGAGCCGTCAGGACCACCATCGCCGCAGCGCCCGCCGCGGCGGCCGTCAGCGCTCTGTGTCGCATGTCCCTCCCCTGTTCGTCCCCGGCGCGATCATGCCGGGGTCGAACAGGTTAGCGGCAGGGTCGATCAGTCGTTCGGAACCGTCTCGTACTTCGGGGTGGACTCCGCCATCTGCTTCATCGCGTCCTTGCGGTCGCGCTTGGAGAGCCGGTCGATGTAGAGGTAGCCGTTCAGGTGGTCGGTCTCGTGCTGCAGGCAGCGCGCGAAGAAGCCCGTGCCCTCGATGACGACGTCGTTGCCGTGCATGTCCTGGCCCCGGCAGACCGCGTAGTCGGGGCGCGGCAGTTCGGCGTAGGCGCCCGGCACGGACAGGCAGCCCTCGTTGCCGTCGTCCAGCACGCGGCGCTCGGCCGGGAGGTCGTCGACAACGGGGTTGACCACGTGCCCGACGTGGCGGACGCCGTCGTCGTCCGGGCAGTCGTACACGAAGACCCGCAGGGGAACGCCGATCTGGTTGGCTGCGAGGCCGACGCCCTCGGCGGCGCGCTGGCTGGCGAACATGTCGTCGATCAGCGAGGCCAGCTCGTCGTCGAAGGACGTGACCGTCTTGCACGGGTGGTGCAGCACCGGGTTGCCGACGACCGTGATCGGGCGGGCCGTGCCGCGCTCGCGGTGGGCGGCCTCGCGCTCCTCCGCGTCCGTCACGTCGTCGGTGAATGCGGTCTGCTCGGTCTCCTGCTGCGACATGGTCCGTCGTACGCCTTCCTGGGGCCTTCTCCAAAGCTCAATAGCCCATCAAGGGTACGTGCCCGCGGAGGTGTCAGCAGACCTCTTCGAGATCGCGCCAGTCCCGGGTGTCCGGGCTGTCGGCGACCCAGCTGTCCAGCAGGCCCCGCACCAGCCCCACGGGGGCGGCGATGCCGCACTCCCGCTCGGGGGCCCACAGGGCCCCGGGGGTGCGGTGGCTGAGGTGGCCCGGGTGTCCGGGTTCGCCCTGGTCGTGCGGATCGCGAGAGCCGTCGGAGCCGTCGTCGGTCGGCATCCGGCTCTCGGAGCAGGTACGGCACAGCAGCCGGACGGAGGACGACCAGTCCTCGGCGGCGTAGCCCGCGTCGGCGGCGAGTTGCTCCAGAGCGTCGCGGTCCGACTCGGTCGCCGCCTCCAACAGGACGAGCCAGGTCGGTACGGGCGAGGGCGCCCACAGCTCGATCTCGTCGAAGACGGGGTACGTGGCGCCGTCGGCGGTGCGCCGCTCGCCGTGCGGGACGCCGTCGTGGAGCACGACCTCGCCCCAGCGGCGGCCGGAGGACGGCAGCGGGATGCTCAGGACCTCGATGCGGGCTGGGTCGATGCGGCGGCCCCAGACCACCTCGGCCTCGCCCTCCGGGGAGAGCCGCACCGCGGAGCTGCCCAGCTCCATCTCGACGGCGCCGGACCCGGCGGCGTCGGGGCGCAGCCCGTACGCCTGCCAGGCGCGGCGGGCGAGCGGCCAGTCCTGCAAGGCGGTGGCGGCGATGCCGACGTTCCACCAGTCGGGGGCGCCGGGCGCGCGGTCCAGCAGGGCGACGGCCCGCAGGCCGGTGGTGCGGGCCTGCTCCCAGTCGTGCCGGAACTTGTGGAGCAGCGCGAGGTTGTACCAGGACTCCGAACGCCAGGGCTCGAGGTCGGCCGCACGGATGAGCAGCGCGCCGGCGTCCTCGTACCGCCCGTCGCTGATCAACGTGAACGCCCGGTCGGTCGCCTGCCGCCACGTGGCGGAGGGCCGGTGCCGTGCCCTGCCGAAGATCCTCAAGGTGTCCCGCCTGCCGTTCGCTTTCGCTGGTGCCCCACGGTGCCCCGTCCGTTCCCCCACGTCCCGTGCTCAGCGGTGCTCATCAGTCCTCCTTGCCATCGGCGGGGCCTGTCACACACGGCCGGGCTCGTCGGTTTGGCAGCATCGGCGCCATGGTGCGCCTCTTGAGTGCTCTGCGCCTCTGCGGGCATCCAACCATGCCCCTTGGTGCGCCCGCTCATTACCGGTGGGTTCACGCCCCGGCACGGGCAACGACCCTGGTCAGCGCCTCAACCACCCGAGGGTCGTATTCGTGCGCGGTATCGAGGCGTAACCGCTCCAGCGCCTGCAGCCCCCGGCCCACGGCCGTACCGCCCCCGGCCAGGTCCTCGTAGGCGTTGGCCGTACGCACGATGCGTCCCGCGAGCGGCTGGTCCCGGTACGGATCGGCCTGTCCCTCCACGATCCGCGCGACTTCCTCGGGGGCACCCGTCCGGCGTACGACCTCCGCCCCGAGCAGGGCGATGCGCCGGCGTTCCACCTGATCGAGGGACGAGGTGGCACCGCCGGGCACCGGGTCGACGAGGGAGAGCTGGCCGATGTCGTGCATCAGCGCGGCGTGCTCCAGGGCCGCCAGCGCCTTTCCGCCCAGGCCGAGTTCGCGGCCCATGGCGTGGCTGAGCGCGCTGACCCGGCGGGCGTGCCCCACCGGGGTGTAACCGGCGACCTCGGTGGCCCGGGCCAGCGAGGCGATGGTCTCCCGGTGGGTGGCCCGGATCGCCGCGTGCCGCCGGAAGGCCGTCTGGGTCAGCAGCAGCGGGACCCCGCACACGGGCAGCGCCCACAGTCCCGCCGCCTGCTCGGCCTGCGCCAGCACGACCCCGCCGGCGCACACGGCCGAGCCGACGCCCGGCAGGACGGCCAGTTCGTCGCGCAGGACCGAGGCGAAGGGATGCCCGGTGCGGGCGGTGCCCAGCACGGCGGCCAGTACCGCGTCGCAGAGGATCGTGCTGGCCAGCAGCAGGACGGCGTACCCCGGATGGCCGCCGCTGCCGCCGTACAGCGGCTGCGCGGTGGCGGCGGCGAACGCCACCGTCAGCACGCGCCGCGCCGCCGCGTCGCGGGGTGCTCCCCTCAGCTGCCCGGCGACCACCGCTGCGGCCGAGACCGCCACCACGACCGCCACCGCCTCGGCCGCGAGCAGCGCGTACGCCAGGGCCCCGGCGAAGGCGACGGGGGCGGCCTCCCGGCCCTCGGGTTCCGGGATCCGGAAGGCCTCGCCGACGACGACCAGCGCCCCGAAGGCGGCGGCCGCCGCGGGATCGGCGACACCGTGCACCGCCGTCCACGCCGTCGCGGCGCCGCCCACGGCGAGCGCGAGCCCGTGGACGGCGAAGACGACGGAGGGCGTGCGTCTGCGGTGACGCCGGTGGTCCCCGCCGCCGCGGCGTCCGGGGGCGCTCACGGGCGCGGCTCGGGGGTGGGGCGCGCGGCGGCCTCGCGGCGGGCGTGGCGCCTGGCCTGGGCGGGGGCGAAGGGTTCGGGCTCGTCGGCGGTGACCGCCGGGTTCCAGCCCTCGCGGCGCACGGCGCGGATCAGGGCCTGCACCATGAGCGGGTCGAAGTGGCTGCCGGCGCAGCGGCGCAGCTCCCCCAGCGCGTCGTCGACACCGCGGGTGGCCTGGTAGGCGCGGGTGGAGGTCATCGCGTCGAAGGCGTCCGCCACGGCCACCAGCCGCGCGGAGGACGGGATGGCCTCGCCCGCCAGGCCGTACGGGTAGCCGGATCCGTCGAGGCGTTCGTGGTGGTGGAGGATCGCGGTGCGGGCGTCGTCGAGGAAGGCGATGCCGCGCACCATCTCGTGGCCGTAGCCGGGGTGCAGCTCGATGATCCGCCGTTCCTCGGGGGTGAGCGGGCTGTCCTTGCGCAGCACGCGGGTGGGCACCCCGAGCTTGCCGATGTCGTGCAGGATGCCGGCCAGCCGCAGGGCCTCCACCCGCTCGGGCGGCAGTCCGATCTCGCGCGCGATCAGTGCCGACGCCCGCCCGACGCGCTCGCTGTGGCCCCGGGTGTAGCGGTCCTTGATCTCCACGGCCTGCACCAGCGCCCGGACCGTCGCCTGGTGCGCGGCCCGTTCGCGGCGGGCCTGGCCCACGACCCAGCGCGCGATGTGCGTCGGCAGGAGGGCGAGGACCGCGGCCACCGCCCCGTACGGGCCCTGCCAGAGCACCGCGGCCATGAGCCCCACCAGGCCGTAGGTCAGGTGGGGGGCGAGCGGTTCCAGCAGCGCCTCGCGCCAGGCCGCCGGCGGGGCGGTGCGTTCGGCGGTGATCAGCACGCCGGCGGTGAGCGCGGCGGAGAACAGGCAGAAGGCGAGGACGGCCGCGAGCGCGGGCACCAGCAGTCCGGGCAGCCGCGTGAAGGGGCCGTCCCCGAAGGCGGTGCGCACCTGGGCCGCGGCGGCCGTCGCCAGGGCGAGCTGCGCGGCGTGCCAGACGCGGCGCACCGTCCGCGGCTCGCCCCGGACGGGCGCGAGCAGGCCGCCGGGCACGGCGACGAGTGCGGCCGCGCCCGGGGGAAGCAGGAGCGCGGCCGCGAAGAGCACCGGGGGCAGTGCCGCCCCCGTGCGTTCCCCCGCCGCGTAGAGCGCCGCCAGCACGGCGGCGGTCGCCCAGGGGGTGCCCTCGTGGGGGCCGGTGACGAGGGCGCCGCAGGCCGACACGACGACGACCGGGATGTAGACCCGCGCCGCCGCGGGGAGCATCCGGACCGCCCGCTTCGCACGCACCCCACCGAGGCTAGGGGCGCGGCCGCCGCCCGGTGGGCGAGCGGCCGCGATTCCCGCCTTCGGGTGATCCCGGGTGACCTGCCGGCGCCGTGCGCGTCAGACGGTCGGCGAACCGGTCGGCGCGCTGCCGCCGTCGGCCGGCTCCGGTACCGGCGCCACCTCGCCGGCGCGGATCAGCTCGATCCGCGTGAGCACCTTGGAGCGCAGGTCCGTGGGCACGTCGTCGTGCCCGCAGCAGCGCTTGACCAGCTTCTTGACGGCCTGCTCGAGGCCGTACTTCTCCAAGCAGGGGTGGCACTCGTCGAAGTGCTGCTTGAACTTGGCGCAGGCGTCGTCGGACATCTCGTTGTCCAGGTACTCGTAAAGGTGTTCGAGTACCTCGGAGCAGTCCGTCTCATGCGGGTTGCCGCAGCTCATGTGCCCGAGCCCTTCTCGTCTCCCGCGCCCGCCGGGACGAGCCCGCGCTCCCGCGCGTAGTCCTCCAGCAGCGAACGCAGCTGCCGCCGCCCACGGTGCAGACGGGACATCACCGTACCGATGGGGGTTCCCATGATGTCGGCGATCTCCTTGTAGGCAAAGCCCTCGACGTCGGCAAGATAGACCGCGATCCGGAACTCCTCCGGGATCGCCTGCAGAGCCTGCTTCACGTCCGAGTCGGGCAGGTGGTCCAGGGCCTGGGACTCGGCGGAGCGCAGGCCCGTGGACATGTGCGACTCGGCGCGTGCCAGCTGCCAGTCCTCGATCTCCTCCGTGCCGCTGCGCTGGGGCTCGCGCTGCTTCTTGCGGTAGGAGTTGATGAAGCTGTTGGTGAGGATGCGGTACAGCCACGCCTTCAGGTTGGTGCCCTCACGGAACTGGTGGAACGACGCGTACGCCTTCGCGTACGTCTCCTGCACCAGGTCCTCGGCATCGGCCGGGTTGCGGGTCATGCGCAGCGCCGCCGAGTACATCTGGTCCAGGTACTCCAGGGCGTCCCGCTCGAAGCGCGCGCTGCGCTCGACGTCGGACTCCGGAGTCACCTGCACCTCAGGCACCTCGGACGGGCTGTCGTCGTTGCCGCTGACCGGACCCACCTCCTCCACGACGGTCACGGGGCCGTAAGCGGACCCCACGCCATCGGAGGATATCCCGGTCGGGATCGGCGCGCTGTTCCTGTTCGCCCCGCCCGTCGACGGCCACTCCGGCCACGACAGGTACGGTGCCTCGGCACGCGCGCGGCACTCGGCTCTGACCATCCGGCTGCCTTCCTCACTGTGCGTACGTTCTTTCGTGCGGACGCCTGGCACAACACGGGCCGCGCACCGCTCATTCCCGAAGCGGGGGCAGTTCCTCCAGCCAGCCCAGCACCGCGTCGGTGATGACGCTCAGTGCTCCTTCCTGGGTGAGGTCCGCCGACTTCGGGACCGCGAACCCGTGGTCGCCGAAGGGCACCCCGACCGGCTCGTACCCCTCGGGGAACTCCTCGGGGCGGCCGAAGGGGTCGCGCCCGCCCTGGACGACCAGCAGGTGCACGCCCTTGAGCGACGCCCCGAAGAGCTCGTCCGCGCGGGATTTCTCCGGCTTCCCCGGCGGATGCAGCGGGAAGGACAGCGCCAGCACCGCCACCGCGCCCAGTTCCGCCGCCGTACGGCAGGCCACCCGGGCGCCCGCGCTGCGGCCGCCCGCGACCACCGGCAGACCGGGCCGCGCGAGCGCCGGCCACAGCGCCGTCCACGCGGTGTCCAGGGTCTTCGGCGCGGGCGCCAGCTTCCTGCCCGCCACCCGCCAGGGCTGCTCCACCAGCGCGACCGTCCAGCCGTGCGGCGGCAGTGCCGCGGCCAGGGCCCGCAGGTCGCGTGCTTCGACGCCGCCTCCCGCGCCATGGCCCAGCGCCACCACGGCGCGGGGCCGACGGGCCCGGTGCCAGGTGACGCGGGCGTCCCCGACGGGCGTCGGCACGGTCTCCATGATCTCGCTCACAGCGGCCAGTCTGACACCGCGGGCGGTCAGAACAGCGTCGCCTCCTCGGGCGCCTCGATCGGCTCGACCAGCTCCGGCCCGTTGTTGCGGACGTTGCTCACCTCGGTGCGCACGGGGTGCACGCGCAGCAGGCCGGCCGCCGGCGGCGCGAGCAGCCCGCGCAGGTCCTCGACGTCGGTGCGCGTGGGGTCGAGCCAGTCGCCCCAGTGGTCCGGGGTGATCCACAGCGGCATGCGCGGGTGGATCTCGGCCAGGGAGCGCGGGCCGCCGGGGTGCTCGTCGGCGTCGGCGAAGGGCTCGCCCCAGGCCTCCGTGGTGATGACGGTGCAGGTGACCCACCAGGCGCGCGGGTGCTCGTCGGGCAGGGTGCGGTCGCGCCAGAACTCGTACAGCCCGGCCATCGCGAAGACCGAGCCGTCGACGGGGGTGACGAAGTACGGCTGCTTGCGGGTCCGCTTCTTCTTCCCCTGCTCCTCCAGCTGCCGCTCGTCCCTGCCGGTGACCCACTCGAAGTAGCCGTCGGCGGGCAGCAGGCAGCGGCGCGAGGCGAAGGGTCGGCGGTAGGAGGCCTTCTCGTGGACGGTCTCGGCCCGCGCGTTGATCATCTTGACGCCGACGTCGGGCGTCTTCGCCCAGCTCGGCACCAGCCCCCAGCGCAGGGCGCGCAACTGGCGGACGATCTCGCCCGTCTCCTTGTCCGGCCGTTCCAGCACCGCGTAGGTGGTGTCGGTGGGCGCGACATTCCAGTTGGCGTCCAGCGCCTCCGTGGGATCCCATTTCTGCACGTCGAACACCTCGACGAGCTCCTCGGGCCTCCGACTCGCTGCATATCGACCGCACATGAGTGCCAGATTGCCACGGCGCGGACACGGCCGGACATCGTATGGTGCGGAACCGTGCAGCTCATCGACTCGATCCTCGGCACCCAGCCCGCGCCCTCGTCCTGGCTGGTGGGCGTCACCGCGGCCGTCGCCTTGGCCGCGGTCCTGCCGCACGCTCTGTGGCGGCTGTCCCGCAACGCGATCACGATCGCCCACGAAGGAGGACACGGCCTGGTCGCCCTGCTGTCGGGCCGCCGCCTGCAGGGCATCCGGCTCCACTCGGACACCTCGGGCCTGACCGTCTCCCGGGGCAAGCCGTACGGCCTCGGCATGATCCTCACCGCGGCGGCCGGGTACACCGCCCCGTCCCTGCTGGGCCTCGGCGGGGCCCTGCTTCTCGCGGCGGGCCACATCACGGCGCTGCTGTGGGGGGCGACGGCCCTGCTGCTGGTGATGCTGGTGATGATCAGGAACGCGTACGGGGTGCTGACGGTGTTCCTGACCGGCGGCCTCTTCCTGCTGGTGTCCTGGCTGACCGAGCCCGCCGTCCAGGCGGCGTTCGCCTACCTCGTGGTCTGGTTCCTGCTGTTCGGGGGTGTGCGGCCGGTGCTGGAACTCCAGCGCAAGCGGCACGGCGGTGCGGCTCCGGGCTCGGACGCCGACCAGCTGGCCCGGCTGACCCACACCCCGGCGGCACTGTGGATGGTGCTGTTCTACGCGGTGGCGCTGCTGTCGCTGTTCGGCGGCGGCCGCTGGCTGGTGGGGCTGTAGCCCTTGCGGGCGGGTTACTGTTTCCTTGAGGTTTCGTCCGCTTTGTGAGCGATTCGCCTTCTCCTTGAGCCACTACGCTTGGGGGCATGACCGGTAACCCCGCGCACACCGCCCTGTGGCCCGCGCCGCTCGCGTCCGCCCCCGTCCACGCGACGGTCACCGTGCCCGGATCGAAGTCGGTCACCAATCGCGCCCTGGTGCTCGCGGCGCTCGCCTCCGAGCCGGGCTGGCTGCGCCGTCCGCTGCGCAGTCGCGACACCGTGCTGATGGCCGACGCGCTGCGCGCCATGGGCGTGCAGATCGACGAGGTCGTCAACCCCTACGGCGGCGAGGCCTGGCGGGTCATCCCGGCGGGGCTGCACGGGCCGGCCACGGTCGACGTCGGCAACGCCGGCACGGTGATGCGGTTCCTGCCGCCGGTCGCCGCGCTCGCCGACGGCCCGGTGCACTTCGACGGCGACCCCCGCAGCCACGAGCGCCCGCTGGGCGGGGTCATCGACGCGCTGCGCACCCTGGGCGCCCGCATCGACGACGAGGGCCGCGGCGCGCTTCCGCTGACCGTGCACGGCGGTGGGGCGCTGGACGGCGGTCAGGTGTCGGTCGACGCGTCCTCCTCCTCCCAGTTCGTCAGCGCCCTGCTGCTGTCCGGCCCCCGCTTCAACCAGGGCGTCGAGGTACGGCACACCGGCCCGACGCTGCCGTCGCTGCCGCACATCAGGATGACGGTGGAGATGCTGAGGCATGCCGGCGCCAAGGTCGACACCCCGGAGAACGGCGGCGAGGCGAACGTGTGGCGGGTCGACTCCGGCGCGCTGCTCGGCGTCGACCTCACCGTCGAGCCGGACCTCTCCAACGCCCAGCCCTTCCTCGCCGCCGCGCTGGTCACCGGCGGCCGCGTGGTCATCCCCGACTGGCCGCACCGCACCACCCAGCCCGGTGACGCACTGCGCGAGTTGTTCACCCGCATGGGCGGTTCCTGCGAGCTGACGGACACGGGCCTGGTCTTCACCGGCTCCGGCCGCATCCACGGCATCGACGCCGACCTGTCGGAGGTCGGCGAACTCACCCCCGGCATCGCGGCGGTCGCCGCGCTCGCCGACTCCGAGTCCGTGCTGCGCGGTGTGGGTCACCTGCGGCTGCACGAGACCGACCGGCTGGCCGCGCTGAGCAAGGAGATCAACGAACTCGGCGGCGACGTGACCGAGACCGAGGACGGACTGCGCATCCGGCCGCGGACGCTGCGCGGCGGCGTCTTCCACACCTACGACGACCACCGGCTGGCCACCGCGGGCGCCGTCCTGGGCCTGGCCGTCGACGGCGTCCGGGTCGAGAACGTCGCGACCACCGGCAAGACGCTCCCCGACTTCCCCGAGATGTGGACGGCCATGCTGGGTGCCGCACCGGCGGCCCCCGCGTCCCCGGTCCGGGCCTGAACCATGCGGCGCTACGGCAAGCACACCGACGAGGACGACGTCCGGGTCCGCCCGAACCGCAAGGGGAACCGTCCCCGCACCAGCATCCGGCCCAAGCACGAGGACGCCGAGGAGGGCTTCGTCCTCACCGTCGACCGGGGCCGCGTCACCTGCCTCGTCGAGGACCGCACGATCACCGCGATGAAGGCCCGTGAGCTGGGCCGCAAGGGGATCGTGGTCGGCGACCGGGTGGGCATCGTCGGCGACCTGACCGGCGAGAAGGACACCCTCGCGCGGATCGTGCGCGTCGAGGAGCGCAGCTCGGTGCTGCGCCGCACCGCCGACGACACCGATCCCTACGAGCGGGTGGTCGTCGCCAACGCGGACCGCCTCGCCATCGTGACCGCCCTCGCCGACCCCGAGCCGCGGCCCAGGCTCATCGACCGCTGCCTGGTGGCCGCCTACGACGCCGGGCTCGAACCGCTCCTGGTGCTCACCAAGTCCGACCTCGCGTCCGCCAAACCCCTGCTGGAGACGTACGCCCCGCTGGGCGTCCCCTATGTGGTGACCAGTCACGAGAACTTCGACGCCGAGGCGACGGAGGCCGTGCGCGAGCACCTCAAGGGCCGCGTCACCGCCTTCGTCGGGCACAGCGGCGTCGGGAAGACCACCCTGGTCAACGCACTGGTGGAGCGGCAGCGCGCGACCGGCCACGTCAACGCGGTGACCGGCCGCGGCCGGCACACCACGACCTCCGCACTGGCGCTGCCGCTGCCGGCCGACGAGGGGTGGGTCATTGACACCCCCGGCGTGCGTTCCTTCGGCCTGGCCCACATCGACCCGTCCCGGGTCATCCACGCCTTCCCCGACCTCGAGCCCGGCACGGCGGACTGCCCGCGCGCCTGCAGCCACGACGAACCCGACTGCGCGCTGGACGCCTGGGTGGCCGACGGACACGCCGAACCCGCCCGGCTGTTCTCGCTGCGGCGCCTGCTCGCGACGCGTGAGCGCAAGGAAGGGGACTGAGGAGCCATTTCCGGGCATGCTGTGTGATGATCGCTCATCGACAGACGGAAACGGGAGGGCGCTCGATGGCCTGGCTCCTCGTGGTGGTCGCCGGACTCCTCGAAACCGGCTTCGCGGTCTGCCTCAAACTCTCCCACGGGTTCACCCGCCTGTGGCCGACCATCGCGTTCTGCGCCTTCGCGCTCGGCAGTTTCGGCCTGCTCACGCTCGCCCTGAAGAAGCTCGACGTCGGGGCCGCGTACGCGGTGTGGACGGGCATCGGGGCGTCCGGGACGGCGATCTACGGCATGGCCTTCCTCGGTGACGTCGTCTCGACCCTGAAGCTGATCTCCATCGGCCTGGTCGTCATGGGCGTCATCGGACTCCAACTCTCCGGCTCCACCCACTGATCCATCAACCACGTACCCTCGCCGGCCCGCCCCCGTGCCGGTTCGCGCCCGTGCCGGTTCGCGCCCGTCACCAGCCGCGCTGGAGGAGTCCCCGGACCAGCCGGGCGACCCGCCGGCACACCTCCTCGTCGGAGGCCGCGGGGGCGAGGACGTAGGAGACGGTGACGCGCACCGCGGTCCCGCAGGCCCAGTCGGCCTCGGCCTGGTCCAGTTTGGGGAAGCGCCGCCCCAGCACGGTCACGGCGCGCGCCCGGAACGCGTCGAGGAGCTCGGCCGGAGCGATCGGGGTGTCGTCCTTGCGCGGTCGCCGACCCGGCAGCCGCGGCACCGGCACCGGCACGACGGCCGCCGCCGGCACCCGGTCCCCGCGGCAGCCGGTGAGCACCGCGCGCACCAGCGGGCTGCGGCGGGCGCTGTGCAGGGTCCAGGCGGTCGCCGCGGCGAAGCAGTCGCCGGCGTCGGCGCCCTGCCGCCCGGCGGTGTCCAGGGCGCGTTCCACGCCCGCCAGGAACGCCTCGGCCTCCCGCCGCGCCAGGGCCCGCGCGAGCCCCTCCTTGGTGCCGAACTCGTTGTAGAGGGTCTGCCGCGACACCCCGGCGGTGGTCGCGACGTCCACCATCCTGACCGTCGCCCACGACCGGGCGCCCAGTGCGGACAGCGCGGCGTCCAGGAGCGATTCACGCGCTGTCGGCACGGTCGCCTCCAAGGTCTCGAGCGGTCTCGAGCGGTACCGAGCGGCCTCAGGGAGCTGTGGGGCCAGAATTGACGCGCCGTCGGCCGGTGTCAACCCTCCCCGCGCTCCCTGCGTGACCTCGACCTCCCACGATCGATACTGTTCGCTTCATGCCGGACTTCAACGACGATCTGCGCCTCGCGCACATCCTTGCCGACGCCGCCGACGCCGCCACCATGGAGCGCTTCAAGTCCCTGGACCTCAAGGTCGAGACCAAGCCCGACATGACGCCGGTCAGCGAGGCGGACAAGCGCGCCGAGGAGCTGATCCGCAGTCAGCTCGGCCGGGCCAGGCCGCGCGACGCCGTGCTCGGCGAGGAGTACGGCACGGAGGGCAGCGGCCCGCGGCGCTGGATCGTCGACCCGATCGACGGCACCAAGAACTACGTCCGCGGGGTGCCCGTGTGGGCCACCCTGATCGCCCTGATGGTGCGCGGGGAGCGGGGCGACGAGGGCGTGGTCGGCCTGGTGTCCGCGCCCGCCCTGGGGCGCCGCTGGTGGGCGGTGAAGGACGGCGGGGCCTACACCGGTCGCAGCCTGGCCTCCGCCACGCGGCTGCGGGTGTCGCAGGTGAGCCGGCTGGCGGACGCCTCGTTCGCGTACTCCTCGCTCAGCGGCTGGGAGGAGCAGGGCCGCCTGGACGGCTTCCTCGACCTGACCCGGTCCTGCTGGCGGACGCGCGCCTACGGTGACTTCTGGCCGTACATGATGGTCGCCGAGGGCGCGGTGGACATCTGCGCCGAGCCCGAACTGAGCCTGTGGGACATGGCGGCGAACGAGGTGATCGTGCGCGAGGCCGGCGGGCGCTTCACCAGCCTGGACGGGACGCCGGGCCCGTACGGCGGGAACGCGGCGGCGTCCAACGGGCTGCTGCACGAGGAGACGCTCGCCTTCCTGAACCGCCCGTAACCGACCGCCCCCTCACACTACCGATCACACTCCGCACGCCCCTTGCTGCGGACCGCGGCGCATGTGAACATGAGAATGCGTGAGCTTGTGCATTTGTGAAACTGTTCTCAAGACGGCCACGACGCAGCCCGAGGGGTATCCCATGCTCGTACGCGACGCCATGAGCACGGTCGTTCTCACGGTCGGTCCCGCCCACACCCTCCGCCAGGCCGCCCGGCTGATGTCCGCCCGACGGGTGGGCGCGGCGGTGGTACTCGATCCCGACACCTGCGGTCTCGGCATCCTGACCGAGCGCGACATCCTCAACGCCATCGGCGCGGGGCTCGACCCCGACCACGAACTCGCCGCCGCCCACACCACGACCGACGTGGTCTTCGCCGCGCCCCGGTGGACCCTCGAAGAGGCCGCCGCCGCAATGGTGCGCGGCGGCTTCCGGCACCTGGTGGTGCTGGACGACCGCAACCCGGTCGGCATGGTCTCCGTACGTGACATCGTGCGCTGCTGGCAGCCCGCGCACGCGGCCCTCACCGGCTGACGGCCGGGCCGGACGTGGATCGGAGGGGGCCGGGTGCCTGGACGCACCCGGCCCCCTCCGGGCCTGTGGGACGGACGCCGGTCAGCCGCGCAGGGCCTGGACGGCGGCCTCCAGCCGCTTGCCGAAGTCCTCGTCGGCACGGCGGAAGTTGGCGATCGCGCGCTCGGCGATGTCGTCGCGCGACACCTTGGCGATGAAGCCGGAGAGGTTGGCGACCAGGCGCTCCCTCTCCTCCTCCGACATCAGCCGGTAGAGGTCGCCGGCCTGCGCGAAGTCGTCGTCCTCGGCGTGCGAGGGCGCCTCGTGGTTGCCGGTGTACCCGGTGACCGCGGTGGCCGACCACAGGGGGCGGCCGGTCTGCGCCGGGCCGCCGAAGCTGTTCGGCTCGTAGTTCCTGGCACCGCCGTGGCGGCCGTCGTACAGCGCGCCGTCGCGGCCGTGGGTGCGCGCCTCGGTCGCGTGCGGGCGGTTCACCGGCAGGTGGTCGGCGTTGATGCCCACGCGGTAGCGGTGGGCGTCGCCGTAGGCGAAGAGCCGGCCCTGCAGCATCTTGTCCGGGGACGGGCCGATCCCGGGCACGAAGTGCGCCGGGGAGAAGATCGACTGCTCGACCTCGGCGAAGACGTTCTGCGGGTTGCGGTTGAGCTCCAGCCTGCCGATCTCGATCGGCGGATAGTCCTCGTGCGGCCACACCTTGGTGAGGTCGAACGGGTTGAAGCGGTAGCCCGCCGCTTCGGCCGCGGGCATGATCTGCACCTGCACGGTCCAACTGGGGAACTCGCCGCGCTCGATGGCCTCGCGCAGGTCGCGCTGGTGGGAGTCGGGGTCCTCACCGGCGATCCGGTTGGCCTCGCCCTGGGTGAGGTTCCTGATGCCCTGGTCCGTCTTGAAGTGGTACTTGACCCAGAAGACCTCGTCCGCCTCGTTGGTCCACTGATAGGTGTGCGAGCCGTAGCCGTTCATGTGGCGGTAGCTCGCGGGGATGCCGCGGTCGCCGAACAGCCAGGTCACCTGGTGCGTCGACTCCGGTGACAGGCTCCAGAAGTCCCAGACGTTGTCCGCCTCCTGGGAGCCGGTGTACGGGTCGCGCTTCTGGGTGTGGATGAAGTCGGGGAACTTGACGGCGTCCTTGATGAAGAACACCGGGGTGTTGTTGCCGACGAGGTCGTAGTTGCCCTCCTCGGTGTAGAACTTCAGCGCGAAGCCCCGGGGGTCGCGCACCGCGTCCGGCGCGCCCAGGTTGCCCGCGACGGTGGAGAAGCGCAGGAAGGTCTCCGTCTGCTTGCCGACCTCGGAGAGGAACTTCGCCCGCGTGTACCTCGTCACGTCCGCGGTCACGGTGAAGGTGCCGTAGGCGCCGGCGCCGCGTGCGTGCACCACGCGCTCCGGGATGCGCTCGCGGTTGAAGCGGGCGAGCTTCTCCAGCAACTGCTGGTCCTGGACCAGGACCGGCCCTCCCAGGCCCGCGGTCTCGCTGTTCTGGTTGTCCGCGACCGGGGCGCCCGCCTCCGTGGTCAGCGGGCCGGTCTCCTGAACCGTCACGTGCCTCTCCCTGGGTTGGTGCTGTGCCGTGGCTTTCGCCGGAAGCGATCCTACGATAGACAGAGTCCAAGTCAAGAAGAGCCCCAAACTCATACCCGGTCGGAACACGGACTGTCACTGTTAAGCTGTTCGCATCCCACTGATAGGTGAACTGGAATGAGTGACCTGCTGGAACGACTGCGCGGCCGCGGGTGGCGCATGACCGCGCAGCGGCGCGTCGTGGCCGAGGTCCTGGACGGAGACCACGTCCACCTGACCGCCGACGAGGTGCACGCGCGGGCGGCGGCCCGGCTGCCCGAGATCTCCCGCGCGACCGTCTACAACACCCTGGGTGAACTGGTGTCGCTCGGTGAGGTCATAGAGGTCGCCACCGACGGCCGCGCCAAGCGCTACGACCCCAACGCCCACCGGCCGCACCAGCACCTGGTGTGCTCCGGCTGCGGCACCATCCGGGACGTCCACCCGCACGGCGACCCGATGGCGGACCTCCCCGACGCGGAACGCTTTGGCTTCACCGTCTCCCAGGTGGAGGTCACCTACCGGGGCCTGTGCCCCGCCTGCGCCTGACGCTGGGCCGCCCGCCGCACGCGTTCCGCGGCCTTGCGCACCGCCGGCTCCGGACGGGTGCGCCCCACCCACACCGTCTCCACCGGCACCTGTCCCGCCACCTTGGAGAGCGCCTCGAAGGCCTCCCTGGCCACCCCGGGGTCCGGGTCCACGGCCAGCGACGCCAACTGCCGCACCAGCCCCTCCCGCGGGACGAGCCGGCCCGCCGCGCGCACCGCGGCCCGGCGCACCACCGGCGGCCACGGGGCGCGCACCTCGCGCGCCAGCCGCAGCACCAGTGGTCCGTCCGAGGCGTCCCCGCACTCCCCCAGCCCCGTCACCAGCCCGGCCACCAGCCGCGGCGGGCTCTGCGGGCCGCAGCGCAGCAGCTGCCTGCGGTACGCCAGGGCCGGGGGCTCGCCCCTGCTGTACAGCCGCCAGCGGGCCTGGGCGCGGACGATCCGCGCCGGGTCGGCCAGCGGCGCCGTCAGCCGGGCCGCGGGCACGTCGTCCGGCAGCGCCGCGACCGCCAGCTCCCGCACGGCCGCCGAACGGGCCCACAGCAGGCGCCCCGCCTGGTCCGGGTCCATCTGCAGCAGCCGCTCGGCGCACAGCCTGCGGCAGACCTGGTCCGGGTCGCGCAGTGCCGTGCGCACCAGGTCGCCGCGGACGAACTCCCCCAGCTGCAACGCCAGCTCGACCCCGAACCGCCGGGTCAGCGGGTCCGCGTCGGCCGCCAGCGCACGCACCGCACGCCGGGCCTCGGGGGCCGCCAGCACCCCGCGGTACGCCTCCGGGGTGTGCGCGGCGCGGCTCCGTCCGCGCAGCCTCAGCAGCAGCCGTACGGCCGCGGCGGCCTCGTCCGGGGCGGTACGGCGCAGCAGCGCCGCCAGGGCCGGGTCGCGGACCTGGTCCACCCAGTCCGCCGTGCGCAGCGCGAGGGCCGACGCCACCAGCGGCCCGCCGTGCACCGCCAGCTCCTCCACGGCTGCCTGGCGGGTCCGCCCGTCCCGGTCCATCGCGGCCAGCAGCAACCGCAGCGGCTCGCTGTCGCCGGGCGCCGGTGGTGCGGCGTCCTGCAGCCGCGCGGCACGGTCCAGCAGCACCCACAACCGCGGCGGCGCCGCGGCCAGCGCCTTCAGCGCCGCCGCGCGGTCGTAGGCGGCGTCCTCGTCATCCGCGGCGCCACGCAGCTCACGGAGCAGTTCCTCCACGTCCGCGGCCGCGCACAGTCGACCCCACCGCGTCACATCCCTGAGTTCCGTCGGCCGCCGCTTACGCCGCCTGCGAAGCACCCCGCCTCCTCGCGCCGCCTGAGGGCCTGCCCTCAGGATCGCGCGCCGGCGCCGGCCGGCCCAGGACCGTCGGCACCCTTTTGCCCGAACCATGCCTTGGCTGTACCGAACGCATAAGAGAAGGGCCCGGAAGCCATGGCTTCCGGGCCCTTCTCTTCAGTAGCGGGGACAGGATTTGAACCTGCGACCTCTGGGTTATGAGCCCAGCGAGCTACCGAGCTGCTCCACCCCGCGTCGTTGTGCCCTAAGACTAACCTCCCTGGGCTGAGCAGCGCAAATCGCTTCTCACGCGGAGAGTTCGTGCTCCAGGGCGTCGGTCAGCCGGGCCGCCCGCTCGGCCACCTCGGCGGGGCCGCACTCCATGGCGCGGGCGCACCACGCCTGGGCGTCCGCGAGCTGTCCGTGCCGCGCGGCCAGCAGCGCCAGCCGCAGCGCGGCGCGTCCGTGGCCCGCGTCGGCGGCGCGGGTCCACCACAGGGCCGCCTCCGGCTCCGCGCCCTCACGGGCGAGGAGCAGCCCGAGGTTGAAGGCCCCGTTGCGGCTGCCGCCCTCGGCGGCCTCGCGGTACCAGTGGGCGGCGTCGACGACGTCCCCGCGCTTGGCGGCGCACATGCCGAGCCGCACCTGGGCGCGGCGGTGCCCCTGGCCGGCGGCGCGGGCGTACCACTCCTCGGCCTCGGCGGCGGCCTCCGGCGTGTCCTGGGCGTCCAGCAGCGCCCCGAGCCGGAACGCGCCCTCCGGGCTGCCGCTGCCCGCGGCGCAGCGCAGGTGGCGCTCGGCGCCGTGCGTGTCGCCCTCCTTCTGCAGGGCGATGGCCACCTGGAGCGCGGCCTCGCCGTGCCCGCTGGACGCGGCGCGCTCGTACCAGCGCCGCGCGGTGGCGTCGTCGCCCCGCCCGGCGTACAGGATGCCGAGGTTGAAGGCGGCGTCCACGCTGCCCGCCTCCGCGGCCTTGGAGAACCACGGCTCGGCGCCCGCGGCGTCGCCGCGCTGCAGCAGCAGCACGGCCAGCGCGTTGGCGGCCTCGCGGTGCCCGGTGTAGGCGGCCTTGCGGTACCACTGCTCGGCCTGGGTGGTGCGCCCCTGGCCGGCGCAGAGCAGCCCGAGGTTGAAGGCGCCGTTGACGTCCCCCGCGTCGAGGGCCGCCCGGTACCAGCGCTCGGCGGTCTGGGTCTCGCCCTCCTGGGCGTGCAGTGCGCCCAGGGCGTTGGCCGCGTTGCCGTCGCCCGCGTTGGCTGCCCGCCGCCACCAGGTGGCGGCGCCGTCGACGTCGCCGGCGTCACGCAGCAGGAAGCCGAGCGCGCAGGCGGCGCGCGGCTCCCCGTCGCGGGCGGCGGTCAGGTACCAGCGCTTGGCCTCCTCGAACTCGCCGCGCTCCTCCAGGAGCGTGCCGAGCCGCAGGGCGGCCCTGCGGTGCCGGCGGGCCGCCGCCTGCCGGTACCACTGCTCGGCCTCGCGCTCCTCGCCGCGCTCGGCGCAGATGCGGGCGAGCCGGTAGGCGGCCTCGCGGTGGCCGTGCTCGGCGGCGGCGTGGAACCAGCGCTCGGCGCCGACGTCACGCCGGTGGTCCAGGAGGTCGGCCAGCGCGTACGCGCCCAGGGCGTGCCCGGACTCGGCGGCCTGGCGCAGCCAGTACTCCGCCCCGGGTTCGTCGCCGCGCTCGCGGAAGTGCCTGCCGAGCGCGTGCGCGGCCGCGGCGGAGCCGGCGACCGCGGCGATCCGCCACCATGCGGCGGCCTCTTCGGCGTAACCGCGCTGGTGCAGCAGCAGGCCCAGGTTGTTGGCGGCGGGACGGTCCCCTCCGGCGGCGGCGCCGCGCAGATGGGGCTCGGCGCCCTCCAGATCGCCGCGGCGCAGCAGCATGGTGCCCAGCACGCTCATGGCCCCGATGTCGCCGTGCTCGGCGGCCCGCCGGTGGCGTGCCTCGAGTTCGGCCTCCTCGCGGGCCTCCAGGGTCTCCTCGTCGGGGAGTTCGGACTCGATGAGGCGCTCGTCGTCGAGACCGCCCACCCGCGGACCGGGCAGCAGGTCGGCGACGGCAGGCACGAGCGCGGTCCCGGCCGCGGGCACGGTCGTCCGCCCCGCGGACCCGGTATCCCGGATCTGACGAGTGTTCAGCAGCCTTGCACCATCCCCCATGAGGTCCATCGTCGCATCACCCGTACCCGCAGTACACCTGGTATGCGGCAAACCTGCAGGTTCTGCCGATCCCAGTCGGTCACTTCGTAGGTCACTACAGCGTTTTGTCGACTTCCCGACAGGATGCCTGCCGAAACCTCAGGGGAAAGGAGTTCCCCCCAACAAGTGAAAGGGCCCGGAGTCTATTGACTCCGGGCCCTCTCCAACAGTAGCGGGGACAGGATTTGAACCTGCGACCTCTGGGTTATGAGCCCAGCGAGCTACCGAGCTGCTCCACCCCGCGTCGGTGCACCAACAGTACCACGACGCGGGATGGGTCCCGTCAGCCCGTCTTCTCCGCCTGCTGCTCGGCGTCCTTCGCGCGCTTCAGCGCGTCGGCGAGATCCTTCTGCGCCTGGCCGTACGCGCCCCAGTCGCCGTCCTTGAGCGCCTTCTGACCCGCGTCGTACGCCTGCTGGGCGTCCTCCAGGGCCTGGGCGACCGTCGGGTTGCCCGCGGCCGGCGGTTCGGTGCCCCCGCCGCCGCCCGTCTCCGGCGGCGTCACGGGCTCCCCGCCGTCCGATCCGAAGACGGCGTCGAGCGCCTGCCCGAGCGTGTCCTCGAACTCGGTCTGGCCGCCGTAGCTCACCAGGACCTTCTTCAGCAGCGGGTAGTTGGTGCCCGCGCCGCGGACGTAGACCGGCTCCACGTACAGCAGCCCGCCGTCGAGGGGCACCGTCAGCAGGTTGCCGTACTCGACCTCCGAGTCACCGCCCTTGAGCAGCCTGATCTTCTCCGCCACATTGGGGTCGGAGTTGAACTGGCTCTGCACCTGCTGCGGACCGGACACCGTGGTGTTCGACGGCAGCTTCAGCACCCTGATCGCGCCGTACTCCGGACTCTTCGCGTCCGCGTCGACCGCCATGAAGGCGCTGAGGTTCTCGCGCTTGTTCGGCGTGAACGTCGTGGTGAGCGAGAACGCCTGGTCGTTCTGGCCGGGCATCTTCAGGCTCAGGTAGTACGGCGGCACCGACTTCCCGGTCTTGGCGGCCGGGTCGTTGGGCACGGCCCACACCTCACTGCCGCTGTAGAAGGTCGACGCCTTGGTGACGTGGTAGCGCGTCAGCAGCTCGCGCTGCACCTTGAACAGGTCCTGCGGGTAGCGCAGATGCGCCATCAGCGCGTCGTCGATCGCCGTCTTGGGCTGGACGGTGTCCGGGAAGGCCTTCATCCAGGTCTTCAGCACCGGGTCCTTCGTGTCCCACTGGTAGAGCGTGACCTTGCCGCTGTACGCGTCGACGGTCGCCTTCACCGAGTTGCGGATGTAGTTGACCTGGTTCTGCTGCGCCAGCACGGCGCGCTGCCCGTCGGTCAGCGAGTCCGCGGTGGTGTCGCCGAGCGTCGTGCGCGAGGAGTACGGGTAGCCGTTGCTCGTCGTGTAGGCGTCGACGATCCACACGATCCGGCCGTCCACGACCGCCGGGTAGGAGTCGCCGTCGATCGTCAGCCAGGGCGCGACCGCCTCGACCCGCTCCTTGGGCATGCGGTTGTACAGGATCTGCGAGTCGTCGCCGACGGCGCCCGAGTAGAAGATCTGCGGCTCGCCGAAGGACACCGCGTAGGCGAGCCGGGTCACCGGGTTCTTCAGGCCGACACCGCTCTTGGCGGTGTACGTGTACGGCTTCTCACCGTTGTCGTCGGTGTAGTCGATCTCCGGCGTGCTCTTGTCACCGACGATCGACCACTGCTTGGTCTGCTCGCCGTAGTAGATCCGCTGCTGGTACGTCCCGAGGTCGCCCTTGGTCGGCAGGTTGTACTCGGTGAAGTCCGGCTCGCCGCTGGCCGTCGTGGTGGTGCCCTTGGCGGCCACCATGCCGTAGCCGTGCGTGTACTTGAAGTGGTCGTTGATCCAGCTGTGCTGCGGGATGCCCTCCAGGTTCAGCTCCCGCAGGCCCACCACGGTGTCCTGCTCCTTGCCGTCGATCGTGTAGCGGTCGACGTCCAGCGTGGACGGGAAGGCGTAGTAGCCGCGCACCTTCTGCAGCTGCTGGTAGGTCGGCGAGACCACGTTCGGGTCGAGCAGGCGGATGGACGCCGCCGTGTCGGCGTCGCTGCGCAGCTTCTCCTTGGCGTCGCTGCTCGTGCCCGTGTAGTCCGTCACATCGGTGTGGTCGATGCCGTACGCCTCACGGGTGGCGTCGATGTTCTTCTGGATGTACGGCTGCTCCTTGGCGGCCTCGTTGGGCTGCACCTGGAACTTCTGCACGATCGCCGGGTACAGGCCGCCGATCAGGATCGCCGACAGCACCATCAGGCCGAAGCCGATCAGCGGCAGCGACCAGGTGCGCCGCCACAGGGTGGCGAAGAACAGCAGCGCGCAGATGATGGCGATGGCGAAGAGGATCGTCTTGGCCGGCAGATAGGCGTTGGCGTCCACATAGCGCAGACCCGTCCAGTCGCCCGACCTGAGGTTGCCGGACTTCACCGCCAGGGAGTACCGGTCCAGCCAGTACGCGACCGCCTTCAGGGTGACGAACAGTCCCAGGAGCACCGACAGGTGCCCGGTCGCCGCCGCCGTGGCCCGGCCGCCCGGGGAGGTGATCCGCAGGCCCCCGTACAGGTAGTGCACGAGTGCCGCCGCCAGCAGCGAGAGCACGACGGCCGCGAAGCCGAAGCTCAGCAGGAAGCGGAACCAGGGCAGGTCGAAGGCGTAGAACGAGATGTCGACGTGGAACTGCGGGTCCTTGGTCCCGAACGGGGTGGAGTTCGTCCACAGCAGCCATGTGCGCCACTGGCTGGAGGCGGACGCGCCCGCGATCAGCCCCACGAGGGCGCAGACGGTGAGCAGCACCCACTTCTTGTAGGGGGCGATGCCCATCCGGTAGCGGTCGAGGCTCTGCTGCTCCATCGACATCGCGCTCAGCGGCGGCCGCAGCCGGTGCGCCAGGTACACGTTGACGCCGACCGCCGCGGCCATCAGCAGGCCGAAGACGAAGAACAGGCCGATCTTGGTCCACAGTGTGGTGGTGAAGACCGAGGAGTAGTCGACGGAGCGGTACCAGAGCCAGTCGGACCAGAAGCCCGCGAACATGACGAACGCCATGGCCAGCACGGCCAGTACGCCCAGGGTCATCAGCAGTGTCCGGGCTCGCCGCGACGGGCGGCCCACTCTGATCCGTGGCCCGTGCGGACCCCCGCCACGGTCCGGCATCTGGAATACCAAGGTGCGCACCTCGAAGTGTCGGTCTCCGTCGGACGCCGTCCCGGCGCCCACTGATGCAACTTACTCAGCGTTTACTCAGTTCCCCAAGGCTCCCGATTGGGGATGCGGGTCACAGAACAGGCAGGATATTGGGCATGTCCAACATCACGTCCGAGGGTGCGCCGCTCGCCGCGAACCCGCTCACCCGTGCCGTCCTGGAGATCGACGACTACGCGTCCGGCCTGGGCTGGGACCAGCCCGCCCGGCTCTTCGCCCTGGTCGACACCGCGGCGCTGCGCACACAGGAACCGAAGCTCGCCGAGGAACTCGGCCTCGGCGACCAGACAGCCGCCGGGCTGACCCCGATCGAGCAGGACGAGCTTCCGGCGGGTGCCGCGCTGGACGAGTTCCTCGCCACCATCGCCTGGCCGGGCGTCGTCAGCGGCTGCGCGCTCACCGTGGAGCGGCTGATGCTGCCGCCGTCCGCGGAGGAGTCCATCCCGCAGGGGCTCGACGACGCCGCGCTGGCCCGCTGGGTCGCCGCGCACCCCGACCGCCAGGAGGTCCGCATGACCGTGGGCGTGCTGCGGGACGGGTCCCGGGAGGCGGCGGTACGGCTGCGCGAGAAGGACTCCCCCACCGAGGTACTGACCGGCTCCGCACTGGTGCCGGGGCTTGCCGAGGCCCTGGCGGCGACCTTCGAGGACTGACGCCGACGGCCCCGGGGAGAGTGCCCCGGGGCCGTCGGACCGTGCGGACGCGCCGGGCTCAGCCCTTCGTGCAGGAGGGCAGGGCGGACGTGCGGCCCTCGCGGATGTCCTTGAGCGCGTCCAGGGCGTCGTCGATGGTCTTCACCTTGACCAGGGTGAGGCCGCTCGGGGTGTCGGCCGCCGCCTCCGCGCAGTTGTCAGCGGGGGTGAGGAAGTACTCGGCACCCTTCTCCCGGGCACCGATGGTCTTCATGTCTATGCCGCCGATGGGGCCGACCTTGCCCTGGTCGTCGATCGTCCCCGTGCCCGCGACGAACTTGCCGCCGGTGAGGTCCTCCGGGGTGAGCTTGTCGACGATCCCCAGCGCGAACATCAGGCCGGCGCTCGGGCCGCCGACGTCCGCCAGCTTGATGTCGATCTTGAACGGGAAGGTGTGCTCGACCCCGGCCTGGATGCCCACGACCGCCCGGGCCGCGCCGTCGTCGTCCGACTTCGCCGTAGTGATGGTCACGTCCCGGGTGGCGTCGCCCTTCGCACCCTTGGGCACGACGGTGAACACCACCTTCTGCCCCGCCTTGTGCTTGGTGACCAGCTCGGCGACGTCGCCCGCCACCTTCACCGGCCGGCCGTCCACGGCCTTGACCACGTCGCCCGCGTGCAGCTCGCCCTCGGCGGGGGCGCCCTTGACCACGGCGGAGACGATCACCCGGGAGCCGACGGGTATGCCGAGCTCGTCGAGCGCCGCGACCTTCGCGCTGTCCTGGGACTGCGTGAACTCCTCGGCGTTCTCCTGGTCGGCCTGCTCGGCCGTCTGCCCCTTGGGGTAGAGCGTGTCGTGCTCGACGACCTTCTGGTCGTGCGCCAGCCAGCCGACGACCGCCTCGACCAGGTTCATCGAGTAGTCCGCGCTCGTCACCCGCACCGTGGTCATGTTGAGGTGACCGCTGGTCGGGTACGTCTTGTGCCCCGAGATCTGCAGCACCGGATCCCCGCCGTGCGACCCGAGCGTGTTCACCGTGGGCCCCGGTGACATCTCCGCGTACGGGACGCGCCACAGCAGCGCGACACACAGCAGCGCTATCAGGGTCAGGGTCGATGCGAGCAGCGTCGCGGTGCGGCGTGGCATGGAACGACAGTACGGTACGTGACCGTCAGCCGCCCCGTGGGCCCTCAGGCCGGTCCGCCCGATCCGGTGCGCTGCATCGCCTCGCGGAAGCGCTCGTAGTCGGCGAGCGAGGCACCGTCCCCCGTGGAGCGCGTACGCGCCGCCCAGCTTCCCCAGACGGCCGCGGCGACGGCGGCGACCAGCGGGATGAGCAACCATGCGAGCGCTGCCACTTCGGCCTCCTGGACGCGCATGCCGATCAAGAACTATGAGCAGACTAATCTTCTGCTGCTACAACGTTCAGAGCGGGTCGCAGGTTACGCAACCGCAGGTGGGCCACCCAGTGGGGAGGCCGGTGGGGGACCGCGCGCCCGGTGGTCAGTGGGCGCAGGCTCCGACCCACTCCTCGGTCCCGTCGGCGAAGGCCTGGTGCTTCCAGATCGGGACCTCGCGCTTGAGGTCGTCGATCAGCCTCCGGCAGGCGGCGAAGGCCTCGGCCCGGTGCGGGCAGGAGACCGCCACGACGACCGCGAGGTCGCCGACCCGCAGTTCGCCCACCCGGTGGACGGCGGCCAGTGCCCTGACCGGGAAGTCCGCGGCCACCTTCTCCGCGACCCGGCGCAGCTCCGCCTCCGCGCTGGGGTGCGCCGAGTAGCCGAGCCCGGTCACCTCGGCGCCCGAGGGGCCGTCGTGATCACGGACCGTGCCGACGAACAGCGCGGTGCCCCCGGCGGAGTCGTGCCCCACCGCGCGGAAGACCTCGTCCACGGACAGTTCGGTGTCCCGGATCGCGAGGAGCCGGAGGGGTTCGTCGTGCGTCTGTGCCATGCGGCTCATGCTGCCCCATCGCCCGTCATGCGGAAACCCCCTTCCGGAGCGAGTTCGCGCGGCGACGCTCAGACACCGCGGCGCCTGCGCGCCCTCCGCACCATCGCCGCCGTGCCGACCAGGGCGACCGTCGCGCCCGCCGCCCCGAGCGTGGCCGCGTCCTTGCGCCCCAGGCGCCGCCCGACGACGGAGTTGCGGCCGGAGACCTCCTCGAGCAGGACGGCCAGCACCTCCTCGTTGGTCCACTTCGGCCGCCAGCCCGACTCGTGCAGCCGGCTGCCGCTGACCACCCAGGGATGCATCGTGTACGCCAGGTCGCCCGCCGGGGAGGGCGTGAGACCCAGCCGGTGCAGCCGGGAGGCCGCGCCGAGCGCCACGGCGGGCGGCAGCTCCATGCGCCGGATGCCCGAGAGCTCCTCGACCTCCTCCTGCTCCAGCCAGCCGTCGCACCCCACGGCCATCTCGCCGTCGACCTTCTCCAGCGCCGCGTGCTCCAGCGCCGTCACCAGGTCCTCCACGTGGCAGAACTGCCAGCAGGGGCGGCTGCCGCCCACCACCAGCAGGCGCGGCGACTCGAAGTAGCGGGTGAGCGCGGTGTCGGTGCCGCCCACCAGCACGGCCGGACGCAGGATCGTCACGTTCAGGCCGGGGTGGGCACGGGGGGCCCGCTTGCCGAGCCGCTCGATCTCCAGCAGGTCGCCCACGAACGACGCCTCCGCGGTGGCGCGCAGGGGCGCGTCCTCGGCGAGCGGGACGTCGTTGTCCGCGTGGGCGCCGTAGACCATGGCCGAGGTGCACAGCACCACGCGCCGCACGCCCGCGGCGGCCGCCGCGGTGAGCACCGTCTGGGTGCCGCGCACATTGAAGGCGCTGCGCGCCTTGGGGTCGGACTCCAGGTCCAGGTCGAGCGCGAGGTGGACGACGACGTCCACGCCGCGCAGCCGCTCGGCGATCGCCGGGTCGCGTACGTCGAGCACAGCCCACTGGGCGCCGGGAACGTCACCGCGGCGCTCGTCGATCGCCACGACCTTCTTGACCTGGTCGGATTCGGCCAGCCGCAGGGCCAGCAGCAGGCCGACGCCGGAGGCGGCGCCGGTGACGGCGACCACGGGCCCGGCGGGGGCCCGGCCGCCGCTCCGCTCTGGGCGAACGGTCGGTTCTGGGGAACTCACCAGGTGTCTCCCACGGTTGTCTCTGGTACCGGGTGCGCGGTCCGCAACCGCGGTCCGTACGCAGCCATCCTGCCTGACGGGTGTCTAGGCTGGAGGTACAGCCCACAACACACAGAGCCGAGGAAACCGTGAGCGACATCCCATTCGGATTCGGAGTCCCTCCCGAGGAGCCCGAGGAAGGGGACGACGGCAAGAAGCCGGGCGGTTCCGGCGACAGCTCCCGGGGTCCGGCCAATCCCTTCGGTTTCGGCGGCGCGAATCCCTTCGGCGGCGGACCGGGCGGGGACAACCCCTTCGCCGCGATGTTCGGTTCGCTGAACCCCAACGACCTGGGCGCGGCCTTCCAGCAGCTGGGCCAGATGCTCTCGTACGAGGGCGGCCCGGTGAACTGGGAGATGGCCAAGGACATCGCCCGCCAGACGGTGGCCCAGGGCACGCCCGAGGGCTCGAAGGACGTCAGTGTGGGCCCCGCGGACCGGGCCAAGGTCCAGGAGGCGCTGCGGCTGGCCGACCTGTGGCTCGACGGGGTGACGTCGATGCCCTCCGGCGCCGGTTCGGCCGTGGCGTGGAGCCGCGCCGAGTGGGTCGAGGCGACCCTTCCGGTGTGGAAGGAGCTGGTCGACCCGGTCGCCGAGCGCGTCGGCACGGCGATGGGCGACGTGTTGCCCGAGGAGATGCAGGCCATGGCCGGCCCGCTGCTGGGCATGATGCGCTCCATGGGCGGCGCCATGTTCGGCACCCAGATCGGGCAGGCGCTGGGCACGCTCGCCGGTGAGGTCGTGGGATCGACCGACATCGGCCTGCCGCTCGGCCCGGCCGGCAAGGCCGCGCTGCTCCCCGCCAACGTGGAGTCCTTCGGCCGGGGCCTGAGCGTGCCGCAGGACGAGGTCCGGCTCTACCTGGCGCTGCGCGAGGCGGCGCACCAGCGGCTGTTCGCCCACGTGCCGTGGCTGCGGGCACACCTGTTCGGCGCCGTCGAGGGTTACGCCCGCGGTATCAAGGTGGACACCGCGAAGCTGGAGGACGCGGTCGGCCACATCGACCCGTCGAACCCCGAGGCGCTCCAGGACGCCCTGCAGCAGGGCATGTTCCAGCCCGAGGACACCCCGGCGCAGAAGGCGGCGCTGGCCCGCCTGGAGACGGCCCTCGCCCTCGTCGAGGGCTGGGTGGACGCGGTCGTGCACGCGGCCGCCGCCCCGCACCTGCCGTCGGCCGGGGCGCTGCGCGAGACGCTGCGCCGGCGCCGGGCGAGCGGCGGCCCCGCGGAGCAGACCTTCGCCACGCTGATCGGCCTGGAGCTGCGGCCCCGCCGGCTGCGGGACGCCTCCCGGCTGTGGGCCTCGCTCACCGACGCGCGCGGCGTCGACGGGCGCGACGGGCTGTGGGCCCACCCGGACATGCTGCCTACCGCCGCGGACCTGGACGACCCCGACGGCTTCGTCCACCACGAGCAGCTGGACTTCTCCGAACTCGACAAGATCCTCGGCGAGGCCGCGGGCGGTCATGTGCAGGACGTCCCGCGGGACGAGGACGGACGCGACGGCACCGACGAGGGCAAGGGCGACGACGAGAAGTGAGTCTGCACGACGACGCGGTGCGCGTCCTGAAGGACTGGTCCGCGCCCGACGCGGGCCAGGAGCGGCTCCGGGAGACCTACCTGGCGCACCTGCAGGAGCATCCGGACGGCATGTGGAAGGCCTGCGCCGAGGGACACCTCACGGGCAGCGCCCTGGTGGTGGACCCGGAGCGCGGAAGGGTGCTGCTGACCCTGCACAAGAAGCTCGGGATGTGGCTGCAGATGGGCGGTCACTGCGAACCGGAGGACACCTCGCTGGCCGCGGCCGCGCTCCGCGAGGGTGTCGAGGAGTCGGGTATCCGCGGGCTCGCCCTGCTGCGCCCCGAGCCGGTCAACCTCGACCGTCACCTGACGCCGTGCGCCTGGCACCTGGACGTGCAGTACGCGGCCGTGGCCCCGCCCGGCGCGGTGGAGGAGATCAGCGAGGAGTCGCTGGACCTGAAGTGGTACTCCTACGACGAGGTCGCCGACGTCGCGGACGGTTCCGTCCGGACGCTGCTGGCCCGCACCCGCGCGCTGCTCTGAGGCGGCGCGCGGGGCGGGACCCGCGGCGGGCGCTCAGCGGTTGCTGAAGATGTTGCCCTGGTTCATGCCGTGCGCACCCTGCTGGCCGAAGCCGTACTGCGCGGCGACGCCCCCGCCGAGCTGGGCGTTCTGCGGCGGCATCAGCTCGCTGGGCTGCACCAGGACGTAGCCCTGGCCGAGGAAGTTGAGCTCCCAGCCCTCACCGGTGTTGCCGCGCCGCCGCCAGACGCCCGAAGAGCTGGTCTGGGCCTGCATCTGCACCCGGAGCGAGGACGACCAGGCGACGACCGCGTCGGAGTCGGCGGAGACGTACTTGTCCGGGGTGACCGGCATCAGCAGCGGCTTGCCCGAGGTCATCAGCGCGACCTTGCCGTGCCCCGTGATGTTGAGGTTGTAGGCGCCGCTGCCGGAGATGCCGAACTGGCTGTCGACGGAGATGACCTCCCAGTGCAGTCCGGAGTCGAGCGCCAGCACATAGGCGCCGTCCACGGTCAGGCCCTCCTGGTCCACGTCGACGACGTGGACGTGCTGGGCGAGGTTGGCCAGATAGACCGTGCCCTGCCCGGAGCAGCGCATCAGGTCCAGACCCTCACCGGTGCGGTGGCGGGCGGAGCGCTGGGCGTGGCTCTGGTACTCGCCGTCGAACTCGATCAGGCCCTGGTACGCGACCATGGCGCCCTTGCGGGCCAGGCAGTCGGTGCGGCCGTCGAGCCTGACCCGCAGCAGGTACGGGTTCTGGAGTGCGTACTGGTCCTCGGTCTGGACCTCGGTGTAGCCGAAAAGCGGGCTCTGCATGGTGTCTCGCTCCCCCTCAGCCCCGGACTCGGAGGCGGTCGGTGCTGTCCTCACTGGGCTGTACGACGACGAAGCCCTGGCCGGAGAAGCCGATCTGGAAGGCCTCGCCGCTGCCGCGCCCGATGAGGGCGGACGCCTTGAAGCTGCGCTTCGCCTTCGTCTTCAGCCCGCTCGACCAGGCCACAAGCGCGTCCGGGTCGACGTAGGTCTCGTCCTCGCCGCGGCCGCAGTCGACCACGACCGGGGTACCTCGCGAGGTGACGGCCACCCAGCCGGTGCCCGAGATCCCGACGTTGAACAGGCCCTGGCCGGCGAACTTGGCCAGCCCCTTCACCCGCTCCACGCCCCACTGCAGCTGGGCGTCGAAGGCGAGCAGATTGCTGCCGTTGACCGACAGCGCCTCGTTGTCGAGGTAGACGCACACGACGTCGGCGCCGTAGTCCGCGAGGTACAGCAGGCCGTCGCCGGAGCACTTCATGATCGGTGCGCCCTCGCCGGTGAGCCACTGCGAGGCCATCTGGCGGACGGCGGGCGGGTTGGGCTCGTACTGGACGAAGCCCTCGTAGGCGACCATCGAGCCGGTGCGCGCGAAGAGGTCCTGGCCGCTCTGCATGGCCACCTTCAGCATGCTGCTGCCGTGGTTCTCCATGCGGGCGGTGACCGGTGCCGGGGTGTACCCGGAGATCAGTGACTGGTCCATGACGGGCTCCCCCTCAGACCTCGTACGGCTGGACGATGATGAAGTTGCCCGGGGCGCCCCGGAACTGCAGGTTCACGGTCTCCCCGCTGTGTCCCGGGTACGCGTTCCTGCGCAGCCTCACCTGGCTGGAGAGCACCACCTGGGAGGCCGCCGACCAGGCGACGATCGCGTTGCTGTCGGCGTAGGTGGTCGGGGTGACCGGCAGCACCACCGGGGTGCCGTGGGTCTTGACCACCACCGTGCCCGTGCCCTGGAACAGCATGGTGAACAGGGCGCCGCCGGGAATGCCGTGGCCCTCGATGCGGCGGACCTCGTGCTGCAGGGACTCGTCGAAGGCGAGCACGTTCTCGGCGGAGACGCAGATGGCGTCGCCCTGGAGCTCGATGGGGTGCAGGTAGGACGCTTCCTCGGCGAAGAAGACCTGACCGCGGCCGGTGCAGCGCATCAACTGCATCTCCTGGCCGGTCATGTTGCCGACGATGCGGCCGGTGAACCCGGCGCCCTTGTAGCCGAATTCGACCTTGCCCTGGTAGAGCACCATGCTGCCCTGGCGGGCGAGCACGGGCTGGCCGCCGGCCTGCGCGAGGTCGGCGCGCATCAGCTTCGGGTTCTGCTGGGTCCAGCGCTGGCCGGTGGGCAGCTCACGGTACTTCTGCATGGCCGCCGCCAGACCCGCGCCGGGGGTCTGCGGGACCTGGCCGGCGTGCGGGGCCTGCGGCGGCTGGCCGAAGGCGGGCTGGCCGAAGGCGGGGTGGCCCGGCATCGGCTGACCGGGGACGGGCTGGCCGGGGACGGGCTGGCCGTACGAGGGCTGGCCCGGTGCGGGCTGGCCGTACGAGGGCTGTCCGAAGGGCGGCTGACCCGGCATCTGGCCCGGGACCTGACCAGGAGGCGCCTGCGGCGGCGGGACCTGGCCGAACGGCGGCTGACCGGGGGGCGCCTGCGACGGGGCCTGGGGCGGCGGCGTGGTCATCGGCGCCACCATGGTGGGGGCGGCGTGCACGGGCGCCGGAGCCGGAGCCGGAGCCGGCGGGGCGCCGAATCCCGGCGCGGGCTGCGGAGGGGCGGGCGGCCCGGTGGCCACCGGGGGCGCGAAGCCGGGCGCGGGGCCCGCCGGGGGCGCGAAGCCCGGTGCCGCGGCGGGCTGCTCGGGCGCGGCCTGCTGCTCTTCGGCGACCTCGCCGCCGAAGTTCTTGAGCAGGGCGTCCAGTCCGCCGTCGAAGCCCTGGCCGACGGCCGCGAAGCGCCAGACGTCCTTGAGGTAGAAGTCGGCGAGCATGACCGCGCGCTCGGTGCTGAACTCGGCCCCGGTGAAGGCGTAGCGGGCGACCTCCTCGCCCCCGGCGACGATCCTGACGTAGCCCGGGCCGATCTGCGACATCTGCCCGGCGCCGTCGATCGTCGCGGTGAAGCTCAGCTTCTGGATCTGCGCGGGAATCCGGTCCAGGGTGACCCGGAAGGACTCGGTGTCGCCGGCCTGCGTCCCCAGCTGCTGGATCGCCTCCTCGGGCGACTTGGGCTGGTTGTAGAAGATGAAGTAGCGGTCGTCGGAGAGCTGTTCCCCGGCGTCGAGCCCGAAGCAGCTGATGTCGAAGCCGAGACCGGGTCCGCTGATCTGCACGCCGATGTACAGATCCGTCCCCGCGGTCAGGTCACTGATCTTGGCCTTGTGGCCGCGCTGGAATTCCCTGGCCATTGCTAAGGACCGTCCCCCCATCCGTACGTACGTACTTGGTGCGTTGCGCCAGGCTAACCGCTGGCCGTGACAGGGGCTATTCCCCCGCTATTCCTCGTGTGCCGTGGGCGGGTGGGGCAGCCGGGCCGCGGCGACGACGCCCTCCAGGTACCCGCGCGCGCGTTCGGTGCGCGGGTAGGACTCCAGCAGCCTCCAGAAATCCGGCCCGTGACCGGGCACCAGGAGGTGGGCCAGTTCATGGAGCAGGACATAGTCGACGACGTACTCGGGCATGCCCTGGAGCCGGTGCGACAGGCGGATGCTGCCCTCGGCGGGCGTGCACGAGCCCCAGCGGGAGTTCTGGTTGGTGACCCAGCGCACGGTCCGCGGTATCGCGCGGCCTCCGAGGTACTGCGCGGACAGCTGCGCCGCGCGGGCGGACAGCCCGTCGTCACCGAGCCGGCGGCGGCTCTCCTGGGCGGCGAGCTTGTCGAGCATGACCGTCACCCAGCGCTTCTCCTCGGCGGCGGACATCCGGGCGGGGATGAGGACCACGGTGACGTCGCCCTCGCGGTACGCCGAGACCGTCCGGCGTCGTCGGGCGCTTCGGCGCACTTCCACGGCGCTGGTCCTGGGGGCGCGCGGGGGCTGGCCGGAAAGGCTCTGGGCGGGGTCGGCGGACACGCCCCGACGTTACCCGCACCGGGTCCGGGAAGTCCCGCCCCCGGTGGTGCCCGGTGAAAAAGGAGCGCGGAAAGTTACCGGATGCCGGGTGCCGGATGCCTGGTCCCAGTCATATCGAATGATCATTCGCGGCACCTGTGGATAACTTTCGCGGTCTGTTCGCGGATTCCGGGCATGCTGGTCCGGTACGGAATCGGAACGATCTCTCGATCGGGAACTGAGCCCACGGGGGTGGCGATGCGTCCCATGCTCAAGCCGGCGATGCGCCGCAGTTGGCGCAGCCGGGAAAGTCTGCAGTTCGGCGTCGACCCGGCGCACGCGGTGGTCCTGGACCCGGTGGACGGCGCGGCCGCCGCCTTCCTCGACCTGCTCGACGGCACGCGCGGACTCGGTCCGCTCGCCCGCGAGGCCGAGTCGCTGGGGCTTCGGCCCCCGCAGGCCCGGCGGCTGCTCGGGCTGCTGGCCGAGGGCGGTGTGCTCGACGACGCGACGGCGCACACCGAGCTGTCCGAGACCATACGGCACCACTCGGCCGCGCTGGACCGGCTCCGCCCCGACCTCGCAGCGCTGTCCGTGGTGCACTCCGACCCGGGCGGCGCGGCGGACCGGATGGGCCGCCGGCGGGCCGCCCGCGTACGGGTGACCGGGGCCGGCCGGGTCGGCGCGACGGTCGCGGCGGTCCTCTCCGCGGCGGGAGTCGGCCGGGTCGACGTACGCGACGGTGGCCGGGTCGAACCCTGGGACACCGCGCCGGGCGGCATCCCCGCCGAGCACATCGGCGAGCGCCGGGACGCGGCGGCGCGCGGTCTGGTGCGCAGGGCGGCGCCCGATCCACGGGCGGCAGCGGTGGGCCGCCGGGGGCCGTCCGCCGCGCCGGAGCCCGGGCTGTCGCTGGTGGTGGTCGCACCGCGGGACGGCCTGGCGGCCTACGCCCCCGACGCGCACGAGGCCGAGCCACTGATGGCCGCCGGCATCCCCCACCTCTATACGGGGGTGCTGGAAGGCCGGGGAGTGGTGGGTCCCCTGGTGGTGCCGGGGAGCACGGGGTGCGCGGGATGCCTGGGACTTCGGATGGCCGACGCCGACGCGGCCTGGCCCAGGGTGCTGGCGCAGTTGCGGTCCGGCCGGGGCGGGGTCCCCGCCTGCGACATCGCTCTGGCCACCACGGTCGCGGGGCTCGCCGCGGCGCACGCACTGGCCTTCGTCGACGGCGGGCGGCCGCCGAGCTGCGGCGGGCGCGTCGAGATGGGTCTCGCCCGGCTGACGACAGAGGTACGGCCGGTGCCGGGGGACCGCAGATGCGGGTGCGGCGCGCACACCGCGGATGCCGGGGTGACCGACGACGCATGAGGTTTGTGACACCGCCGGTGCCATGGTCCGGGAGGGGCGGGGGACAATGACGACGTGACCGATCGGAAAGAGGGGGCGCATGTCTGATCTTCCGCGCAAAGCGGTGACCCGTACCGCCAAGTTGGCGGCGCTCCCACTGGGATTCGCCGGGCGGGCGACGCTGGGACTGGGCAAGCGGCTCGGCGGGCGCCCCGCGGAAGAGGTCGCCACCGAGCTGCAGGAGCGGACGGCCGAACAGCTCTTCAAGGTCCTCGGCGAGCTGAAGGGCGGTGCCATGAAGTTCGGGCAGGCCCTGTCGGTCTTCGAGGCCGCCCTGCCCGAGGAGGTCGCGGGCCCCTACCGTGCCGCCCTCACCAAGCTTCAGGACGCGGCGCCGCCGATGCCCGCCCGCACCGTGCACGCCGTACTGGCCGAGCGCCTCGGCGAGGACTGGCGCGAGTTCTTCACCGAGTTCGACGACCGCCCGGCGGCGGCCGCCTCGATCGGGCAGGTGCACCGGGCCGTGTGGCACGACGGCCGCAAGGTCGCGGTGAAGGTCCAGTACCCCGGCGCCGGGGACGCCCTGCTGTCGGACCTCAACCAACTCGGCCGGGTGGCCCGGCTGTTCGGGCCGCTCATTCCCGGCATGGACATCAAGCCGCTGATCTCCGAGCTGCGCGACCGGGTCGCGGAGGAGCTGGACTACGAGCTGGAGGCGCAGGCCCAGCACGCACACGCGGTCGAGTTCGCCGACGACCCGGACGTGGTGGTGCCCGACGTGGTGCACCGCACGGACCAGGTGCTGGTCACGGAGTGGATGGACGGCGTGCCGCTGGCGGAGGTGATCTCGGAGGGCTCCGCGCAGATGCGCGACCGCGCGGGCCAGTTGCTGGCGCGCTTCCTCTTCGCCGGCCCTGCGCGGACCGGGCTGCTCCACGCCGATCCGCACCCGGGCAACTTCCGGCTGCTGGTCGACGACGGTCCCGCGCGGGGCTGGCGGCTGGGCGTGCTGGACTTCGGCACGGTGGACCGCCTCCCCGAGGGACTGCCGCTGCCCATAGGGACGGCGCTGCGCCTGGCGCTGGCCGACGACGCGGACTCGGTGCACTCGATGCTCCGCCAGGAGGGCTTCGTCAAGCCGACGGTCGAGCTCGACCCCGACGCCGTGCTGGACTACCTGCGGCCGATCATCGAGCCCGCGGGGGTGGAGGAGTTCACCTTCGCGCGCGGCTGGATGCGTGCGCAGGCGGCGCGGATCGCCGACCCGCGCTCACCCGCGCACCAGCTGGGCAAGCAGCTCAATCTGCCGCCCTCGTACCTGCTCATCCACCGGGTGACGCTCAGCACCATCGGGGTGCTGTGCCAGCTGGCGGCCACGGTCCGGCTGCGGGACGAGCTGCTCGAATGGCTGCCGGGCTTCTCCGGGGAGGACCTGGCCCCGCTGCCCGAGACCGAGGACGCCTCGGCCTAGGCGCAGCGGGCCCGGCGGGCCCTACCACCAGGAGGAGTCCAGCCGCCCCTCGATGCTGCGGATGTTGGTGCGGGCGCAGTCGTCGCAGAAGTACACGCGGCTGCCGTTCTCGACGGAGCAGGTCCAGGTGAGGGGAAGTTCCTCGGCGACGGCTCCGCACCGGGCGCATGTCGCCGTGGGAGCAGTCCCGACCCGTTCAAATTGAGTCTTCTGGTCCATTTTGTGACGATATCGCGGGGCCGGTCGAAATCGACCGGCCCCGCGGTTGTGTGTCGTTGCCGATGTGTGAGCGCTACTGCATCACGGCCATCGCCAGCGCCCGGCGGGCGCGGAGCGAGGCGCGCTCGGCGCGGCGCTGCAGGCGCCGGGCGTTGAGCACGCGGAGGGCCATCCGTTCGTGCTCGGCCTCGTAGAGGCGCTCTTGCATATGGGCACGAGCCAGGGCTTCTGGCATGAGTTGCATTTCGAGGTTCCTGTTCTGGCGCTCAGTGGGAGCGTCGGACGGCGGGGCGGGGCGTTCGGTGACGGACGGGTTCATCGGGGCCTGCTTCTTGGGGTCGTGCGTGAGGGGACGGTCGATCGTTCCGACGGCGGGACGCTTCATGCCACAACCGCGTTCTTGCGCGGACGGCCACGGGGACGCTTGCGCGGCACCACGACGCCCTGGACGAAGAGCTCGCCACCCCAGACACCCCAGGGCTCACGGCGGTCCTTCGCACCGGCGAGGCAGGCCTCGCGGACCGGGCAGGTCTGGCAGAGCGACTTGGCGTACTCGACGTCCGCCGGGGACTCGGCGAAGAAGACCTCCGGGTCGTAGGTCCGGCAGGGGACGGGGACGCCGAGGCGGTCGATCTCGTCTTCGAGCTCGGTGAGGGGCAGCAAGGGGACCTCCGGGTCAGGGTCAGGCGGGCGTACGGGGGCGGGTACGGACGGTGCGTGCGGGGTGAGATGCACGATCGCTTCGTTCCTCATCTGTTTGTCGGGGGGTGGGGAAAACAGAAGGGCCGCGGATCCCGGTCTGGGATTCCGCGGCCCTGAAGGCGCCTGCCTGATCGTCGATCAGACTGGATCACTCCAGGGTTCGAGCCCGCGGAAGGCCCACTTCGGGTGCTGCTGCTTCTGGGTTCCGGCACCATTGGTCGCCGCAAAGGCATAGGCCTGAGCCTCAGCCGTCACTGCCACCGCCGGCACCTGCGTCGGTCGCTCGCCGCCGCGCTCCCGAATGGAGAGAACGGTGGTGGGCAGTTCGACGGACAGGTGGCTGGACAGACCGGTGCCACGGAGCGAGACACCAAGAGAGCAGGCGGCGGCGACCGGACGATCGGTCATTTTCGTCATGAAGCTGGTCACTGGTCTCGCCTCCTCTCGGCGTCTCGTTGGGCTGGTCTGGCAAGTGGTGCTGGGTCAGTACATCACGGATTCCACCGCTCCGGGAAGGTCCTTCACAGAGCCGCGTCGTTCGCGCTCACGCAGGCTATGGGGATTTCCTCGGGGCGCGCAAACTATTTTCCGGGCTCTTCTTCGACAACTTCCCCGACGGCCTCCTCGACCGCTCCGCCACCGGCCGCACCGCCTGGCTCGCCACCTGTGCACAGGGCGAGGACGTCGGCACCGAACTTGTCCAGTTTGCGGGCTCCGACCCCGGAGATAACGGACAGTTCACCCTCCGTGGTGGGCCGCACCTCGGCGATCGCCAACAGCGTCTTGTCGGTGAAGACGCAGTAGGCCGGCTGGCCCAGAGCCTTCGCCTGCTCCACACGCCACTCGCGCAGCCGCTCGTACAGCGCCTCGTCCATGTCGGAGGGGCAGTCCTCACAGCGCATCAGCTTGATCTCGCCCGCGTCGGACAGCGTGCGGCCGCACACGCGGCACTGCACCGGCCCGCGCCGCTTCCTGCCGCCCGAGCCGCGCTCCACGCCGCCCGTGGCGGCCGATCGGCCGCCCGCCCTGCCCCGGGCCGCCGAGCCCGGCCGCAGCCCGTCCAGGAAGCGCGAGGGCCTCCTGCCGCCGCGTCCGCCCGGCGAGCGGGACAGCGCCCACGACAGCGAGAGGTGGAACCGGGCGCGCGTGACGCCGACGTAGAGCAGCCGGCGCTCCTCCTCGACCTGCTCGTCGGTCTTGGCGTAGGTGATCGGCATCGTGCCCTCGGTCAGGCCGACCAGGAACACCGCGTCCCACTCCAGGCCCTTGGCGGCGTGCAGCGAGGCCAGGGTGACGCCCTCGACGGTCGGGGCGTGCTGGGCTCCGGCGCGTTCGTCGAGCTCGGCGACGAAGTCCGCGAGCGTGGCCTGCGGCCGGGCCCGGTGGAAGTCCTCGGCCAGCCGCACCAGGGCCGCCAGCGACTCCCAGCGGTCACGGACCGCGCCCGATCCGGCCGGGGGTTCGGTGGACCAGCCGCGGGTGCTGAGCACCGCCCGCACGTGTGCGGGCAGATCCGCGTCGTCCAGGTCCGGGTCGGAGCCGCCGCCCGCCCGTGCGGCACCGCGCAGCAGCATCCCGGCCTCGCGGACCTCGGGACGCTCGAAGAAGCGCTCGGCGCCGCGCAACTGGTACGGCACCCCGGCGTCGGCGAGCGCCTGCTCGTAGACCTCGGACTGCGCGTTCACCCGGTACAGCACGGCGATCTCGCTGGGGCGCACGCCCTCGTCCATCAGCTCGCGGATCCGCCGGGCGGTGCCCTCGGCCTCGGCGGGCTCGTCCGGGTACTCGGTGTAGACCGGCTCGGGGCCGGCCTCGCGCTGCGAGACCAGCTCCAGGCGGTGCTGGGCGGCCTGGCCGCGGGCCTGGGACAGCAGCCCGTTGGCGAGGTGCACCACCTGCGGGGTGGAGCGGTAGTCGCGGACCAGCTTGACCACCGTGGCCTGCGGGTGCCGGCCGCGGAACCCGAGCAGGAACTCCGGGGTGGCGCCGGTGAAGGAGTAGATGGTCTGCGAGGCGTCGCCGACGACGCAGACGCTGTCACGCCCGCCGAGCCACAGGTCCAGCAGGCGCTGCTGCAGCGGACTGACGTCCTGGTACTCGTCGACGACGAAGTGCTGGTACTGGGAGCGGACGGCGTCGGCGACGTCCGGCCGGTCCTCCAGGACGCCGACGGTGAGCAGCAGCACGTCCTCGAAGTCGATGACCCCGCGATCGCGCTTGAGCTGCTCGTAGGTGGTGTAGATCCGGGCGATCTCGGCGGGGTCGCGGGGCACGTCGCGCGCGGCCTTGGCGGCGGCCGCCGGATAGTCCTCGGGAGCGGTCTGGGTGACCTTGGCCCATTCGATCTCGCCGGTGACGTCGCGCAGTTCGTTGCGGTCCAGCCGGATGCGGGAACGGGCCCCGGCCTCCGCGACGAGCTGGATCTTGCGCTCGGCCAGCCGCGGCATGTCGCCGCCGACGGCCCGCGGCCAGAAGTACTGCAGCTGCCGCAGCGCCGCGGAGTGGAAGGTGCGCGCCTGCACACCGCCCGCGCCGAGCTGCCGCAGCCGCCCGCGCATCTCCCCGGCCGCACGGGCGGTGAAGGTGACGGCGAGCACACTGGACGGCTGCAGTATCCCGGCCCGCACCCCGTACGCGATCCGGTGGGTGATCGCGCGCGTCTTGCCCGTGCCGGCTCCGGCCAGCACGCACACCGGGCCGTGCAGGGCGGTGGCGACGGCGCGCTGCTCGGGGTCGAGCCCGGCGAGCACGGCGTCCGCCGAGTCCGGTACGGCGGGGAACTCCGGGAAGAGCGGGGTGTGGGTTGGTGCAGTCACCCCGCCATGCTGCCAGGTCCCGGGAGACGGCCGGGAAAGTTATCCACAGCTGAGGTGGGATGGTCGTACCGCGAACGATTGCAAGGAATGCCGAGGCGAGGGGTTAGCGTTCTCGGGATCGACGTCATCCCCAGCCTTGAAGGAGCGAACACCGATGTCCGGCACTGTGACGATGTACAGCACCACGTGGTGCGGATACTGCCGCCGCCTGAAGGGCCAGCTGGACCGTGAGGGCATCGCCTTCACGGAGGTCAACATCGAGCACGACCCGGACTCGGCGAAGTTCGTCGAGAGCGTCAACGGCGGCAACCAGCTCGTCCCGACGCTCCTGGTGTCCCCCAAGAGCGGCGCCGAGGCCGTCGCGCTGAGCAACCCCAGCCTGGCCCAGGTCAAGCAGGCCCTCGCGGGCTGAGGACGGTCCGGCCCGGCCGCGCTGCAGGCACGGCCGGGCCGGACGGGGGCCGTCGCCCGTCCTCAGCGGCGGGTCGGCAGCGGCATCCCGTACCAGCGCTCGATCAGGCGCGCCGCGATGGAGATCCCGTAGGGCGGCAGCACCTCCCCGGTCTCCATCGCCTTGCGGTACTCCTCGCGGGAGAACCAGCGCGCCTCGTGCAGTTCCTCGCCGTCCACGGTGATCTCCGCGGACGTGGCGCGCGCCATGAAGCCCAGCATCAGGCTGGAGGGGAACGGCCAGGGCTGGCTGGAGACGTACGACACTTCGCCGACGGTCACCCCGGCCTCCTCGGCTACCTCGCGCACCACGGCCTGCTCGAGGGACTCCCCCGGCTCCACGAAGCCCGCGAGCGTCGAGAAGCGCCCCTCCGGCCAGTGCACCTGTCGGCCCAGCAGCGCCCGGTCCTCCTCGTCGGTGACCAGCATGATCACCGCGGGGTCGGTACGCGGGTAGTGCTCCGCGCCGCAGGCGGGGCAGCGGCGGATGTGGCCCGCGGCCGCCACCACGGTGCGCTCACCGCAGCGCGAGCAGAAGCGGTGCATGCGCTGCCAGTTCTCCAGCGCGACCGCGTGCACCATCAGGCCGGCGTCGCGGTCCGACAGCAGGGCCCCGACCTCCCGGAGCCCGGCCGGGCGGGCCGCCTCGTCCAGCCGTCCGGGCAGCGAGTCCTTCTGCAGCGCGAAGTAGCGGACCCCCTCGTCGTCGACGCCGAGGAAGTAGCGGTGCACCTCGCTCTCCGGCGCCTCGAAGCTCGGCATCATGACCAGCTCGGTGCGGCCGTCCGGGGTGTCCTCGACCAGGACCTGACCCCCGGAGACCACGAACACCTGCGTCTTGGGGTGGCTCCAGGCGGCGGCCAGCCAGGCCTCGTCGAGCCGGTGCTCGGCGGCGCGGTCCACGCCCGACGGGCGGGCGAGGGGCGGTGGGAAGGCCGTCGTGTCGAAGGTGGGGCCGGTTCCGGACGTATCGGACAAGATTCCTGTCAACTCCCCGTAGCGCGCGGATGGGTGCGGATGCTCACAGAGTCGTGAACTCGCTCCAGAGGTACGCGGACGTCTCCACGCCCTTGAGCAGAAGGTCCAGTTCCACCTTCTCGTTCACCGAGTGCCAACCGTCGGACGGCACGGAAATTCCCAGGAACAGGACGGGGACATCGAGTACGTCCTGCAGGTCGGCCGCCGGGCCCGAGCCGCCCTCGCGGGTGAACAGGACCTCCTTGCCGAAGGCCCGGCCCATCGCCCGGGTCACCGCGCGCAGCGCGGGGTGGTCCAGCGGGGTCAGGCAGGGGCGGGTGGCCCCCCAGAAGGTGATCTCGTGCCGGATCCCGGCCGGGACGCGGGCGGCGACCCAGTCGGCGACCAGCCGCTGCACCCGGTCGGTGTCCTGCCCGGCCACCAGCCGGAAGGACAGCTTCAGCTGCGCCGCGGACGGCACGATCGTCTTGCCGCCGGGGCCCTGGTAGCCGCCGCCGATGCCGTTGACCTCGGCGGTCGGCCGGGCCCAGACCCGCTCCAGGGTGGAGTAGCCGGCCTCGCCGCTCGTCGCGTGCGACTTGGCGGTGCGCAGCCAGCGCTCCTCGTCGAAGGGCAGCCGGGCGAACAGTTCGCGCTCGTGGTCGCCGAGCTCGACGACCCCGTCGTAGAAGCCGGGGATCGCCACCCGGCCGTCCGCGTCGTGCAGCGCCGCGGCGAGCCGGGCCGCCTCGGTCGCCGGGTTGGGGACGGCGCCGCCGAAGGATCCGGAGTGGATGTCCTGGTCGGGGCCGTGGAGGTCGATCTGGCAGTCGGCCAGGCCGCGCATGCCGGTGCACACGGTGGGGGTGTCCTCGTCCCACATACCGGTGTCCGAGACGATCACGGTGTCGCAGGCCAGCCGCCCGGCGTTGGCGCGCACGAGGTCGGTGAAGTGCGGGGAGCCGGACTCCTCCTCGCCCTCGATCAGCAGCTTCAGATTCACCGCGGGGGCGGTGCGGCCGGTGGCTGCCAGGTGCGCGCGGACGCCGAGTGTGTGGAAGAACACCTGACCCTTGTCGTCGGCGGCGCCGCGTCCGTACATCCGGCCGTCGCGGATCCTCGGCTCGAAGGGCTCGCTCTCCCAGCCGTCCTCGAGGGCGGCGGGCTGGACGTCGTGGTGGCCGTAGACGAGCACCGTCGGCGCGTCCGCGGCGTCGGAGGGCCACTCGGCGAAGACCGCGGGGGCACCGGGGGTCTCCCACACCTCGGCCACGGGGAAGCCGGTCTCCTTCAGCTTCGCCGCCAGCCACTCTGCGCTGCGCCGTACGTCGGCCGCGCGCTCCGGATCGGCCGAGACCGAGGGGATGCGCAGCCACTCGGCGAGGTCGCCGAGGAAGGTCTCGCGATGGGCTTCGACGTACGTACGGACGACGCTGTCCGGGGTGGTGCTCATGGCCTTGAGCCTAGCGGGCCGCGCCGGGACCCCCGGCGTCGGCACCGGGCGCGGCACCCGGCCCGGACTCCCGTCCCGGTGCCGGCCCGCCCAGCAGCAGGCGTTCCAGCGCGGCCCGGTCGGGCAGCGGTCCCGGCCGGGTCAGCTCCCCTGTCCGCACGTGCAGGAAGGCCGCCGTGACCTGCGACAACGGAACTCCGCGCTGCTCGGCCCAGGCGAGCCGGTAGACGGCCAGCTGCAGCGGGTCGGCGGTGCCGGCCCGCCCGGTCTTCCAGTCGACGATCTCGTAGCCGTCGCCCTCCCGGTACACCGCGTCGATCCGGCCGCGGATCACCCTCCCTGCGAGGCCGAGCTGGAACGGCGCCTCGACGCGGTAGGGGGTGCGCTCGGCGTACGGGGTCCGCAGGAAGGCCTCCTTGAGCGCGGCGAGGTCGCGTTCGTCGGCGATCTCGTCGTCGCCCTCGATGCCGGGCAGCTCCTCGGGCGCGATCAGCGGCAGCTCCTCGAAGCGGGACTCCACCCAGGCGTGGAAGCGGGTGCCGCGCCGGGCCGCGGGCCGCGGCGGACGGGGCATGGGGCGGGCCAGCTCGCGGGCGAAGCCGTCGGGGTCGGCGGCCAGCCGCAGCAGCGCGGAGGCACTGAGCGTCGTGGGCAGCAGGACGTCGCGGACCGCCGCCCGGGAGCGGAGCAGCTCCTCGGTGAGGGCGTCGAGGTCCCGGTCCCAGGACGCGACGGCGCGGGCCTCCTCGGGGAGCAGGCCCCGCTCTCCGCCGTGCCCGGGCGCGGGTACGGCGGCGGCGGGAACGGGCCCGGACGGGGGGCCGGGCTGATCGGGGATGGCGGGCCGGCCGTCCGACAGGTCCTCCCAGCCGCCGGCGTCGTCCTCTCCGCGGGGGCCTTCGTACGGGCCTTCGTACGGGTCCTCGTACGGGTCCTCGTACGGGTCGCCGTACACGTCGTACGGCGGCTCCTCCTCGTCCTCGGGGGGCGGCGGCCACTCGGGGTCGGACGGCGCGGCCACCGGGTGCACGGCCGGGGCGTGCAGGTGGGCCAGCACGTTGCGCGCGGCCTCGCGGCGACGGGCCATGGCGGCCTGGTCCAGGGGCAGCGGCCACGGTGTCTCGCCGGTACGGGCCAGCGCCGGGTTGCCGGCGTCGGGCGCGGGCTCCTCGGCCCAGTGCTCGACCTCGCCGTGGCCGGCCTCGCAGTGCGCGCGCAGCGCATCGAGGAAGGCGGACGGGCCGAAGGGCCGCTTCTGGTTGGGGCCCCACCAGTGGCCGGAGCCGAGCAGCAGGGAGCGCGGCCGGGTGAAGGTGACGTAGCCGAGCCGCAGCTCCTCGACCCGGTTGTGCTCGGCCATGGCCGCCTTGAAGCCGGCCAGGCCCGCCCGGGACCACTCCTCGACGTCGGGGAGGGTGGCGGCGTCACCGCGCAGCGCGTGCGGCAGCACCTTGGCGTTGAAGTGCCACAGCTCGCGGCCCCGCTCGCTCGGGAAGCCCTTGCGCACCAGGCCCGGGACGGCTACGACGTCCCACTCCAGGCCCTTGGACTTGTGCGCCGTGAGCACCTTCACCGTGTTCTCGCCGCCGGGCAGTGAGCTGTCCAGGCCCTTCTCGTACTGCGCGGCGGTGCGCAGGAAGCCGAGGAAGGCCAGCAGCGTGGCCTCGCCGTCCAGGGAGGCGAAGCCGGCCGCGATGTCCAGGAAGGCGTGCAGGGTCTCCCGGCGGCGGGCGGCCAGCGCGTGCGGGGACGCGGAGAGCTCGACCTCCAGGCCGGTGACGGCGAGCACCCGGTGCAGAACGTCCATGAGCGGGTCGGCGAGGGAGCGGCGCAGCTCGCGTATCTCGGTGGCCAGGCGCGCGAAGCGCACCCGCGCCTCGGCCGAGAAGGGCAGCCGGTCCTCGGGCTCGCCGTCGACGAAGGTCTCCAGGGCGTCGGCGAGCGAGATCACCTCGGCCGGGTCGACGCCCTCCACCGCGGCGGCCAGCCGGTCCGCTGTGTCCCCGCGGCCCGGCACCAGCAGCCGCGCACGCCGCCCGAGCAGGGCCAGGTCGCGCGGCCCGATCCGCCAGCGCGGCCCGGTGAGCAGCCGGACGAGGGCGGCGTTGGCCGTCGGGTCCTGCAGCACCTCGCAGACGGCGACGAGGTCGGCGACCTCCGGCAGGTGCAGCAGCCCGGACAGGCCGACCACCTCCACCGGCACGTCGCGGGCGACGAGGGCCGCGTGGATGTCGGCGAAGTGAGCCGCGGCCCGGCACAGCACGGCGATCTCGCCGGGCGCGGTGCCCGTGCGGACCAGGTGCGCGATGGAGTCGGCGATCCAGGCGATCTCCTCCGCCTGGGTGGGCAGCAGCGCGCAGCGCACCACGCCGTCCCGTTCGGCGCCGGGCGCGGGCCGTAGGGCCTCGACGCCCTCGTGGCGCTCGCGCAGTTCCACGGCGAGGTCGTTGGCGAGGTCGAGCAGCCGGCCGCCGCTGCGCCGGTTCTCCGACAGGGACTGGCGGCGGGCGGGGGTCCCGTCGGCGTGCGCGAAGTGGAGCGGGAAGTCGTCGAGGTTGGCCACCGAGGCGCCGCGCCAGCCGTAGATGGCCTGGCAGGGGTCGCCGACCGCGGTCACCGGATGGCCCGTGCCGTCGCCGAACAGGGCGGAGAGCAGCAGGCCCTGGGCGACGGAGGTGTCCTGGTACTCGTCGAGCAGCACCACGGCGTACTGCTCGCGCAGAATGCGGCCGACCTCGGGGCGGGTGCGGGCCAGGGTCGCCGACAGGGCGATCTGGTCGCCGAAGTCGAGCAGGTCGCGCTGCTTCTTCTCGGCGCGGTACGCGGCGGCGAGCCCCGTCAGGTCGACGCGGGCGCGGGCCGTCTCGGGGAGCCTGCGCAGATCCGCGTTGGTGAGGCGGACGCCGTCGAGGGCGGCGAGCCACTCCCGGTCGTGGGCGAGCAGCCGCTCGGGCGGCACCAGGTGCTCGGCCAGCTCGCCCTCCAGCGCCAACAGGTCGCTGACCAGGCTCGGGATGCCCTTGGTGAGCGCCGGGAAGGGGCCGGGCGCGGCCCGCAGGACGCGCGCGGCGAGCTGGTAGCGCGTCGCGTCGGCGAGCAGCCGCGCGGTCGGTTCCAGCCCGATGCGCAGTCCGTGCTCCTTGAGCAGCTGCCCGGCGAAGGCGTGGTAGGTGGAGATCTGCGGCTCACCCGGCGCGTGGTCGGGGTCCGCCGGGTCAAGATCGCCGACTCCGGCCCGGACGAGGGCCTTGCGCACGCGCTCCGACAGCTCCCCGGCGGCCTTGTTGGTGAACGTCAGGCCCAGCACCTGCTCGGGCGCGACCTGCCCGGTGCCGACCAGCCACACCACGCGGGCCGCCATGACCGTCGTCTTCCCGGAACCCGCGCCGGCCACGATCACCTGAGGGGCGAGCGGCGCGGTGATGCACGCCAGCTGCTCCGGGGTGAACGGGATGCCCAGCAGCTCCTTCAGCTGCTCGGGACCGGTGATGCGGGAGGACACGAAGGGGAGGTTATCGGGCGCCACCGACAGCGGCCGCCGCCGCCCCGGTACGCGGGCTGTCACCGGTTCGGGCGCATTCCGCCCTACCGACGTAGAACATCGCGTTCTACGCTGGAAGCATGGAGCGCATCCCGGTACGCGAGCTGAACCAGAACACCAGCGCCGTGCTCGCGCGCGTGCAGCACGGCGAAACATTGGAGGTGACCGTGAGCGGAACCCCGGTGGCCCGTCTCGTGCCCATCTCGGGCAGCCAGTCGGTACTGGACCGCATGGTCGCCGAGGGACGCGCCACCCCACCCGCGGCCTCAGGTCCGGTCCCGGCGCCGCCTGTGCTCGGCGATCCGGGGATCGACACGGCGGCCGCACTCGTCGCCATGCGCGAGGAGGAGCGCTGGTGATCTACCTGGATTCGGCGGCGATCGTGAAGATGGTCCGCCGGGAGCAGGGCACACGGGAGTTGATCGCCTGGCTGAACGACCGCCCTGACGAACCCCTGGTGTCGTCGTCGCTCGTCGAGGTGGAGGTGCCACGTGCCTTGCGCCGGTCGGCCCCGCAGGCACTCGCCGGCGTCCCCGGTGTGATCACCCGGCTCTACCGGTTCGAGATCGACGCGGCCGTCCGTGCCACGGCTTCCGCCTACAGTGATCCGCTGCTCCGCTCGCTCGACTCGATCCACCTCGCGACGGCGCAGCTCCTGGCCGGTCAGGCAGGCGCGGATCCGCTCGTCTTCGTCACGTACGACCAGCGCCTGCTGAAGGCCGCCCAGGACATCGGGCTGCGGGCCGAGGCCCCCGGCTGCTGAGACCCGCGCCTCACTCCACCACGTGCCGCCCCTCCGCGCGGGCGCTGCAGGAGGCGCGGAAGGCGCAGTTCTCGCAGTGCTGGCCGGTGGAGGGGGTGAAGCGCTCGTCGAGGACGCGGGCGGCCGCGCCGGCGAGCAAGGTGTCGGCCCAGTCGCCGCTCAGCGCCTCCTGGTGCTGGACGGTGGGCTGGGTGTCGCCGCCGTCGCGGCGGGCCGCGCCGATGCGGAGCTGGACGAGCTCGGCGCCGCCGGGGGCGGGCCGGGTGCCGTGGAAGAGCTCGTCGACGGCGCCCTCGCGGACGGCCAGCTGGTAGACCGCGAGCTGCGGATGGCCCTCGACCTCGGCGGCGGTGGGCTTGGCCTTGCCGGTCTTGAAGTCGACGACGTAGGCGTTGCCGTCCGCGTCGGTCTCGACGCGGTCCATGCTGCCGCGGATGCGGACGGCCACGCCCCCCGTCTCCAGGGTGACGTCGAAACCGTGCTCGGAGGCGACGGCCTGGCGGCCGCGTTCCATGACGTGCCAGCGCAGGAAGCGCTCCAGGGCGGCGCGGGCGTTCTCCTTCTCCTGCTGTGACTTCCAGGGCGCGTCGAAGGCCAGCGCGTTCCACACCGAGTCCAGCCGCTCCATGAGCACGTCCAGGTCGGCCGGGGTGCTGCCGGAGGCGACCTCGTCGGCCAGGACGTGCAGGACGTTGCCGAAGCCCTGGGCCGCCGTGGAGGGCGGCTCCGCCTTCACCTCACGGCCGAGGAACCACTGCAGGGCGCAGGTGTTGGCCAACTGGTCCAGCGCGCTGCCGGAGAGGGTGACCGGCTGGTCGCGGTCGCGCAGCGGCACCTCGGAGCGGGTCTGCTCGTACAGGCCCCACCAGCGTTCGGGATGGGCGGCGGGCACCAGGGGCTGGCCGGCGTCCTCCAGGGCCGCGAGCCGCGCCAGCCGGCGGGCTGCGGCCTCGCGCAGCGCCGGGGAGGCGGCCGGGTCGACGGTCGTGGCGCGCAGCTCGGCGACGAGGGCCGCGACGGACAGCGGGCGGCGCGCCCGGTGGGTGACGTCGGCGGGCTCGACACCGAGTTCGGTGAGGAAGCGGGAGGGCTGGTCACCGTCGTCGGCGGCGGCCTTCACGGCCGTCACGACGAGCCGCTCGCGGGCCCGGGTGGCCGCGACGTAGAAGAGCCGGCGCTCCTCGGCGAGCAGCGCGCCCGGGGTGAGCGGCTCGGCGAGGCCGTCGCGCCCGATGCGGTCGGCCTCCAGCAGCGAGCCGCGGCGCCGCAGGTCGGGCCAGAGCCCCTCCTGGACGCCCGCGACGACGACGAGCCCCCATTCCAGGCCCTTGGACCGGTGCGCGGTCATCAGCCGTACGGCGTCGGGGCGTACGGCGCGCCGGGTCAGCACGTCGGCGGCGATGTCCTGGGCGGACAGCTCCTCCAGGAAGTTCAGCGCGCCGCGGCCGCCGGTGCGCTCCTCGGCGCGGGCGGCGGCGTCGAAGAGCACGCACATCGCGTCCAGGTCCCGGTCGGCGTTGCGTCCGGCCGCGCCGCCGCGCGCCGCGGCCCGCTCCAGCCGGCCGGGCCAGGGGGTGCCGTCCCACAACCCCCACAGCGCCTCCTCGGCGGTGCCGCCGCCGGCCAGCAGCTCGCGTCCCTTGCGCAGCAGCCCGCCGAGCCGCTGGGCGCCCCGCGCGTACGAGGGGTCGTGCGCCACCAGCCGCTCGGGCTCCGCCAGCGCCTGCGCGATCAGCTCGTCCGACGGCCGCGGCACGGCGACTCCGGCGGCCCGCTCCTCCTCGCGCAGCGCACGGCCGAGGCGGCGCAGGTCGGCGGCGTCCATGCCGCCGAGCGGCGAGCCCAGCAGGGTGAGGGCGTCCTCGACGCGCAGGCCCGGCTCCGGGGCGTCGGGCAGGGCGGCGTGGGCGCAGACCCGCAGGGCGAGCAGCAGCGGGGCAACGGCGGGCTCGTCGCGCAGCGGGAGGTCGTCGCCGTCGATGTCGACGGGCACGCCGGCGGACGTCAGGGCCCGCCGCAGCACGGGCAGCGAGCGGGAGCCTGCGCGGACCAGGACGGCCATGTCGGACCAGGGGACGCCGTCCTCCAGGTGGGCGCGGCGCAGGATGTCGGCGATGCCGTCGAGTTCGGCGCCGGGCGTGGGGTAGGTGCGGACGGCGACCGAGCCCCCGTCGCGGACCGGCGCGAGCTCGCGGTGGGCGCGGACGGCGGCGGCCGGGAGCCGGGTCAGCGGCATCCGCCGGGTGAGGAGCCGGGTCGCGGCCAGCAGGCCGGCGCCGGAGCGCCGGGACGTGGTGAGGACGCGGACGGCGGCGGGGCGGCCGTCGGCCTGCCGGAAGGCGTCGGGGAAGCCGAGGATGCCGTTCACGTCGGCGCCGCGGAAGGCGTAGATGGACTGGTCGGGGTCGCCGAAGGCCACCAGGTGGCGGCCGCCGCCGGCGAGCGCCCGCAGCAGCCGCACCTGCGCCGGGTCGGTGTCCTGGTACTCGTCGATGTAGACGGCCTCGTAGGCGCCGGCGAGATGGCGGGCCACCTCGGGACGCCCGGCCAGCAGCACCGCGCGGTGCACCAGTTCCGCGTAGTCGACGACGCCCTGGAGGTCGAGGACGTCCAGGTACTCGGCGAGGAAGCCGGCCGCCGCCGACCAGTCGGGGCGGCCGGTGCGCCCGGCGAACGCCGCCAGGGCGCGCGGGCCGAGGCCCAGCTCGCGGGTGCGGGCCAGCACCGCCCGCACCTCGTCCGCGAAGCCGCGGGTGGTCAGCGCCGCGCGCAGCTCGTCCGGCCAGCGCACCCCGGTCCGCCCCCGCCGTTCCAGTTCGGCCTCGCCCGCCAGGAGCTCGCGCACCGCCAGGTCCTGCTCGGGGCCGGACATCAGCCGCAGCGGGTCGGCGAACAGCTCGGGGTCCTGGTGGGCGCGGACCAGGGCGTAGCAGAAGGAGTGGAAGGTGGTGGCCTGCGGTGCGGCCGCGCCGCCCATCCGGCCGGCCATGCGGTCCCGCAGTTCACCCGCGGCCTTGCGGCTGAAGGTGAGGACGAGGATCCGTTCCGGGTCGGTACCGCGCCGCACGCGCTCGGCGACGGCCTCGACCAGGGTGGTGGTCTTGCCGGTGCCCGGTCCGGCGAGGACGAGGAGCGGACCGCCGGAGTGCTCAACCACCGCGCGCTGTGCGGCGTCCAGTTCAGGGGGCGTCACCGGTTCCGGAGCGGTCCGTAGCAGCCGGTAGCCGCCGGAAGGCCCGACCGTCCCCCCGGAGCGCCGTGCGGCGGCGTCCGTCTGGTGTGCGGAGGAGGAGGTCACGTGGTTCGCCGGTTCCGTGTGCGTGCGGGTGCTTGTGCGGTGGCCTGTGCCGCCGGTGGCCGGGGGAGGCCGGGTGCCGACGGTACGCCACCGGTCACCGGGGCCGCCGCGCGTCCCGCCCTTCCCGTACGGATGCGGGAGCGGCCGGACGCGGGCCGCCGTACTCCGTCCGGACGGCCGATCGCATCAACCGGTCCCGGATGGCGGAAGCTGGATGGTGTGAGCGTCCGGTCGTCAGTCGTCTCCGCCGGGGCGGGGCACGGGGTCCGTGCCGTCCCAGCGGGCCCCGCGCATGTCGAGACGGGGTATGTGGCCCTTCGCCGCCCGCGGGGCCGGGCGCAGGGGGGTGCCCTCGGCGCGGTAGTGCTCCAGGGCGCGCAGCTCGTGGCCCGGCAGCAGCCCGCCGTCCGCGCGCACCACGCGCCACCACGGCACGGCCCCGCCGTACAGCGCCATGACGTGGCCCACCTGCCGGGGCCCGCCCTCCCCGAGCCACTCGGCGACGTCGCCGTACGTCATGACCCGTCCGGGCGGGATCCGCTCGGCGACGTCCAGCACGCGCTCCGCGTACGCGGGGAGCTCCGGGACGTCGTCCGGAACGTCGTCCGGGTCGTGCGCGGTGTCCTTGCTCATCCGTCACATGGTGCCCCACGGCACCGACAGTGGCGGGCACAGGGAGCGCGCGTGGGGGCGCCCGGAACGGCGAATTGCCCCCTCCTGCGCCCATGCTCGGGCTGCTCGTGCCACCATCATCCGGGCGGTGACTGGTGATACGAGATCAAAAAGAGACAGCCGGAGAGCACGACGTGAGCGGGAACGGAGCCGCTCACGCGGTCCCCGCTGCCTCCGAGGGCCCGCGGGACGCCGCTGCCGCGGCCCCGCACGAGGGCGCCGGGCAGGCCGTGTCCGCGTCCGGTGACGCCCCGCGCGAGGAGAGCCGCGGCGCGTCCGCGGCCCCGGCCGGGGAGCCGGCGGCGACGCCCGCGCGGCCCGGGGACGACACCGCTGACGGACCGGGCGCCACCGGAACCCCTGAGGGCGACCCCACCGGCCGCACCGGGGACCCGGGCACCACCGGCGAGCCCGACGCCTCCGACGGCACCGACGGCACCGACTCCGGGGAGCCCGTCACCGGCGCCTCCCCGCACACCGACCCGGTGGCGCGGGACGAACCGCTGCTCCCCGCGCGCGTGCACCGGCCCGTCGATCTTGTGCGCTTCCTCTTCGGGCTGCTCGGCATCGCGATCGTGCTGATGATCGCGGGCTTCGCGCACGCGACGACCTCCGGCGTGGAGCAGGACATCGCCGAGGGCGCGACGCACGCACCCGAGCCGCTGATCACGATCGCCGGGTTGCTGGCGACCGTGGCGGTGCTGATCGTGCCCGTGGCCTTCGCCGTGGAGCGGCTGATCAAGCGCGACGGGCTGCGCATCGCGGACGGCGTGCTGGCCGCGGTCCTGGCCCACGGGGTGTCGCTCGCGACCGACCTGTGGGTGTCGGACGCGGCGCCGGTGGCGATCCGGGACGCGCTGACCCGGGACGCGCCCGGCGGCGGGATCACCGACCCCGTCCACGGCTATCTGGCCCCGGTGATCGCCTACATGACCGCGGTCGGCATGGCCCGGCGCCCGCGCTGGCGGGTGGCGCTGTGGTTCGTGCTGGTCGTGGACTCCTTCGCGGTGCTGGTGGGCGGCTACACCACACCGTTCTCGATCATCGTCACCGTGCTCATCGGCTGGACCGTGGCCTACGGCACCCTCTACGGGGTCGGCTCGCCGAACGTCCGCCCGACCGGCCAGAACCTGCTCGCGGGCCTGCGCCGGGTGGGCTTCGCCCCGCTGACCGCGGTCCGCGCCGAGGACGAGTTCCCCGACGCGCCCGACTCCGACCGCGGCCGCCGCTACCTGGTGACCCTGGAGGACGGCCCGCTGCTCGACGTCACGGTGGTGGACCGCGAGCAGCAGGCGCACGGCTTCTTCTACCGGATGTGGCGCCGGCTCCAGCTGCGCGGGATCACCCAGCGGCGCAGCCTGCAGTCGCTGCGCCAGGCGCTGGAGCAGGAGGCGCTGCTCGCCTACGCGGCCATCGCCGCCGGTGCCAAGGCCCCGCGGCTGATCGCCACCTCCGAGCTGGGTCCGGACGCCGTAATGCTGGTCTACGAGCACATGGGCGGACGCTCGCTGGACGCGCTGCCGGACGAGGAGATCACCGACGAGGTCCTGCACGGCGCCTGGGAGCAGGTGCGGGCGCTGCAGTCGCGGCGGATCGCGCACCGCAGGCTGGTCGGCGAGGCCCTGAAGATGGATCGTTCCGGCGGCGTCTTCCTGACCGACCTGCGCGGCGGGGAGATCGCCGCGGGCGACATCGTGCTGCGCATGGACGTGGCGCAGCTGCTCACCACCCTGGCGCTGCGCGTCGGCCCGGAGCGGTCGGTGGCCTCGGCCGTCGCCGTACTGGGCCCGGACGCCGTCGCCGACTCCCTGCCGCTGCTGCAGCCGATCGCGCTGAGCCGCACCACCCGGGCCACGCTGAAGCAGCTGGCCAGGGAGCGGGCGCAGCGCGAGCGCGACGCCGTGCTGGCCGCGTCCCGGGCCCGGCGGGCGGACGGGGAGGCCGGGGAGACCGGCGCCAAGGACGCGGGCAAGGAGACCAAGGCCGAGCGGCGGGCCGAGAAGAAGGCGATAGAGGACGCGCTGGAGGGGGTCCGCGAGGAGGACCTGCTCACCCGGATCCGCCACCAGGTGCTGCTCATCCGTCCGCAGGCCCCGGTCGAGCCGGTGCGGCTGGAACGGGTGCGGCCGCGCACGCTGATCAGCATCATCGCGGGCGCCTTCGCCGCGTACTTCCTGCTCTCCCAGATCAGCAGCATCGACCCGGCGACGCTGCTGGGCGAGGCGAACTGGATCTGGGTGATCGTGGCCGTGCTGGCCTCCGCGCTCAGCTACGTCGCGGCGGCGATGGCGCTGTCCGGATTCGTGCCGGAGAAGCTGTCCTTCCTCCGCACCACGCTGGCGCAGATCGCCGGCTCCTTCGTGAAGCTGGTGGCCCCGGCCGCCATCGGCGGTGTCGCGCTCAACACGCGCTACCTGCAGAAGTCGGGCGTGCGCCCCGGCCTCGCGGTGGCGAGCGTGGGCGCCTCGCAGCTGGTCGGCCTCGGCTCGCACATCAGCCTGCTGCTGGTGTTCGGCTACATCACCGGCACCGAGAAGACGCCCTCGCTGTCGCCGTCCCGGACGGTGATGGCCGGGCTGCTGACGGCCGGCGTGCTCTTCCTGGTCGTCACCGCCGTCCCGCCGCTGCGGCGCTTCGTCTCCACCCGGGTGCGGGCGCTGTTCGCCGGGGTGGTGCCGCGCATGCTGGACGTGCTGCAGCAGCCGATGAAGCTCACCACGGGCATCGGCGGCACGCTGCTGCTGACCCTCGCCTTCGTGCTGTGCCTGGACGCGAGCATCCGCACCTTCCACGGCGAGGTGAACTTCGCGGCGATCGCGGTGGTCTTCCTGGCGGGCAACGCCCTGGGCTCCGCCGCCCCGACCCCGGGCGGCCTGGGCGCGGTCGAGGGCGCGCTGATCGCCGGTCTGACCACCATCGGCCACCTGGACTCGGCGACGGCCACCTCCGCGGTGCTGCTGTTCCGGGTGCTGACCTTCTGGCTGCCGGTGCTGCCCGGCTGGCTGGCGTTCACCACACTCACCAGGCGGCAGGCGTTGTGACGCGGGCCCACTGACAGCAGATGTCAGTGGGCCGCCCCTACGGTCCCCAGTCATGGAGACCACGCACATCGTCGAACTGCGGCAGTACACCCTGCGCCCCGGCGCGAGGGACACCCTGACCGAGCTGTTCGAGCGCGAGTTCGTCACCGGCCAGGAGGCCGCCGGGATCCGGGTCGGCGGCCGTTTCGCCGATCTGGACGACCCGGACCGCTTCGTGTGGATGCGCGGCTTCCCCGGCATGCCCGCGCGGCTCCGCGCGCTGCGGGCCTTCTACGGCGGCCCTGTGTGGCGGGCGCACCGGGACGCCGCCAACGCCACCATGACCGACTCGGACGACGTCCTGCTGCTGCGCGGCCCCGGCTACCGCGTGCCGCCGGACGCGGGTCAGATCGTCGTGACCGTCTGCCACCCCGCCGACCCCGCGGTCTTCGCCGAGGCCCTCGCGCGGCCCGGCGGGCTGCCGGCGGACGCCGCGGTGCACCGCAGCGAGCACGCGCCGAACGACTTCCCGGCGCTGCCGGTCCGTACCGGTGAGGACGTCGTCCTCTGGTTCACCGCCTTCGCCGACGCCGGGGAGCGGCCCGGGCGGCCCGAGCTGCCCGCCGCGGCGGCACGGCTCCCGCTGCTGCGGCCCCCGCGGCGGCTGCGGCTGGCGCCGGTACGCGTACCGGGGACCGGGGGCCCTGAGACTCAGCGCAGGATGTCGCCGAGGTCGTAGCCGACGGGTTCCTCCAGCTGCGCGTAGGTGCAGCCGGCCGGGTCGCGGTCGGGGCGCCAGCGGCGGAACTGGGCGGTGTGCCGGAAGCGGTCGGCCTGCATGTGGTCGTAGGCCACCTCCAGGACGCGCTCGGGCCGCAGCGGGATCCAGGAGAGGTCCTTCCCCGCGCTCCAGCGGCTCTGGGCCCCGGGCATGCGGCCGCCGGGATCCGCCTCGGCCCAGTCGGCCCAGGGGTGGCCCTCGGCGGACTCCATGCGCAGCGGCTCCAGTTCGGCGACGAGTTCCTCGCGGCGCCGCATGGGGAAGGAGGCGCAGACGCCGACGTGCTGGAGCCGGCCGGCGGCGTCGTGCAGGCCGAGCAGGAGGGAGCCGATGACAGGACCGGACTTGTGCCAGCGGAAGCCGGCGAGCACGCAGTCGGCGGTGCGCTCGTGCTTCACCTTGATCATCACGCGTTCGTCGGGGCGGTAGCCGACGTCGGTGGGCTTGGCGACGACGCCGTCCAGCCCGGCGCCCTCGTACTGGTCGAACCACCGCCGCGCGAGCTCGATGTCGGTGGTGGCGGGGGCGACGTGGACCGGCGCCCGTGCCGGGCCGAGCGCGTCGACGAGGGCCTGGCGGCGCCAGGTCTGCGGGTCTGCCATCAGGGAGCGGCCGCCGAGCGCCAGCAGGTCGAAGGCTACGAGGGAGGCGGGGGTGCGTTCGGCGAGCTGGCGCACCCGGGAGTCGGCGGGGTGGATGCGCTCCAGCAGCGCGTCGAAGTCCAGCCGGCCCTCGCGGGCGATGACGATCTCCCCGTCGACGACGACGCGCGGCGGGAGTTCGGCGCGGACCGCCTCGACGACCTCCGGGAAGTAGCGGGTCAGGGGCTTGCCGGTGCGGCTGCCGATCTCCACCTCGTCGCCGTCCCGGAAGACGATGGCGCGGAAGCCGTCCCATTTGCCCTCGTACAGCATGCCGGGCGGGATCGCGGCGGCGGACTTGGCGAGCATCGGCTTCACGGGCGGCATCACCGGGAGGTCCATGCCGCGATTGTCCGCCCGACAGGCGCCGCCCGCCCGTCGGGCCTACCGTGTCGGGGACGGGAGAGGCGGTGTCGGGAGAGGCGGTGACGGCATGGCGGAGGCGGTCGAGCTGACCGTCGGCGAGCGGACGGTCCGGATCTCGAACCCGGGGAAGGTGTACTTCCCCGAACCGGGCTTCACCAAGCTGGACGTGGCCCGCTACTACCTCGCGGTCGGCGACGGCGTCCTGCGGGCGCTGCGCGACCGGCCGACGACGATGGAGCGTTACCCGGACGGGGTCGAGGGCGAGTCGTTCTTCCAAAAGCGCGCGCCGAAGAACACCCCGGACTGGATCCCCACCGGCCGCATCCGCTTCCCCTCGGGCCGCCACGCCGACGAGATCTGCCCGACCGAGACGGCCGCGGTCGTCTGGGGCGCCAACCTCGGCTGCCTCACCTTCCACCCCTGGCCGGTCCGGCGCGGCGACCTCGACCACCCGGACGAGCTGCGCATCGACCTCGACCCCCAGCCCGGCACCGACTTCTCCGACGCGGTGCGCGTCGCCGTCGAACTGCGCGGGCTGCTGGAGGAACTGGGCCTGCGCGGCTGGCCCAAAACCTCGGGCGGGCGGGGCCTGCACGTCTTCGTCCCCATCGAGCCGCAGTGGACGTTCACCGACGTGCGGCGGGCCGCCATCGCCATCGCCCGCGAGATGGAGCGGCGGATGCCGGACCAGGTCACCAGCGCGTGGTGGAAGGAGGAGCGCGGCGAGAAGATCTTCGTCGACTACAACCAGACCGCGCGCGACCGCACCATCGCCTCCGCCTACTCCGTACGGCCCAGGCCGTTCGCCCCGGTCTCCGCGCCGCTGCGCTGGGAGGAGGTCCCGCAGGTGCACCCGCGGGACTTCGACCTGGTCACGATGCCCGCGCGGTACGCGGAGCTGGGCGACGTGCACGCCGGCATGGAGGAGCACGCCCACCGGCTGGACGCCGTCCTGGAGCTGGCCGAACGCGACGAACACGACCGCGGGCTGGGCGACATGCCGTATCCGCCGGACCACCCCAAGATGCCCGGGGAGCCGCCGCGGGTGCAGCCGAGCCGGGCCAGGCACAAGCCGGAACCCGCCGGGAGCGAGGACTGACGGCGCGGCACGACCTCTTCCCACCGCGACCGCGCTGACGCATCATCAGGCGCATGCCCGCGCCTCGACCCGTGCCCCTGGACGAGTACCCGGTCCATCAGATCGCCCGATCCATGCGCCATGTCGCGACCGGTGACCGCAACGCCTACGACCGCTCGATCTTCCACTTCTTCGACCACGACGGCCGCGCCCTGCTCGTCACGGGCCTCGGCGTCCACCCCGACCTAGGCGTCACCGACGCCTACGCGACCCTGACCCGCGGCACCGGCATGCTCGCCGTGCGCGCCTCCGACGCGCTCGGCGAGGACCGCATGCGGCAGCATGTCGGGCCGCTGCGCGTGGACGTCCTGGAACCGCTGCGCAGGCTCCGCCTGACCTGCGACGACGAGTTCCTCTCCTACGACCTGGAATGGGAGGCCGCCTTCCCGGCCGTCGAGGAGCCGCACCACGCCCAGTACCGGGGCGGCCGGCTCTTCCTGGAGGCCAGCCGCTTCGTCCAGGCCGGCACCTGCCACGGCGTGGTGCGCACCGGCGACGGCGAGGAGATCCGCGTGGAACGCGGCCGCTGGACGGCCACGCGGGAGCGCAGCTGGGGTGTGCGCCCGGTGCCCGGCGAGGCTCCGGGGCCAGCCGAGGAGGAGCACCGCCCGCGGGGTTTCCACTGGCTGTGGATACCGATCCGGTTCGACGACCGCTTCGTCATGGTGATCGCCCAGGAGGACGCCGACGGCTACCGCTCCCTGGACGAGGCCCTGCAGATCACCGAGCACGGCCCGGACCGGCAACTGGGCCGGGCCTCGGTCGACATCACCTACCGGGAGGGCACCCGGGTGCCGGTCTCGGCCGTCGTCCACCTCGACGGCGGGAAGATCGAGGCCGAGGTGATGGTCTCCAGCCCGCTCGCCGTCGGCGCCGGCTACCCGCCCGCCCGCGACTGGCGGCACGGCGAGTGGAAGGGCCGCGGATGGCTCGACCGCCGTGCGTATGACCTGACGGATCCGGCGGTCACCGCGCCCGCCGCGTTCGGAGTCACCGACCACGCCGCGCGTTTCGCCTGGGACGGCCGGGTCGGCTACGGCATCTTTGAGCACGGCAGCTTCGGCCGCCACACCCCCAGCGGCTTCACCGGTCAGGAGGCCATGTGACAACGGTGCGCACCACCACCCGCGATCCCCGACTGCTGCGCAGCCGCCTCGACGAGTGGCTGGCGGCGAAGCACCCCGGCGCCCACAGCCGCGGCGTGCACCTGCCCGCCGCCAACGGCCTGTCCGGCGAGACCGTCCTGTTCGACCTGGCCGTCCCCCACCCGGAGGGCACCGCGCGCCAGCGCATCCGCCCCTGCGTGCTGCGGCTGGCCGGCGACCCGGACGCCTACGCCGTCTTCCCGACGTACGACATGGCCGAGCAGTACCGCGTCATCCGCACGGTCGCCGCCCGCACCCGCGTCCCCGTGCCCGAACTGCTCTGGCTGGAACCCGACCCGGGGCCGCTCGGGGCGCCGTTCTTCGTCATGGAGCGCGTCCCCGGGCGCGTCCCGCCGGACGTCCTGCCCTACACCCACGGGGGCAACTGGCTCTTCGACGCCTCCGAGGAGGACCGGGCCCGGCTGGAGCGCTCGACGGTGCGGGTCCTCGCCGAACTCCACACCGTCCCCGGCGAGGGGACGCTGCGCGCCCACGTCGACGCCCAACGCGCCTACTACGAATGGGTCGTCGACGGACCGGCCCGCTCCCCCCTGATCGAGCGGGCCTTCGCCTGGCTGGAGAAGCACTGGCCGGCCGACCCCGGGCCGTCCGTGCTCAGCTGGGGCGACGCCCGGATCGGCAACATCGTCTACGACGCGGACTTCTCCCCGGTCGCCGTCCTCGACTGGGAGATGGCCTCCTCCGGCCCCCGCGAACTCGACCTCGCCTGGCTGGTGTACCTGCACCGCTTCTTCCAGGACCTCACCGTCACCGCCGGATTTCCCGGCATGCCGGACTTCCTCGACCGCGACCGCATCGCCGCGACCTACGCGGAACTCACCGGGCACACCCCGCGCGACCTGGACTTCCACCTCCTGTACGCCGCGCTGCGGCACGCGGTCGTGATGCTGCGGATCGGTCACCGCCAGGTCCACTTCGGCGAGCGCGAGATGCCGGCCGACCCCGACGCGCTGATCCTGCACCGGGACACGCTGGAGGCGATGCTGGAGGGCCGCCACCGCTGACCTCACGACCGGCCCGAACCTCACGATCCGTGACCAAGGGGTCGCTCGGGGCGCCCGCAGCGGCGCTCACGGCGGCCCCGCGGCCTGTTCCGGCGCCGCCCGGCGGGCCCGGGCGGGCCACGAACTGCGGCCGGACCTCATCCGTGCCACCCTGACGGGGGAACGGGATGTTGTTATTCACCCGTTTGTCATGTCGTGCACCGCCGTGTCCCGGTACGGGCTGCGACCCTCGGTCGGGAGGGGCTCGCGCCGTCGTGAGGAGTACGCATGCACCAACACCTCGCCCGCACCGTCACGGCCGCCGTCCTCCTCGGAGCCTCCGCGTTCGTCACCATGCCGGCCCAGGCCGCGCCCGCGGACCCCTCCTCCCCCACGGTCTTCGCCCACCGCGGCGCCTCCACCGAGGCCCCCGAGAACACCCTGGCGGCCGTGCGCCGGGCCCACGAGCAGCACATCAAGTGGATCGAGAACGACGTCCAGCGCACCAAGGACGGGGCCCTGGTCGTGATCCACGACACGACGCTGAGCCGTACGACCGACGTCGAGCAGGTGTTCCCCGACCGCTCCCCCTGGCGCGTCGCCGACTTCACCCTCGCCGAGATCCGCCGGCTCGACGCCGGCAGCTGGTTCGCCCCCCGCTTCCGCGGCGAGCGCGTCCCGACGCTGCAGGAGTACCTGACCCTCCTCGACCGCGACCAGCAGGGCCTGCTGCTGGAACTCAAGCAGCCCGAGCTCTACCCGGGCGTCGAGAAGCAGACCGTCGACGCCCTGGAGAAGGCCGGCTGGCTCGACCAGGCCCACCTCAACGGCCGGCTGGTCATCCAGAGCTTCAGCGCCGACGCCCTGCGCCGCACCCACGCACTGCGCCCGGCCGTCGTGACCGGGTTCCTGGGCAGCCCGCCGGTCTCCCGCCTGAAGGAGTACGCGGCCTTCGCCGACCAGATCAACCCGGACGAGAAGGACGTCACCTACGCGTACGTGCGGGCCGTCCACAGCGTCGACGGCCCCGACGGCAAGCCGCTGCGCGTGAACGCGTGGACGGTCGACGACCTCACCACCGCCGTCCGCATGGCGGCCCTCGGCGCCGACGGCATCATCACCAACCGCCCGGACGTCATCCGCAACGGCGTGCAGTGAGCGGGACGGGAGAGTGCGGGGCCCGTTGAACCGCCCGGCCCGCGGCGACGTACCAGTCACCGTGGGTGGCACTGGGTCGCCGACACCGCAGAAAGGGCCCGACGATCCCCGTGGATGCGAGCCGTCCCGCCGGCAACACCCGTGAAGGCCACGCCCGGCCCGAGGTGCCGGGCCTGGAGGGACTGCGCGGCCTGGCCGCCCTGTACGTCCTGCTGTTCCACTGCTGGCTCTACACGTTCCCCGGGTATCCGGACAGTTCGGCGCCCTGGTGGCTGGACGGGCTCATGTACGGCCGCCTGGCCGTCGTCTTCTTCCTGGTGCTGTCCGGGTTCTCCCTGGCCATCTCCCCGGCGCGCGACGGCTGGCGGCTGGGCGGGGCCGCCCGGTTCCTGCGCCGCCGGGCCTGGCGCATCCTTCCCCCGTACTGGGCGGCGCTCGCGATGAGCCTGGTCATCGCCTGGTTCGTGGTGCCGGCCTCGCACTTCGGGCCGCCGACCGGCGCGACGGCCCTGGTGTACGGCCTCGTCGCCCAGGACGTGTTCACCGCGCCGACGCCGAACGGCACGTTCTGGTCGATCGCCGTGGAGGCGGAGCTCTACCTGCTCTTCCCGCTGCTCCTGCTGGTGCGGCGGCGGTTGGGCGCCGTGGTGCTGGTCGCGGGCGTGACGCTCCCGGTCGTCGCGCGCGGCCTGATGGCGCCGGGCGCGTCCCCGGTGGAGGGGAACAACTGGCTCACCCCGCATCTGGCCCCGGTGTTCGTCGCCGGACTCGTGGGCGCGGGGATCGTCGCCGCCCCGGCCCGGGTCCGGCGCCTGCCGTGGCACTGGTTCGCCGTGGCGGCCGCCGCGCCGGTCGCGGCCTTCGCCGCCGCCAAGGGCCCGGTCTGGACGGTGGACCACTACTTCTGGGTGGACCTCGCCGTCGCGCCCGCCATGACGATGCTGATCGCCGCGGTCGCCACGGGGCGCCCGCCCCTTCTGCTGCGACTGCTGACCGCGCGTCCCGTCCGGGCGCTGGGCAACGTGTCGTACAGCCTCTATCTGATCCATCTGCCGGTCGTCATGGCCGTCGTCCGGCGGGTCGCCCCGCGGTTCGTCGCCCCCGGGCTTCCCACGTTCTGGTTCACGCTCCTGGTGGCCCTGCCCGTCTCGCTGCTGGGGGCGTGGCTGTTCGCCCGGGTCTTCGAGCTGCCCTTCAAACGGCACCGCTCCTGGAAGTCCCTTCCGGTGGCGCGCCGTTCCGGTGGCGGCGCCCCGGCACGGCGTGAACCGGCCGGGGCCACGACGGCAGGTCCGTGACGTACGGCCCACGGGAACGGCGAAGGCCCACGGCGTCCGAACCGGTCGGACGCCGTGGGCCTTCGCTCTCCCGTCGGTCAGTAGACCGGCTTGTCCGGCTCGATCGTGTTGACCCAGCCGATGACGCCGCCGCCGACGTGGACCGCGTCGGCGAAGCCCGCGGACTTCAGCACGGCGAGGACCTCGGCGGAGCGGACACCGGTCTTGCAGTGCAGGACGATCTTCTTGTCCTGCGGGAGGTCCTGCAGGGCGCTGCCCATGAGGAACTCGTTCTTGGGGATCAGACGGGCGCCCGGGATGGAGACGATCTCGTACTCGTTGGGCTCGCGGACATCGATGATGTCGATGTTCTCGCCGTCGTCGATCCACTCCTTGAGCTGCTTCGGAGTGATCGTCGACCCCATCGCCGCCTCCTGCGCCTCCTCGGAGACGACACCGCAGAAGGCCTCGTAGTCGATGAGCTCGGTGACGGTCGGGTTCTCGCCGCAGACCGCGCAGTCCGGATCCTTGCGGACCTTGACCTGGCGGTACTGCATCTCCAGGGCGTCGTAGATCATCAGCCGGCCGACCAGCGGCTCGCCGGTGCCGGTGAGGACCTTGATCGCCTCGGTGACCTGGATGGAGCCGATGGACGCGCACAGCACGCCCAGGACGCCGCCCTCGGCGCAGGAGGGGACCATGCCCGGCGGCGGGGGCTCGGGGTAGAGGCAGCGGTAGCAGGGACCGTGCTCGGACCAGAAGACGGACGCCTGGCCGTCGAAGCGGTAGATGGAGCCCCAGACGTACGGCTTGTTCAGCAGCACGCACGCGTCGTTGACCAGGTAGCGGGTCGCGAAGTTGTCCGTGCCGTCGACGATCAGGTCGTACTGGCTGAAGATGTCCATCACGTTGTCGGCCTCGAGCCGCTCCTCGTGAAGGACCACGTTGACGTAGGGGTTGATGCCCTTGACGCTGTCGCGGGCGGACTCCGCCTTGGAGCGGCCGATGTCCGCCTGGCTGTGGATGATCTGGCGCTGCAGGTTGGACTCGTCGACCTCGTCGAACTCCACGATGCCGAGCGTGCCCACACCGGCGGCGGCCAGGTACATCAGGGCGGGCGATCCGAGACCGCCGGCGCCCACACAGAGCACCTTCGCGTTCTTCAGCCGCTTCTGCCCGTCCATCCCCACATCGGGGATGATCAGGTGGCGGGAGTACCTGCGGACCTCGTCGACGGTGAGCTCGGCGGCCGGCTCGACCAGGGGTGGCAGCGACACGGGGACTCCGTTTGTCGATCGATCACTACGGATGTTCTTCCCGTAACACTGCCACGCCCTTCTTCATTCCGAGACTGCCGTTCCGAAGGCCGAGACGGATTCCGGTCACATGCTGGGCGGCGGCTGACGGCGCAGCATGCGCGAGGCCTCGTCCCAGTAACCCGGCAGGCCGTCCCAGGCCGCGTGGTCGGTGCGGTCGGTGAAGTAGACCGTCGCCGCGCCCTGCCAGCGGGCGATCCGCATGGCGTTCTCCAGGTGGGGTGCGGGGACGCCGTGCACGAGGTGGCAGAAGCGCTCCGGCGGGTACGCGGCCGTCCATTCCGGGGCCTCCGACCAGCGGTACTGGGTCCACGGCCCGGCGAAGGTCACCAGTTGGTCGGCCGCCTCGGCGTAGCCCTGGTACGGATGGCAGCCGTGGCCCAGCACGACGTGGCCGGTGCTGCCGCCCTCCACGCTCAGCAGCGCGCGCACGGTGGTGATCACCCGCCGGCAGTCGGAGAGCTCCGAACTCGTGGTCGGGGCGCGGTCGAGGTAGAAACCGTCGACCCGGTACCAGTCGAGGAAGCGGTGCGCGTCGGCGACCAGCTGGCCGAAGGGGCGCGCCCCGTGCCGGGTGTCCAGGTAGCCGAGCACGGGCACCGCCGCGTCGCGCAGCCGGGCGCACGCCTCGGTGTAGAGCGGGTCGATCCGGGCGCCGGGGCCGCGCGCCACGTTGAGCACCACCCAGTGCATCGGGGCCTCCGGGCGGGCCAGTTCGGCCCATTCGCCCGGGGCGACCAGCGGGTGCGCGTACGCCGGGACCCCGAAGCCCAGTCCGTCACAGCGGTCGACCGGCCTGCGCAGGCCGCTCGGATTCACACGCGGCATGCCGCCTCCATCCAGACGTCGGCGAGGGATTCCTCTAGGGCGATGCGCGGGCGCCACCCGAGGCGGTCGCGGGCGGTGCGGATGTCGGCCTGCTGCCAGACGCCGCAGCCGTCCGGGTAGTGGGGGTGGCCGCTGCCGTTCGCCGTCAGGTGCGGGTCCTCCACCTCGTGGAGGGCGCCCGTGTAGCCCGCGGCGTTGGCCAGGGCCGCGGCGACCTCGCGCAGCGGTACGGCGCGGCCCGTGCCGATGTTGACCAGCCCCTGCGCGGCGGAGAGCGAGGCCGCGTGCACGGCGCGGGCCACGTCGCGCACGTCCACGAAGTCCCGCTGCACGCCGAGGCCGGTCAGCTTCAGGTCGCCGTCACCGGTCTGCATCGCCCGGCGCATCGCCTCCGCGAGCCGCCCGATCGGCGAGGCGGTGGACGTCCCCGGCCCGACCGGGGTGAAGACCCTCAGCACGACGGCGTCGAGCCCCGAGCCGAGGACGAGTTCCGTCCCGGCCAGTTTGCTGACCCCGTACGGACCGCCGGGCCGTGGCACCGCGTCCTCGGCCGTCGAGGAGCCGGCGGGCGAGGGCCCGTACTCCGCGGCGCAGCCCACCTGGACCAGCCGGGCCGAGGTGGCGCTGCGGCGCATCGCCTCGCACACGGAGGCGACGGCGATCGTGTTGTGCCGGGTGAGTTCGCGCGCCCCGCCGCGTGTGGCGCCCGCGCAGTTGACGACGACCCCGGGGTGGACGGCGTCCATGAAGCGCGCCAGCGCGCCGGGGCTGCCGGACGACAGGTCGAAGCGCACGTCGGCGTCGTCGCTGCGGCCGAGCGCGGTCAGCTGCACGGCGGGGTCGGCCAGCAGCCGCTCGGCCACGTGGCGGCCGACGAATCCGTTGGCGCCCAGGAGGAGGACTCTCATAGCGAGCGCCTCCGCTGCGCGTGCCGTGGCCTGGGGTGCGGGTGGGTCATCGTGGGTGGCTCCTTGGCTTCTTCTTCGGAACTGTGGGGTGTGCCGGGCCGATCCGGCCGCCGCCCGCTCATCGCGGCGCCGCCGCGGCCGTGTACGCCGAGGCGCGCGAGAGCGTGGTCAGGGCATGGGCCGCCAGCGCCAGGGCGGCGGCCCCGCAGGCCAGGGCGGGTACGGCGCCCGGCGGAAGGGGGAACCGGTCCAGCAGGGCGGCGGCGAGGGCCACGGCCTCGGTGGCGCAGGCGAGCCCGGTGCCGATGGCGGCGGGGTCCGGGTGGCCGTGCACCGCGAGCAGCCGGGCGGTGAACAGCAGCAGGGCGAGCGCGGCGGGACCGGCCAGCGCGGCGGGGGTGAGCGGGGCGCCGGTCAGGGCGCGGGCGGCGCACAGCAGGACGAGCGCACAGGCGAGGAAGAGCGCGAGCGTGCCCGCCAGCAGCGGCCGTACGGCGCCGCCGAACTCCTCCAGGGTGCGGCTGCGCAGCAGATGGGCCCGGGAACGCACCGCGAAGCGGTGGGCGCACCAGGCGGCGGGCGCGAGGGAGAGCGCCAGCGCGGTCAGCTCGGCGGCGTCCGCCGCGGGCAGCGCGCCCCCGGCGAGACCGTCGACGGCGCGCGGCCCGTACAGCCCGAAGACCACCAGCCAGCAGCTCCACACCGCGCCGCCCGGACCCGTGCCGTAGGGCGCTCTCAGCGGTCCGCGGCGCAGCGCGGCGAGGAGCGAGAGCAGCAGCAGCGGCACGGCCACGGCGACCACCGTGACCGGCGGCAGCGCGTGCAGCGCACCGCTCGCGGCGGCGCAGACGGCGCCCGGGGCGAGGGTGAGCAGCAGGGCGGGGCGGCCCACCGGCCGCCCCGCGGCGGGCGGGGCGCCGGCGCGGGGCACCCGGGCGTACAGCTCCTCGGCGAGGGTGAAGACGTCGCGGTGCCGGAAGCCCGCCGCGACGCGGTCGGTGACGCCCTGCGCCTCCAGTCCCGCCACGATCTCCAGCGGGTCCACGGCCTCGGCGCACAGTTGCTGGTGACGGTGCATCAGGGCGCGGACGGGGTCGGCGGGGCCGCGTCTGCGCGGGGCGCCCCCGCGGGCGCCGGTGCCGCTCTCCTGCACGTGGCTCATGCGCGCTCCCGCCTCTCGGCTCCGGCGTACGCGGGCTCGCGGGCGGCGAGCGCCCAGGCGGGCGCGGCCGTCCAGCGGCCGGGGACACGGGACTCGGCGGGCCTGCCGAAGGGGACGGGGGTGCCGTCCGGGTCGCGCAGCGGGGCGTGGCGCCCGGGCGCGTGGGCGACCAGGTCGAGGTAGATCTCGCGGAACGCCGCCAGGTTCCGCTCGACGGTGAAGAGCTCCAGGGCGCGTTCGCGGGCGGCGGCGCCGAGCCGCTGCCGGCGCTCGGGGTCGCGCAGCAGGGCGACGCAGGCCTCGGCGAGCGCCTTCGGGTTGCGCGGCGGCACGACCAGACCGGTCCCGCCGATGACCTCCCGTACGGCGCCGGCCTCGGTCGACACGGTGGCCCGGCCGCAGAGCATGGCCTCGACCAGGGTGACCGGGAATCCCTCGACGACGCTGGAGAGGACGACCACGTCGCCGGCGGCGTACGCGTCGGGCAGCGCCTGGGCGCCCGGCGAGCCGAGCTCCTCGAAGGTGACCGGGTTCTCCCCGGCGGTGACGGCGTCGGCCGCCTCGTCGGGGAAGAGCTGCGCGGCCAGCGAGCGGCACTGCTCCAGGTACGCGGGGTCGCCCTCACCGGCGCGGACGACGCGCAGCCGCGCCCCGGGCTCCTCCTTGCGCACCTCCCCGAAGGCGTGCAGCAGCCCGATCAGGTCCTTGCCGCGGTCGGCCCGGCCGACCCACACCAGCGTGGGGTCGCCGCCCTCGGCCTCGGCGGCCGGCTCGGGCAGGGGCCCCTGGTAGCCGGGGTAGACCGTGCGGACGCGCTCCCGGTCGGCGCCGCAGTGCTCCTGCCAGCGGCGCGCGTGGGCGTTGCCGGGGGTGACCAGGGCGGCCCTGCGGTAGGCCTCGCCCGCCAGATGGCGGTGGAAGGCGGCGAGCAGGGCGCGTACGGGGGCGGACAGGCCCGCGGCGCGGTGCAGCAGCAGGGTCTCGCGCAGCCGCACGCCGTACTCGGTCACCAGCAGCGGCGTACCGAAGAACCGTTTGGCCAGCAGCGCGGGCAGCAGCGCGGTGCCGCCCGTCACGGCGTGGCAGAGGTCGGCGGTGGCGAGGGCGTCGCCGAACTCGTCGTACCAGGGGGCGGAGAGCGGCCGCAGCGCGCGCTCCACCTGGTCGGCGGCGAGCAGGAGGTCGCCCACCCCGGCCTCCGCGACGAGGGGTCGCGCGCCGGGCGCCCGGCACACCTCCTCCAGCACGCGCACCGCGTGCTCGGAGCGCAGCAGCGCCGGGACGCCGCCGTCCTCCCGGGCGAGTTCGGCGAGGCCGTAGAGCGCGGAGGCGAAACGGTCCGCCACACCATTGGCCCCGGCGTCCCCGGCCAGCACACCGACCAGGTCGCGGTACTGCTCCAGCGCCTGCGCCCGCCTGCGGCGCGCCTTGCCGGGCACGGCCCCCGGCCCCGGCGGGGGCCCCCACAGCGGCAGCGCGCGCACGTCCCGCACCTGCGGCGGCAGCGCCACCATCCCCGCTGCCTCGGCCCGTTCGCTCCTGCCGAGCGCGTACACCGCGAACTCGTGCCCGGTGAGCCCGCGTACGAGACGGTCGACCCAGGCACCCCCCTCACCCCGGGCGTACGGATAACCACCCTCCGCGAGTAATGCGATACGCACGTCTGCCCCCTCTCGGCACCGGTCTGTTCGGGCGCGATGACCGTATTCCGGCGAAGTGGGGGCACGGCGGACGGTTGTCCGCCGTGCCACCGAAAGGGGTGAAGAGACGTAACTTTTCCCAGCGTTGTGCGTTGTGACCGAGTAGACGTCCGCCGGGCGGGTGCGCCGGGCCGGGCGGGGCGCGTTCCACTCGCGCACCGGCCCGTGTCACGAGGAAGCCCCGGGGCGAGTGCCCCGGGGCTTCGGTTTGCGGTCGATCGGCCGCAGGCCGAAGCCGGCGGCGCGGCCCGCTCCCGGCGCGGAGCGGCACGCCGGGGCGCGCCCGGCCGACCGGCCCGGGCGCGCCCGGCGGGTCAGGCGGTGGTCGCCAGGGCGCGCCGGCGGGCGGCGCGGCGGGCGGCGGACTCGTCCGGGTCGAGCACCGGGACCGCCGCCAGCAGCCCCTTGGTGTACTCGTGCTCCGGCGCCTCGTAGACCCGGCTCGCGGGCCCGTACTCCACGATCCGCCCCGCCCGCATCACCGCGACGTTGTCGCTGACCTGGCGCACCACGGCCAGGTCGTGGGCGATGAAGACCAGCGCGAGTCCCAGCTCACGCTGCAGTTCGTCCAGCAGCCGGATGACCTGGGCCTGCGTCGTGACGTCGAGCGCCGACACCGGCTCGTCGCAGACGATCAGCCGCGGCTCGGGCGCCAGCGCCCGGGCGATGCCGACCCGCTGCCGCTGCCCGCCGCTGAACTCGTGCGGATAGCGGTGGTACCAGCCGGGGTCGAGCCCGACCCGCTCCAGCAGCTCCCGCACGCGGGCGACGATCGCGGCCTCGTCGAGCACTCCCGCCGTGCGCAGCGGGTCCGCGATGGACTCGCCGATGCTGCGTCGCGGGTTGAGCGAGGACACCGGGTCCTGGAAGACCATCTGGAGTCCCAGCGTGCCCGCGACGGGGCGTGCGCCCGGGCGCCGCAGTTCGCCGCCGGTGGGCTCCAGGAGCCCGACGAGCATCCGCCCCAGCGTGGTCTTGCCGCTGCCGCTCTCCCCGACGACGCCGAGCGTCTCGCCCGCGCGCACGGTCAGCGAGACACCGTCGACCGCCGCGACCCGGGCGCCGCGCCGGCCGAACTCCCGCCGTACGCCCACGGCTTCGAGGAGGACCTCACCCGTGGCGGCGCCGCGCGGCTTCGCCGTCCCCACTCGCGGGACCGCGGCCACCAGGTCACGGGTGTACGGCTCCCGCGGCGCGCCCAGCACGGTGCCGACCGGTCCGCGCTCCACGGCGCGGCCGTCCTTCATCACCAGCACCTCGTCGACACTGCCGGCCACCACGCCCAGGTCGTGGGTGACCAGCAGCAGCCCCATCCCGGTCTCCTGCCGCAATTCGCCGAGCAGGTCGAGGATCTGCGCCTGGACGGTGACGTCGAGCGCCGTCGTCGGTTCGTCGGCGACGAGCAGCCGCGGCTCGCAGGCGAGCGCCATGGCGATCAGGGCCCGCTGGCGCATGCCGCCGCTGAACTCGTGCGGCCGGAAGCGGGCCCGCCTCGCCGCGTCGGCGATGCCGACCCGGCCGAGCACCTCGACCGCCCGCTCACGGGCCGCCCGCCGGGACGCCCGCGGGTGGTGCACCCGGTACACCTCGGCGATCTGGTCACCGATCGCGAAGTACGGGTCGAGCGAGGACAGCGGGTCCTGGAAGACCATCGCCGCCAGCCCGCCGCGCAGCCCGCGCAGCTCCTTCTCCCCCACGGTGAGGACGTCGACGCCGGCCACCCGCACCGATCCGCCGATCCGCGCGCCGCTGCCGCGGTGCAGTCCCAGCAGGGTGAAGGCGGTGGCGCTCTTGCCGCTGCCGGACTCGCCGACGACGCCCAGGGCGCCGCCCTGCTCCAAGGAGAAGGAGAGCCCGTCCACGGCGCGGACGGTGCCCGTGCCGGTGGGGAAGTCGATCGTGAGGTCCTCGACCTCGATCAGCGGTGACGTCATGCCAGCACCACCCGTCGGTCGGCCACCGCGTACAGGACGTCCGCGAGGGCGTTGGCGAGGACCACGAAGAATCCGGTGACCAGCACGAGCCCGACGACGACCGGCAGGTCCTCGGTCCTGACCGAGTCCACCAGGCTCTTGCCGAGCCCGGGGATGCCGAAGAGCGACTCGGTGAGCACCGCGCCGCCGAACATCGTCCCCAGGTCCAGTGCCGTCAGCGCGATGACCGGAGGCAGGGCGCCGCGCAGGGCGTGCCGTCCGATGACGGAACGCTCGCGGACGCCGTAGGCGCGGAAGGTGCGCACATGGTCCTCGGAGAGCGTGTCCAGCATCGAACCGCGGGTCAGCCGGGCGTACTTGGCGCTCTCCAGGATGGCCAGGGAGAGCCAGGGCAGCACCAGGTTCCAGGCCCACTGCTCGGGGTCCTCGGTCAGCGGGACGTAGGAGGGGAAGGGCAGCCAGCCCAGCACCGAGACGAACAGCAGCATCAGCAGGATGCCGATGATGAAGACGGGCACGGCGTTGCCCGCGAGGGTGAGCCCGGTCAGCAGCCGCTCGGTGAGCCCGCCGTGGCGCAGCGCCGAGAGCACGCCGGTGCCGACCCCGATGACCAGCCACAGCACCATCGCGCCGACGGAGAGCGAGGCGGTGGCCGGCAGCCGCTGCGCGAGCAGGGAGGTGACCTGCTCGCCGTTCTGGTACGAGAAGCCCAGGCACGGGGCGCCGCAGTGCTCGGTGCCGACGCCGGTGCTGATGTCGGTACCGGCGAACAGGCCGTGCAGGAAGTGGGCGTACTGTGCGAGGGCCGGGTCGTCCAGGCCGAGCTGGGTGCGGACCTGGGCGACCTGGTCGGCCGTGCACTTGGGCCCGCAGGCCAGCCGGGCCGGGTCGCCGGGCAGGACGTAGAAGAGCGCGTAGACGGCGACGCTCAGCACCAGGAGCACCAGCAGGGCGGCCAGCAGGCGGCGGAGCGCGAAGCGGGCGAGGAGCGTCACGGCCGCGCCTCCTTCCGCCTGCGGACCACGGCACGCAGGCGGCTGCCCGCCCGCGGGTCGAGGGCGGTGCGCACGCCGTCGCCGAGCGCGGTGAAGGCGAGGACGGTGACGAAGATCAGGCCGGCGGGCAGCAGCACGTACGTCGGATCGGCCTGGTACCAGGTGGTCGCGGAGGAGAGCATCTGTCCCCAGGAGGGCGTGGGCGGCTTGACGCCGATGCCGAGGAAGGACAGTCCCGCCTCCGAGGCGATGTTGGAGGGCACCAGCAGCGCGCTGTAGGTCACCACGGGCGCGGCCAGCGACGGCAGCAGTTCGCGGCGGGCGATCCGCCACCGTCCGGCGCCGCCGAGCCGGGCGGCGGCCACGTAGTCGAGGGACTTGAGACTCAGGGTCTGGGCCCGGACGATGCGGGAAGTGCCGCCCCAGCCGAGCAGGCCGAGGACGAGGACCAGCAGCACCGGCCGCGGGAAGCCGGCGGGGACGATCGCCAGCAGGGCGATGGCGAAGACCAGGGTGGGCAGCGCCAGCATGACGTCGGTGGTCCGGCTGAGCAGGCTGTCCAGGAAGCGGTTGCCGAGTCCGGCGGCGAGGCCGACGGCGACCCCGAGGACGACCTGCACGACGGTGGCGGCGAGGCCGATGCCGAGCGAGATCCGCGCACCGTAGACGAGGCGGGCGAACAGGTCGCGCCCGGTGCCGGGTTCGACGCCGAGCCAGTGGTCGGCGCTCACACCGCCGAAGGAGCCGACCGGGACGCCGCCGAGGGCGGAGTCGACGGCGGAGGCGTGGTACGCGTCCGGGTCCTGGCCCTCCAGGGCCGCGAGCAGCGGGGCTGCGAGGGCCACCAGGACGAGCAGGACGATCACGGCGACGCCGGCGAGGGCCGCGCGCTGGGCGCGCAGCCGCCGCCAGAGCTGCCGGGCGCGGCGAGCACGTCGGTGGTGGTCACTTGACCGAGACCTGCGAGACGTCGAGGACGCCGGTCCAGTCGCTGATGACGACGTTCTTGACGTCCTTGCCGTACAGGCGCTTGTAGACGGGGTGGACCAGCGGCACGGTCAGCGCCTGCTCGCCGATCTTCTTGTCGAGGGCGCCCCAGCGGACGGCGGCGGCCTTGAGGTCGGTGAGCTTGTTGATCTCGTCGATCTCCTTGTTCACCGCCGGGTCGTCCAGCTGCGCGTTGTTGAAGTTGTAGCCGTCCTTGACGATCTGCCGGCCGTCGAAGATCGGGGCCAGGAAGGGCCCGCCGGACGGCCAGTCGGCGCCCCAGCCGGCGAGGAAGAAGCCCGGCTCGGTCGTGACGCCGTGGATCTTCTCGCTGTAGGCGCTGGACTCCAGGCCCTCCAGCTTGACGGTGATGCCGGCCTTCTTCAGGGCGTCCTGCAGGGCGGTGGCGACCTCGGGGCCCTGCTCGTCGCCGCCGCTGCTGTCGTGGGTCAGCGTGACGGTCAGGCCGTTCGGGTGACCGGCCTCCTTCAGCAGCTCCCTGGCCTTGGCCGCGTCGCCGCTCTTGCCCGCCGGGAACGCGTCGTACGGCGTGTAGCCGAAGGACTCCTGCGCGGGCAGGAAGGTGGTGGCGGGCTCGGCGAGCGAGGAGCCGCCGAGGGCGTTGACGACGGTGCTGCGGTCGACCGCGTAGGAGATGGCCTGGCGCACCTTGGGGTCGTCGAAGGGCTTCACCTTCGGGTTGAAGGAGATGTAGTCGGTGTAGCCGAAGTGGCCGGTGCCGACGCGGCCGGCGAGCTCCTTGTCGCCGGTGATCTTGGCGAGTTCGGCGGCGGTGAGGTTGGTGTCGGTGGTGACGGCGGCCGCGTCCTTGCCGGCGCCGGAGGACAGGCGCTGGTTGATCACGGCGGCGTCGAGGCCGGAGCGCACGTCGATGCGGTCCGGGTAGGCCTTGCGCTCCTCGTCGGTCTTCGCGTCCCAGTGGGTGTTGCGCTCCAGGACGAGGTGCTCGCCGTCGTTCTCGTTGGCGACGACCTTGTAGGGGCCGGAGGAGAACGGGTGGTTCTCGTACTTGGTGCCGGTGTCCTTCGCCTTCGGCACGGGGGCGAAGGAGGTCTGGGTGGCCAGGAACGGGAAGTCGCCCTCGGGCTTGTTCAGGTGGAAGACGATGGTCTTCGCGTCCGGGGTCTCGATGGAGGCCAGGCCGCCCTTGTCCTTGTACGGGCCCTGGTACTCCTTGCCGCCGACCAGCCAGTCGCGCAGGTAGGGGGCGCCGCCGGACAGTTCGGCGGCGAAGGAGCGCTCGATGCCGTACTTGATGTCGGCGGTGGTGATCGCGCTGCCGTCCTCGTACTTCAGCCCGTCCTTGAGGTGGTACGTCCAGACGGTGGCGTCCTCGTTGGGCGTGCCGGTGTCGGTGGCGAGGTCCGGGACGACCTTCGCGCCGTCCGCGCCGTTCTCGCGGTTGCGCGTCGTCAGCGTGCGGAAGACCAGGCCGGGGACGTTGCCGCCGCCGGAGGTGTAGAGCCGCGCCGGGTCGAAGTCCTCCTGCGGGGCCTGGTTGAGGACGTAGAGCGTGCCGCCCTTGGCGGGCTTGCCGTCGGCCGCCTTGGCCCCGCTGTCCTCCGGGCCGCACGCGGCGGCGCCGCCGGTGATCGCCAGGACGACGGCGGCCGCTGCGAGGCGGCGGGGTGTGACGGACAGGTGAGACATCGAAGATCCCTTTCGCGGCTGCGAGATGGAGAAGAAGGCGGGGCTGGTGAAGACCCGCAGGCAGCGGCGACGGACCCCGCGAAGGGGACCGTGAAGGATCGATCAAGCGTCGAGACGCGCGCCCACGGGTCGGAGAGGACCGGGGCGAGGGGGGTTGCGCCCTCTACGCGCCCGGCACCGTGGAACGGCGACACAGGATGTCGGCGACGCAGTGCCCGGCCACGCCGATGAGCGCCAGCTCGATGCTGGCGTCGGCGTCTGTGGCAGGGCTGTGCGGCATGCCGAAAACATTGAACGATTAATCGCCCGATGTCAAAAAGCTAGCCCCGGGGGTAGGGCCAGGCGTTGGGCTTGCAGGTCAGGCCCCCGTAGTTGAGGAACTTGGTCTGCTGCATCATCACGGGGGCCAGGGCGCCCTCCTTGGGGCAGAGCACATGGCCGTAGCCGAGCCGGTGCCCGACCTCGTGGTTGATCAGCATCTCGCGGTAGGCGAGCATCCGCTCCTGGCCGTAGGTCTCCGACCCCTGGGCCCAGCGGTACGCGTTGATCATCGTTCGCGGAGTCGACGCCGCGTCACATGACACGTTGTCAACCGTGGTGTCCAGGCCGGACTTGGCGCACCAGGTGGCCGTGGTTCCCGGACTGGCCAGGGTGATCACGATGTCGGCGGGGCCCGTTGAGACCCGCTCGAAGGTACGGGCCCCGCCGTGGGCCCAACTCCGCTTGTCATTCAGTGTCTTGTAGACCGCGTCCGCGAAGAGCCGGGCATTCAGCGGCAGGCCCTTCTCGACGTCCACCCGTACCCGCAGCAGTGTCCCCCTGCCGGGGGCCTTCTCGCGGCCGCCCACGGTCTGGAACCTCCCGGCCAGGCTCAGGTCCTGGTCGAGCGGGTAGGCCTTGGTCATCGCCTGGCCGTAGGTGAGCGGAGCGGCGACCGCGGAGGGTGAGGCCGAGGGGGTCACCCGGTCCTTGGAGCGTGACGCGGCGTCGTCGGCGTCCCGGCCGGCGCCCGGCGCCGCGGCGGCGGCGGACGAGTGACGCTTCTCACCCCCGGCGGCCATCTGGCCCGCCACGACGACGGCCAGCACGGTCACGACCGCCGCGGCCGCGGCGCCGCTGAGGGCGCGAGTCCTGACGGTCTTCTTGGGCTGTTCGGGTTGTTCCCCACCCTCGCCGCCCTCCCCGGTGCCCTCGACGGGTGCCCCGGGTCCGGTGGCGGCGGAAGGGGCGGAGGCGGAGGGGACGTCGAAGGCCTCGACGAAGTCCTTCCGCGGGCCGGGGACGTCACGGAACCCCGCGCCGGGCGCCCGGCGCTGGCGCGGGAAGCCGGATATTCGGGGCGCGGTGCGGACGCGCCCGTCGAGGGGGTCGTCGTCCTCCGGGTACTCGGTGCCGAGCGCGGTGTCCGCCAGCTCCGCGGGCCGGGTGCCGCGCGGTGTGCGCGGCGGGACCCAGGAACCGGCACGGCCCCAGGCGGAGTGCTCCTGGTGCTCGGGGTGTGCGCGGCCCGGTGCGTCCTGGTGGCCGTGCCCGGGGTCGCCGGGCCGGAAACCGTCCCGGCCGGCCGGCGCGGAACCACCGGGCGCCTGGCCCGGTCCGCCCGTACGGGGCGGGGTCGGCGCCGGGCCGGGACGGCGGCGGCGGCCACCGCCCGGGGTGCCGCCGGCTATACCCGGTACGTCGTCGCGACGGCCGTCACGGCCGCCCGGTGCGCTGTGCCTGCCCATGAAGTCAGTGATCCGTCCGCGCGTCCGTGGCGTCCAGCAGTTCGCGGAAGGCCCGCTCCACCGCATCGGGGTGCTCCATCATCGCGACGTGCCCGCTGTCGGGGAGCGTCAGCAGCCGCGCGTCACGGAACGTCCGGGCGGCACGGTACGCCATCCGGGGGGAGATCAGCTTGTCCCGGCCGCCGTACACCAGCAGCGTCGGCGCGAGCACCCGCTCGGCCTGCCGCCACAGGTTGTGCTGGCCGCCGAGCGTGTAGGCGTCGACGATGCCGCGTGCCGAGCGGGTCAGCGCGTCCCAGAAGTACGGCAGCTTCAGCCGGCGCTCGTACTCCGTGGCGTGCTCGGTGAAGGACGCCTCGCTGACCAGCGACGGGTCGCCGTAGCAGAGGTCCAGCAACTGCTTGGTGCGCCGCTCCGCGGACCAGTCGCGGGTCGCGCGGGTCACCACCGCGGTGGCGCCCGGCACCCCGAGGAGTGCGGTCGGCCACGCGCCGCGCCGGGGCGGCACCTCCGGCAGCGCCGGCGAGATCAGCGTCAGGGTGCGGACCAGGTCGGGCCGGGCCGCGGCGACCTTGGTGACGACGGCTCCGCCCAGCGAGTTGCCGAAGAGATGCACGGGCCCGCGCCCGGAAGCCTCCAGCAGGCGCACGACGGCGCGCGCGTGCCCCCCGATCGAGTAGTTGCCGTCGTCCGGCGGCGGCGAATGCCCGAAACCGGGCAGGTCCAGGGCCTCGCAGGTCACCCGGTCCGCCAGCAGCCGCATCAGTGCCGACCAGTTGGAGGAGGACCCGCCCAGGCCGTGGACGAAGAGCGCGGGCGGCAGCCCTTCGGCCTGCTCCGTCCGCGCTCGTACGGTCAGCGTCCGCCCTGGCAGGGCCACGGTCCGCACCGTCTCCCCGTCCCCGGCTCTGGCTCCCGAAGGCGGTACGGGCACGGCGGCGAGTGCGGCTTCGGAGGGCTCCGTCGAGGACATGGGGCAATGTTACGAGGTGATCACGCGTGGGCTCGTGTGTTCGCACTCACACGCGTCGTGGGGATTTTCCGCCTCTCCCGTCACTCTGCACACCCCATCCCTGTCTCCTACGCTCGCAGAAGGGGAAAGAGGGGGACAGTGGGTAGCAGCGGGGGACGCCAGCGCACGACCAGAGGAATCGGGAGGTGCCCGTGTCCGACGACATCGAGACCTTCGACGACGACGTCATCGACGACCTGGAGGACGCCGAGGCCGACATCGAGGCCCCCGAGGCGGACATCGCCGAACAGCACCTCGAACTGCTGCAGCACCGCGATGTCCCGATCACCGAACGCCCTGACGACGCCGATCCGGCGGACGTGGCCGAGCAGCACAGGGTGGTCGAACTCGACGAGGACGACTATCGCTGAGTTCCACTTGGTGAGAATGTGCGTTCGCACAGCGCATGCCCCCGCTACCGAAAAGTACGATGGCACCCGCAGCGCAGAACGACATCACTTGGGAGGCGGCGTGACAGCCATCGAGCAGACTGAGGCGCGCCCTCGCGGCACACGCCTGCCGCGCCGGGCCCGGAGGAACCAGCTGCTGGGCGCGGCTCAGGAGGTGTTCGTCGCCCAGGGTTACCACGCCGCCGCGATGGACGACATCGCCGAGCGTGCGGGCGTCAGCAAGCCCGTGCTCTACCAGCACTTCCCCGGCAAGCTCGAGCTCTACCTGGCGCTGCTGGACCAGCACTGCGAGGCCCTGCTGGACGCGGTGCGCACCGCACTGGCCTCCACCACCGACAACAAGCAGCGGGTGGCGGCGACCATGGACGCGTACTTCGCGTACGTGGAGGACGAGGGCGGCGCCTTCCGCCTGGTCTTCGAGTCCGACCTCACCAACGAGCCGGCCGTCCGCGAGCGCGTCGACAAGGTCGCGCTGCAGTGCGCCGAGGCGATCAGCGAGGTCATCGCCGAGGACACGGGTCTGACCACCGAGCAGTCCATGCTGCTCGCCGTCGGCCTCGGCGGCGTCTCGCAGGTCGTGGCCCGCTACTGGCTCTCCAGCGGCAGCTCCATGCCCCGCGACACCGCGGTGCAGTTGCTGACCTCCCTGGCCTGGCGCGGCATCGCGGGCTTCCCGCTGCACGGCACCGAGCACTGACGACGTCCCCCCGGGTGTTCGCTCTGGGCGTGCCCGTCCGCCGGTGTCCCGGTGCCGGGCGCGGCTAATGTGTCCTGCGTACGGCGCGATTTCCAACCGCGCACACCGCAGACCGTTCGGAGGGACGAAAGCCGTGGAGGTCAAGATCGGCGTGCAGCACGCGCCGCGCGAGATCATCATCGAGAGCGCGCAGACGGCCGAGGAGGTCGAGAAGGCCGTCGCCGAGGCGCTGACGGGCACCGGCAAGCTGCTCAGCCTCACCGACGAGCACGGCAAGCGGGTGCTCGTGCCGGCCGACCGGCTGGCCTACGTGGAGATCGGCGAGCCGGCGACGCGCCGGGTCGGCTTCGGCGCCCAGCTCTAGGCCGCAGTCTGGCCGCTCCCGTGACGGGAGGACGTACGGCGGGTCACCCCCGAATGGGGTGACCCGCCGTTTCGCGGTCCTGACCCGCGGGGTAGGACCCGTGCGACCGAAGTCTCCGGGAGGGGCCGCACGATGATGTGGGAAGCGCTCGCGTTCGCCGCCGTCGGATTGTCCGTCGCGTACGCCGCCACGCGGTTGCTCCCCCGCCGGCGCCTTCCCGAGGCGACGCTGGTGCTCGCCACGGGAGCCGTCGCCGCCGTGCTGGGCGGCCTGATCACCCGTACCGTCCTCGGTTCCGACCGGTTCCTGATCAACCTCGCCGTGTCGGTGGGGGTGGCCGCCGTCCTGCTCTCGCTGCTGGTGCGCCCGCCGCGGAGCACCCGCCGGTCCTCGCCGCGCACGGCCTGAGCCGCGCGGTCCGCTCAGGCGGACAGGCCCAGCGCCGCCATCCGCTTGGTGTGGGCCTCGGTGATCCGGGTGAACATCCGGCCGACCTCCGCGAGGTCGAAGCCGTCCGCGACCCCGCCGACCAGCATCGTGCTGAGCGCGTCCCGGTCCGCCACGACCCGCTGTGCCTGCGACAGCGCCTCGCCCATGAGCCGGCGCCCCCACAGCGCGAGCCGCCCGCCGACCCGGGGCTCGGCCTCGATGGCCGAGCGCACCTTCTCCACCGCGAAGGAGGCGTGGCCGGTGTCGTCCAGCACCGCCAGCACCAGTTCTCGGGTGTCGGTGTCGAGCCGGGCGGCGACCTCGCGGTAGAAGTCGGACGCGATGGAGTCGCCGACGTACGCCTTGACCAGGCCCTCCAGCCAGTCCGACGGCGCGGTCTGGCGGTGGAACTCGTCGAGTGCGGCGGCGAAGGGCTCCATCGCCGCGGTCGGGTCCGCCTCGATGGTGGTGAGCCGCGCGCGGAGCTGCTCGAAGTGGTGGAACTCGGCGGACGCCATCGCCGCGAGCTCCGCCTTGTCCTCCAGGGACGGCGCGAGCTTGGCGTCCTCCGCGAGCCGCTCGAAGGCGGCCAGCTCGCCGTACGCGAGTGCCCCGAGCAGGTCCACGACCGCCGCGCGGTACTGCGGCTCCGCGGAGGCCGCGGCCCAGTCCTTGGCGGCGATGGTCGTCTCGGCGGGGGTGTCGGCGGGGGTGTCAGGCGTCTCCATGCTGCGCACAATAGCCAACCCCGCCAGTGCGGCAACCATCCCGTGCGGCCCGCCGCGCGGGTGCCGCGGGGTGACCTGTCCCACGTACCGGAAAATCCATCCTCCGCGGGTGCGTGATTCCGGGGTACAGTGATATGGACCCGCCAGGTGACCCGGCGGGTCGCGCATGAATGGATGCCCGGTCGGTGGCCCGATCGGCTCCTACCGACCGCCCTCCCCACGTGGGGAGGGACAGCTTCGCGGCGCGCACGAGGGCAGTGGTCCCGCGCACCTCGGCCATCACGGCCGGACGACACTCCGCGGTCAGCGCAGTTCCTTGCGCCCGACCCTCCCCGGAAACCGCTCGGCGCCGCGTCCCAATAGAAGAGGCAGCATCCTGACCACCACCACGACTTTCCGCGATCTGGGGATCCTCCCCGAGACCGCCGAGGCCCTCGAGGCCGTCGGCATCACCACTCCCTTCCCGATCCAGGAGATGACGCTTCCCGTCGCCCTCGCGGGCAACGACGTCATCGGCCAGGCCAAGACCGGCACCGGCAAGACCCTGGGCTTCGGACTCCCGCTCCTGGAGCGGGTCGTCGTCCCGGTCGACGTCGAGGCCGGGCGGGCCAGGCCCGAGGACCTCGTCGACGGGCCGCAGGCCCTGATCATCGTCCCCACCCGTGAGCTGTGCACGCAGGTCAGCAACGACCTGCTGACCGCGGGCAAGGTGCGCAACGTCCGCGTTCTGGCGATCTACGGCGGCCGCGCGTACGAGCCGCAGGTCGAGGCCCTGAAGAAGGGCGTCGACGTGGTCGTCGGCACCCCGGGCCGGCTGCTCGACCTCGCGGGCCAGAAGAAGCTCAACCTGCGCAACGTCCGCGCGCTCGTCCTCGACGAGGCCGACGAGATGCTCGACCTGGGCTTCCTGCCCGACGTCGAGAAGATCATCGAGATGCTGCCGGCCAAGCGGCAGACGATGCTGTTCTCCGCGACGATGCCGGGCGCCGTCATCGGCCTCGCCCGCCGCTACATGTCGCAGCCCACGCACATCCGGGCCACCTCGCCGGACGACGAGGGCGCGACCGTCGCCAACATCACCCAGCACATCTTCCGCGCCCACTCGCTGGACAAGCCGGAGCTCGTCTCCCGGGTGCTGCAGGCCGACGGCCGCGGCCTGGCGATGATCTTCTGCCGTACCAAGCGCACGGCCGCCGACCTCGCGGAACAGCTGGAGCAGCGCGGCTTCGCCTCCGGCGCCGTCCACGGCGACCTCGGCCAGGGTGCCCGCGAGCAGGCGCTGCGCGCCTTCCGCAACGGCAAGGTCGACGTCCTGGTCTGCACCGACGTCGCCGCGCGCGGCATCGACGTCGAGGGCGTCACGCACGTGATCAACTACCAGACGCCGGAGGACGAGAAGACCTACCTCCACCGCATCGGCCGCACCGGCCGCGCGGGTGCGTCCGGCACGGCGATCACCCTGGTCGACTGGGACGACATCCCGCGCTGGCAGCTGATCAACAAGGCGCTGGACCTGCCGTTCAACGAGCCGGAGGAGACCTACTCCACCTCGGCCCACCTCTACGAGCTGCTCGGCATCCCCGAGGGCACCAAGGGCGTGCTGCCGCGTGCGGAGCGCACCCGTGCCGGGCTCGACGCGGAGGAGATCGAGGACCTCGGCGAGACCGGCGGCCGTGGCCGTGGCCGTGGCGGCCGCAGGTCCGGCCCCGCCGCCTCCGCCGAGGCGGAGGAGCGTCCGGCGCGTACCCGTACGCCGCGCCAGCGCCGCCGCACCCGCGGCGGGCAGTCGGTCGGCGAGACGCCCGCCGGGGCGGAGGCGGCCGTGGAGACCGCCGAGGCTCCGGCCACCACCGAGGCTC
>NZ_JARAVM010000095.1:0-781 GCF_033792735.1 Streptomyces sp. PA03-3a
TCACGATGGGCATCACGGACAAGGTGACCGCGGTCGATCCGGCCGCCGGTTACGACGTCGGCTCCTGGATCGTGTTCAACAACGTCTTCCAGTCGCTGCTCAGTTTCCCCAAGGGCGCCAGCAAGCCCGAGCCGGAGGCCGCGGAGAGCTGCAAGTTCACCGACGAGGCCAGCAAGACCTTCGACTGCACGTTGCGCGGGGGCCTGAAGTTCAGCAACGGTGAGGCGCTCACCTCGGAGGACGTGAAGTTCTCCTTCGAGCGCACCATCAAGATCAACGATGAGAACGGTCCGGCGGTCCTGCTGGACTCGATCAAGACGATCGACACGCCCTCGCCGGAGCGCGTGGTGTTCCATCTGAAGTACTCCGACGCCACGTTCCCGATGAAGATCGCCTCGGGTGCGGGCTCGATCGTGGACCACACGCAGTACCCGGCGGACAAGCTGCGCAGCGACAGCAAGGCGACCGGTTCGGGCCCGTACAAGCTGGACTCCTACGAGGCCGGCAAGGAAGCGGTGTTCTCGGTCAACGGGGACTACCAGGGGTCGGCCGAGATCCGCAACTCCGGTATGACGATGAAGTTCTTCGGTGACGAGCCGACGCTGAAGAAGGCGGTGGAGGACGGGTCGGTGGACCTGGCCTACCGTGGTCTGGACTCGGCCGACATCGCCTCGCTGCAGAGCAGTTCGATAGCCGGCGACACCGGGATCCAGGTCGTGGAGGGCACCGGCGCGGAGGTCCAGCACCTGGTGTTCAACCTCGACGACCCGGTGGTGGGCAA
>NZ_JARAVM010000027.1:0-128696 GCF_033792735.1 Streptomyces sp. PA03-3a
TGTCGCAATCCACACCGAGCCAGAAGGCCCTCACCCATTTCAAGATCCCTCAGCCGAGAGATCCGTCACCAACCTCTGTGGACAGAACACCTAGGGCGTGTCGTCACATGCGCCGCGGGGCAGGCGAGCATTGGACGACACGCCCGAGGGGCGTGCGAGGGGCGCGCGGCAGCAGCCGACGCGATCCCCGCTCCCGGTGCCCACGAGGTTCCCTTGGGGCCGGCGGACGGGTAGCGTCGCGAGTCGTCCGGGACGCCGCCGCCGGCCCGGGACCGCGGGCACCGTGGATTCGCGGGTCCGGCAGGCGTACGCCGTCGGCGCTCGCACGCCCCCGCCGGACGGGTGACGAGGCGTGCGCCAAGGGCGGCCGAGGCCCCGCGGCGCGCAGGCGGGCACCGGTACCGGCCTGGCCCGCCAGGCGGCGCCGAGACGGCCGCCGGAGTGCCGTCGGGGAGCCGGAGCGGCCCGTGGCGGCGTCCCGGTGACGGCGTCCCCGCCCGCCAATCCCTGCCGGGGGACACGTCACACGGCTCACGGAAGCGGTCCGGTGGCGCAGGAGCACTCTCTCGGCCACTCCTGCCCCCAACAGCAGGTTTACCACCCCCGGAGCGCTGATCCGCCCCGTTCACGCCGTACCTCGCGCCGGATCCGGGCTGCTTGAGTGGATCACAGGGTCACCGCGGTCACGTCGTCACCGGCCGCCGCGGTCGCCTCCGTTCGTTCACCAGCCCTGCTGGAGGGGATGTGTCCACACTGGACAGCGCCACCGGTTCCGCCGTCGAAGAGCCCGCCCGTGATCCCACGGCCGAGCAGCTCACCAGCCTGAGCACCCGCGCGGCGCGCCAGCTCGCCACGACCACCAAGTCGCAGCCGCAGATGCAGGCCATCACCTCGCGATGGCTGCTGAAGGCCCTGCCGTGGGTGGACGTCAAGGGCGGCACGTACCGGGTCAACCGGCGCCTGCAACTGCGCACGAATCGCGGCCGCGTGCACTTCGAGCACAACGGGAGCGACGACATCCGCGTCATCCCGCAGTCGCTCACCGAGCTGCCGGTCCTGCGCGGCTACGACGACACGGACGTCCTGCGGGAGATCGCCGGCCACTTCCGGCCCCAGGAGGTACGCGCGGGCCAGGTGCTCTTCGAGGCCGGCCAGCCCGTGACGGAGGTGTACCTGGTCGTCCACGGCCGGTTCGCCCGCTACACCCGCGGCAAGTACGGCGACGAGGGGATCGTCGGGGTCGTCACGGACGGCGACCAGTTGGGCGACGAGGCCGTGGGGCAGTCCGATCCGCTGTGGTCGGCCTCGGTGCGGGCCGAGACCGCCGGGGTGGTCCTCTCGATGCCCTGGGCCGCCGTCGAGGACCTCACCGAACGGGCGCCCTCCCTCGGCGCGCACCTGCGGTCCTGGGTGGACCGGCAGCACCGGCCGATGAACCGCAAGGGCGAGGCCGATGTGCCGGTGCAGGCCGGCCACGTGGGCGAGCCGACGCTCACCGGCGGATTCGTGGACTACGAGCTCGCGCCGCGCGAGTACCAGTTGTCCCTCACCCAGACCGTGCTGCGGCTCCACAGCAGGGTCGCCGACCTCTACAACGACCCGATGGACCAGACCGAGCAGCAACTGCGCCTGACCGTCGAGGAGATCCGCGAACGCCAGGAGTGGGAGCTGGTCAACAACCGTGAGTTCGGCCTGCTGCACAACGTCGACTACGGCCAGCGGGTCAGCACCTTCTCCGGCCCGCCGGTGCCGGACGACATGGACGAACTGCTGTCGATGCGCCGCAAGACGAAGGTCTTCCTCGCGCATCCCAAGGCGATCGCGGCCTTCTTCCGGCAGTGCAACCGGCGCGGTCTGATGCCCGGCACCGCGACCGTCGACGGCCACGAGGTGCCGGCGTGGCGGGGGGTCCCGATCCTGCCCTGCGGCAAGATCCCGATCCGCGACGACCAGACCACCAGCATCATCGCGCTGCGCACCGGCGAGGCCGACCAGGGCGTCGTCGGCCTCTACCAGACCGGGATCCCCGAGGAGCACCAGCCGGGCCTGAACGTCCGGTTCATGGGCATCGACTCCGCCGCGATCATCAGCTACCTCGTCACCGCCTACTACTCGCTGGCCGTCCTCGTGCCCGACGCGGCAGGGATCCTGGAGAACGTCCAGGTCGGCCGGCTCCCCGAATGACGGCCTGGAGCGCCCCGTGACCACACACCCCACCGCCTTCACCCTGCCCGGACCTCCCAGCCCGGTGCGCGGCGCGAGAGCGCGGCGCACCGGCGCGATCCCCGGGCTGCTGTACCGGCCCGCGGTGCCCGCCGACCCGGAGAAGGTGCGGCAGGTCGACCTGCGGGTGGAGACCTGGGCCCGCGCGAACGACCTGTTCCCCTCGGCCTGGCAGGGCGACTTCGCCGGCTTCCAGTTCGGTCGCGCCGTCGTGCTCCAGCACCCGGGCGCCGCCGACCTGGACCGCCTCACCGCCGCCGGCAAGCTGCTGCTCGCCGAGAACATCGTCGACTCCTGCTACTGCGAGGAGGACGAGGGCCGCGGAGGAGCGCGCAAGGGCCTGGGCGGACGACTGGTCATCGCCCAGTCGGCACTCGACCCGTACCACGGCACGCCCGAACTGGAGGAGGAGTGGCGGCAGGGCGTCCGGGCGGACGGCCCGCTGCGCTCCTACCACCTCGCGCTGCGGGACTTCGCCGCGCTGGCCACACCCAGCCAGACCGACCGGTTCGTCCACGACGTCGCCCGGCTGCACCTGGGCTACCTGGCCGAGGCCGCCTGGGCGGAGACCCGGTACGTGCCCCAGGTCTGGGAGTACCTGGTGATGCGGCAGTTCAACAACTTCCGCCCCTGCCTGTCCATCGTGGACGCCGTCGACGGCTACGAACTGCCCGAGCCGGCCTACGCCCGCCCCGAGATCCAGCGGATCACGGCCCTCGCCTGCAACGCCACGACGATCGTCAACGACCTGTACTCCTTCACCAAGGAACTGGCCAGCGATCCGTCACACCTCAACCTCCCGCAGGTCGTCGCCGCCAACGAGCGGTGCGGGCTGAAGGCCGCCTACCTGCGCTCGGTCGAGATCCACAACACGATCATGGCGGCCTTCGAAGAGGAGTCGGCCCTGCTCTCGGCGACCTCGCCCGTCGTGGAGCGCTACGCCCGGGGGCTCGCCGCCTGGGTGTCCGGCAACCACGAGTGGCACGCCACCAACAGCCACCGTTACCACCTGCCCGACTACTGGTAACCACCGCCTGTGACCCACTGGCACACGGCACCCGCACCACGAGGAGCACCACTTGACCAACGCCCCTGCCGCCCGGCCCGCGGTTCTTCCGGTCCCGGCCCAGTCGACCTACCAGACCCGGATCGCGGACTACTGGAACGCCGAGGAGAACCCGGTCAACCTCGAACTCGGAAAGATCGACGACCTGTACCACCACCACTACGGCATCGGGGAGGCCGACACCTCGGTCCTCGACGAACCCGATCCCGGCATCCGGCGCAAGCGCCTCACCGCCGAACTGCACCGCCTGGAGCACGCCCAGGCCGAACTCCTCGCCTCCCACCTGGGCGACCTGTCCGCGGACGAACGCGTCTTCGACGCCGGCTGCGGACGGGGCGGCGGCAGCGTCGTCGCGCATCTGCGTTACGGCTGCCACGCCGACGGGGTCACCCTCTCCACGAAGCAGGCCGACTTCGCCAACGAGCAGGCCCGTGCCCGCGGCATCGGGCACAAGGTCCGCTACCACCACCGCAACATGCTCGACACGGGCTTCGAGACCGGCGGATACGCGGCGTCCTGGAACAACGAGTCCACGATGTACGTCGAGCTGGACCTGCTGTTCGCCGAGCACGCCCGTCTGCTGCGGCGCGGAGGTCGGTACGTGACCGTCACCGGCTGCTACAACGACACCTACGGCCAGGCCTCACGTGAGGTGTCCCTGATCAACGCGCACTACATCTGCGACATCCACCCACGCTCGGCGTACTTCCGGGCGATGGCGCGCCACCGTCTGGTACCGGTCCACGTCGAGGACCTGACCGAGGCCGCGATCCCCTACTGGGAGCTGCGCAAGAAGGCGGACCATCTGGTCACCGGCATCGAGGACACGTTCCTGACCGCCTACCGCAACGGCAGCTTCCAGTACCTGCTCATCGTGGCCGACCGGGTCTGACCCTTCGCACGGCGATCCCCGTGCCCGTGGACGCCGCCCACGGGCAACCGCCCCTCACCGGCGCGTGACAGCCGCGCCGGTGAGGGGCGCCGCGTCGGCGGCGAACGGGTCTTCCCGCGAGGAGACCCCTCAGCGGGCGGGTGGGGCCGGCCGTCTGAACCGCTCAGTGCCCGGGTGCGATCCACGTCCGGGCGAGTTCCGCGACCCAGGCGGCGGCCGCGTCGGGCGAGCGCGGGGGTGCGGCGACGACGACGACTTCGCAGACGCCTGCCGCGGTGAGCGCGGGCAGGTGCTCGGGTGTGCCGTCGCTCAGGGCGACGGCGACCGTGAGGTCGTCCAGGGTACGGCCGTGGCGGGCGCATTCGTCGGCGAGGACGGCCACACGGGAGGGGACGTCGACGACGGGGACGTTGAAGCCGTACCAGCCGTCGGCGAGCCCGGCCGCGCGCCGCAGGGCGGTGTCGCTGTTGCCGCCGATCACGACCGGGAGCCGGCCGCCGCGCAGCGGCTTGGGGTTGACCCGGATCGCGTCGAAGCGGGTGAACTCCCCGGCGAAGGAGGCGGGATCACCGGTCCACAGGGCGCGCATCGCGGCGAGGTACTCCTCGGTGCGCCGCCCGCGCCCGGCGAAGGGGACTCCGAGCGCCGCGAACTCCTCGGTGGACCAGCCGGCACCCACCCCCAGGGTGAAGCGTCCGGCTGAGAGCACGTCGAGTGTGGCGGCCTGCTTGGCGACCACGACCGGGTTGTGCTCGGGCAGCAGGAGCACACCGGTGGCGAGCTCGATCCGGCTGGTGACGGCCGCGGCGTAGCTCAGGGCGAGCAGGGGGTCCAGCCAGTCCGCGTCCGCGGGCACCGCGATCCGGCCGTCCGCGGAGTAGGGGTAGCGGGAAGCGGGCGCGTCCACCAGCACCACGTGCTCGCCGCACCAGAGCCTGGCGAAGCCGTGCGTCTCCGCCGCTGTGGCCACCGCCGCGATGACCTGCGGACGGGCGCCGTCACCGATGCCGAGCGCGTGCAGTCCCACTCGCATCCGCCACCTCCTGGCGGCACCCTAAGCGGCGAGCGCGGACGCGTTCGGGCGACGTGGCACGCCGTGCGCGGAGGCGGCACGGCGCGTCACCCGTACGGCCGGGGCCCCTCACCCCCTGCCCGGGCCCGGTGGGGGTGTCAGCCTTCGCGGCCGGGGAGCATGGCCAGGGCCTGGGAGCGCCGTGCGACGAGGTCGTCGTAGGTGCCGTCCCGCTCGGCCCAGCGGTGCATGAGGACGCCCTTCACGAGGAGCTCGCGCGGGGTGGGGTCCTGTGAGAGCAGGTGCATGACCTCGGTGGCGAAACCGTCGAGCGGCAGCGCGTGCGGGTTCACCTTCTCCTGGCCCGCCGTGGCGATGGCCGGGGGGACGAGCTCGACGACGCCGACACCGGTGCCGTCGAGCTGCGCCCGCAGTGCCTCGGAGTAGGCGTGCACCGCGGCCTTCGAGGCGGCGTAACTGGGCATGGGCGGGAACGGCAGGAAGGCGATGCCCGAGGTGACGGTGATGAACGTGCCGGCACCCCGCCGGATCAGGTGGGGGGTGAAGGCGTCGACGACCCTGATGGTGCCGACCAGGTTGGTGTCGATCGTCCTCTGGGCCACCTCGAAGTGCGCGGGGTCGCGCAGGTCCTCCGTGATCATGACGCCGGACATGGTCACCACGGTGTCCAGTCCCGGGTGCCGGGCGAGCACGGCGTCACGGAAATCCGCGACGGAGGAACTGTCGGTGACGTCGACGGGGAATGTGCCGAAGCCCTCCTCGGCGAGTTCCGACAGCGCCTGCGGGCTGCGGCCGCCGACGGCCACGGTGCTGCCCGCCGCGGCGAAGCGGCGGGCCAGCTCCCGGCCGATACCCGAGGTTCCGCCGACGACGAGCACGGTGCGGTTGGAGAGATCCACAAGATCTTCCCTTCAGTCCAGGGCGCCGGCGGAGCTCAGGCCCGCGGCGCGGACAGCGATGGCCGCTGTCTCTTTCGAAGCAGTGGTACCGAAGTCTCGACGGAATGCGCGGGGGGTGGCAGGGCCCCGGTCTTCCCTGGTCCTGGAAGGGCCCCCTCTGACCTCCGCGGACCGCATTACGGTGGCGGTATGAGGGATGAGGAATCCGGCAACCGGCTCGGCAGCTACCTGCGTGCCCGGCGTGAGCTGGTCTCCCCGGCGCAGGCAGGGCTCCCGCCCGGTGGCAATCGCCGCGTGCCCGGCCTGCGCCGTGAGGAAGTCGCCCTGCTGGCCGGAATCAGCCCCGACTACTACCTGCGCCTGGAACGGGGCCGTGACACGAACCCCTCGCCCCAGGTCCTCGAATCACTCGCGCGCGTCCTGCAGCTCGACGACATCGAGCGGACGTATCTGCTCGGCCTGACCGCGGCACGCCCCAGGGCGCCGCGCCGCAAGCGGCCCGAGCACGTACCGGCACGCGTGCACGAACTGCTCGCCCACCTTCAGATCCCCGCGTTCGTCGAAGGGCGCGCGTTCGACGTCCTGGCCTCCAATGCGATGGCGCTCGCGCTCTCCCCCCGCCTGCGGCCGGGCGAGAACCGGCTTCGTTCCCTGTTCCTCGACCCCGAGGAGCAGGCCTTCCAGCGCGACTGGACGAAGGCGGCCGCCGATTTCGTCGCCGCCCTGCGCACCACGATCGGGGACGACACGGACAACCCCCGGTTCGTCGAGCTCGTCGGAGAGCTCGCGCTGAGCAGTCAGCCGTTCCGCACCCTGTGGGCCCGCCACGACGTGCGCCGTCTGGACGGGGGCACGGCCACGGTGAACCACCCCGTCGTCGGTGAACTCCGCCTCCACCGCGACAAACTCCCCGTCGACGACGTCATCCTCGTCGTCTACTACCCGGACAAGGACAGCGACAGCGACGAGAAACTGCGGCTCCTGACCGCCCTCGCACAGAGCGGGTCCGCCGGTGCGGCGCACGACGGGCGGACGGACGCGCCACATCCGAAGGCACCCTGACGAGTGGGTGCCGGTCCGGGCGTCTGGAACGCTGTGCCTGTGCATGCTGATGATCAGGTCGATGAGGGCGTCTCCCCGGAGCTCGCGTGGTTTCTCCGGAGCGCCGTGGACCACCGCCCGGTGAGGATCGTTCCCGCCGTCTGCGACAGGTGTGGCGGGCGCGTGTTCTGCGTACTCGTTGACGATGTCGAGGGGGCAGCCGAGCGCGTGTGTGCAGGTTGCGGCGACCGCGCGTTCGTCGCGGACAGCGAGGAGTTCTGGGAGGACGCGGACCCCGGCGAGGCCGGCTGCCCCTGCGGGAGCGAGGAGTTCGAGACCGCGGTCGCGTTCTCACTCGCCGACGACGGTTCTGTCCGCTGGGTGACCGTCGGGCTGAGGTGCCGGCAGGACGGGGCCGTTGGCGTCTATGCCGACTGGAAGATCGATTACGGGCCCACGGACCACCTTTTCGGCATGGTTTAGGTGTCCACCTCTGGAGGACAGCGGAGCCCCGAAAGGACAGCGGGCCCAGATCGTTCGCCCCAAGCCGGCACTGAACGGCCATGCGTCATCCCGGTCAAGGCGCCCGGACAGGGGGAGGGGCGGTGGTCGATCGGAACCGGCGCATGGCTCGCCCTGCCTCGGTCAACCGCGAGAGCCCCGAGGCGCCGGTCCGAGACGATGGGCAGGCCTCGGCGCCGCCGCGCGCTCGACGCTGACCACGGGAAGGACCGTACACGGACCGGCGCAGATCCGGGGCCGGTGCCCCGGATCCGGTGGGTCGCGGCGGAGGTGTTCCGTCGGCGGATCCGGAACGCGCGCGGGTCTACCGGCAGTTGTCGTCGCGCCGCACGCAGGGCAGCGGGCCCCGCAGGAGCACACGGACGCAGTGCCTGGGCCTGCCCCCCGATGCCGGGCGGGCTTTCGGGGCCGCGCGAGCCCGCTCCGGAGCGCGGTCCCCGGTCGCGTCGACATACGCAGCCTGGCCGATTGGCGAACAGGTGACATGGCGCCTTTGCGTCAGCCCCTCCACCTGGCACGGCGTCAACCCCTGGCCCGACTGTGGCCGGGCACACGCCGGTGACGCTCGTTCATCGGGCGATCTCAGGGGAGTTGGTACAAGGTTATGCGATCCAGATCGAGGACCGCGGCCGTGGTCGCGGCCACCGCGGTGGCGCTGCTCGCCACCGGGCTGCCGGCCGCAGCCGAGCCGGAGCCGGTCGGCGGGACCGGCCGTCCGGCCACCGCGCCACCCGCGCCGCCCGGGCGGTACACCGTCACAATGATCAGCGGCGACCGGGTCGCCTTCACCGGCAGCGGGAGCGGACTCCAGGTCAGCGGGGTGACCCCTGGCAAGGGCCGCGGTCACATCGCGTTCACCCGGGCGAGGATCAACGACCACGAGTACGTGATTCCCGTCGACGCCACACAGCCTCTGGCCGAAGGGCGGGTCGACCGCCGGCTCTTCGACGTCACCGCACTCGCCGCGCAGGGGCTCGACGACGCCACCCGGACGTCCATTCCGCTGATCACGACGGCCCGGGCCGGCTCCGCACTGCGCGGGTCCACGCAGCGGGACACCTTCCCCGAACTGGGGCTGGCGGCCCGTACGGTCGCCAAGTCCGAGGCGACCGCGGCCTGGCGGGGCTTCCTCGCCGCCGGCGAGACGTCCCGCTCCGCCGCACCCGGGAAACTCTGGCTGGACGCCGAGGTCGAGGCCAGCCTCGACCGGTCCGTCGCCATGACCGGCGCGCCCGAGGCATGGCGCAAGGGCCTCGACGGCAAGGGCGTGAAGGTCGCCGTACTGGACACCGGGTACGACCCGGCCCACCCCGACCTGAAGAACAAGGTCGTGGCGGAGAAGAACTTCACCTGGGACGAGGACGTCACCGACCTCAACGGCCACGGTACGCACGTCGCCTCGACCGTGGCAGGAAGCGGCGCCGCCTCGCAGGGACGCTACAAGGGCGTGGCGCCGGGGGCCGGGCTGCTGATCGGCAAGGTGCTCGACGGCGGCGGTTCCGGCAGTTTCAGCGGGATCCTCGAAGGCATGGAGTGGGCGGCCGACCAGGACGCCGACATCGTCTCGATGAGCCTCGGCTCCAGCCTGCCGAGCGACGGCAGCGACCCGGTCTCCCAGGCCGTCGAGACCCTGTCCGCGGACGGCGGGCCGCTGTTCGTCGTCGCGGCCGGCAACGAGGGCACGCCGGGCAGCATCGGCACGCCGGCCGCCGCGCCGAGCGCCCTGACCGTCGGGTCGGTCACCAAGGAGGGCGGCATGTCCTCGTTCTCCTCCCAGGGCCCGGCGGTGACCGACGGCGGCGTCAAGCCCGAGATCACCGCGCCCGGCAGCGCGATCACCGCGGCCCGCGCGGCGGGCACCCTGGACGGGGCCGCGAACAGCGAGTTCTACGCCACGATCAGCGGCACCTCCATGGCGACCCCGCACGTCTCCGGGGCGGCGGCCATCCTCAAGCAGCGGCATCCCGACTGGGCCGCGCAGCAGCTCAAGGCGGCGCTCATGGGCGCGGCCGACCCGGTCGACGGCGCGGGCGTGTACGAGCAGGGCGCGGGCAGTGTGGACGTGCCCGGCGCGCTCTCCTCGCGGGTCACCGCCTCCCCGGCCGCGGTCTCCGCCGAGCTGACCTGGCCGTACGCCGGCAACCCGACCCGCACGGTGGCCTACCGCAACAGCGGGTCCAAGGACATCCGGCTGAACCTCTCCCTGACCGGGAACGCACCCGTCTCGCTCGTCACCCGCAGGCTGACCGTCCCTGCGGGCGGCACCGCCGAGGCGACCGTACGCATCGACACCGCCCGGGCGTCCGCCGGCGCCCACAGTGCCTGGATCACCGCGCGCGGCAGTGACGGCAGCACGGCGCGCACCCCCGTCGGCGTCGACGCGGAGGCACCGAGCGCCACCCTCACCCTCGAGGCCGCGGCCCTGCGGCCCGGCGTCGAGGCGGCGTACACCAACCTGGTGGTGCAGAACGAGAGGACCGGCGAGTCCCAGTTGGTCAGCCTCACCGAGGGGACCGAGGAACTGCGCCTGCCGGTCGGCGACTACCGGGTGTTCGGCGGGGTGTGGGAGTACGTCCGGTACGGCAGGGCGAGCGTGCCCGAGACGTCCGTCGCCGTCGCCCGGCGCGTCACCCTCACAGGCGACCGGACGCTGAGGACCGACCTGTCCGCAGCGAAGCCGGTCACCACGGGCATCGACGACCCGCAGATGCGGATCAACGAGTGGGGTTCGGCGACCGGGCTGGTCTCGTCGGCCGGCGCGGGCGCCCCGAAGGGCCTGGTCGCGCAGCTCTACTCCGGCGCGTACCGCTCCTATGCCGTGGGCAGCGCCAAGATCCCCGGACTGACGTACTTCTCCGCCGCCTCCTGGGAGCAGCCGTCCGTCCTCGCCACGACCGTCGGCGGCTCCGGCACCCCGGTGGACGTGCCGGTGGGGCTGATGACGCAGCGGACGGACTGGGACCTGGAGAAGCGGGTCACCGACGCCGGCGACGGCGGGGACCTGACGGGGCTCGAGATCGAGGACCGGATCGTGCTCCTGGAGTCCGACTGGAGCCTGCCCTGGGAGGAACTGGACGGGCGCTACCAGGCGGTCAAGGCGCACCGGCCGGCGGCGATCCTGCTGGCCGGCTCGGCGTCGATCGACGCGGCCGACCCCACGCTGGGCATCGGCGACCACGGCGTGAGCCTGCTGCGCGAGCGCCTCGCCAAGGGCGAGGTGACCCTCCGGATCAAGGGGGAGCGCAACGGCGAACGCACCTACTTCACCTTCCACACCCATGACGACGGGGTACCGGCCGGCGCGAACTGGCAGGACCGGCGCCGGGACCTGGCCCGCGTGGACCACAGCTTCCGTACCACCGGGTACCCCAACGACCCCAAGGGGATCTACGGATGGGTGACCTACCGCGGACTGAATCTCGCCCAGCAGTCGACGGTGTTCCGCGCACCGCACCGGATGACGGCGTACTACACGCCCGAAGTGCCGTGGACGACGGCCACGTTCGAGTACGCGCTGGAAGCCGGCCCGCTGGGGGCCCAGTACACCGACCCGACGGTCCTCCGCCAGGGACGCACGGTCACGGACAACTGGCTGACCGCGCCGTTCAACCCGTCGCTGTCGGTGAACGGACCCGACGGCCGGGCGCAGGCCACCCGCGCGGGGGACAAGCTGCGTCTCGCGCTGCCGATGTTCTCGGACGCGGCGGGCCACCGGTCCGAACCGCTGCGGATCGTGGAGTCCGGCGAGACGGTGCTGCGCGACGGATCGGGCAAGGTGATCGCCCGTAACGACGAGCCGGGACAGGGCGTCTTCGACGTGCCCGCACGCGGCCAGTGGTACGAGCTGACCTCCTCCGCGCACCACGAGAGCCCGGAGTGGAAGCTGGGCACGCACATCAAGGACACCTGGCGCTTCCGCTCGGAGCACACCGGTGGCGAGCGTCCGCTGCCGCTGCTCGACACGCGCTACGACATGGCCGGGCTCGACGGAGACAACTCGGTCCCGGCCGGCCGGGAGTTCACCTTCGGCCTGGGCATCGGCCGGCAGTCCGGAGCGAGCGGCGGCGCCGGCGTCGAGCGGGTGTCGGTGCGGTACTCCACCGACGACGGAGCCACCTGGCACACCGCCGAGGTCCGGGGCCGGGACGGCGACCGGCGGGTGACCGTGCCCGCGACCGGCGCCGGCTGGGTCTCGCTGCGGGTGACCGCGGCGGACCGCTCCGGCGCGTCGTTGACGGAGACGGTCACCAGGGCCTACCGCGTCGGCTGCCCCGAGGAGTGGTGCGGCTACGCCCCGGCGTGGCCGCACTGGCCGGCCGGATAGTCCGCGACCGGCACGGCGCCGGTGCGGGCGGCCCGCAGGGGCGGCTCGCACCGGCGCACGGCCCGCGAGAGCGGCGCCGGCCGTGTCTCCGTTACGGCCCGGTGAACCCGACGGCGGGCCGCTCACCGGTGCGGTGTGCAATGCCCGGGCCAGGGCGACGGGTGGGGCGGCGCGGCCTGCGCGGGGTCACTTGCCCCGGCGGATGCGGGCGGCCTCGCGGGCCGCCGCCATCTGGCGGGCCTCTGCCGCCTTGCGCGACTCCCGGCCGGGCCTCGTGCCCAGGCCGCGGAACGGGGCACCACCACGGGCCGGCGTGCTCGCGGCCGGTGCGCCCGCGACGGGGACGCCGGACGGGGCCTTGGCCCCGGTGATCCGGCTCAGCGCCGCCTCGCCGGAACGCACCTGGGTGATCGTCGGCCGGATGCCCGCGTCGGACATGAGCCGGGTCACGTCGCGGCGCTGGTGAGTGGTCACCAGGGTCACCACCTGGCCCGACCGGCCGGCCCGCGCGGTCCGGCCACCGCGGTGGAGGTAGTCCTTGGAGTCGCCCGGCGGATCGACGTTGACCACGAGGTCCAGGTCGTCGATGTGGATGCCCCGGGCGGCGACGTTGGTGGCCACCAGCGTCGTCACCTCGCCGGTCTTGAAGCGGGCCAGCGCCCGTGTGCGCTGCGGCTGGGACTTCCCGCTGTGCAGGGCCGCCGCCGGGATCCCGGAACCCTCGAGGTGCCTGGTGAACTGGTCGACCGCGTGCTTGGTGTCCAGGAACATGATCACCCGGCCGTCGCGGGCGGCGATCTCGGTGGCGGCGGCGTACTTGTCGGCGGCGTGCACGTACAGCACGTGGTGCTCCATGGCGACGACGGTCGCGGCCGAGGGGTCGACCGAGTGGACCACCGGGTCGGTCAGGTAGCGGCGGACCAGGAGGTCGATGTTGTTGTCGAGCGTGGCCGAGAACAGCATCCGCTGGCCACCGGCCCGCACCTGGTCCAGCAGCTCGGTGACCTGCGGCATGAACCCCATGTCGGCCATCTGGTCCGCCTCGTCCAGGACCGTGATGCGCACGTGGTCCAGGTGGCAGTCACGGCGCGTGACGAGGTCGCTCAGTCGCCCGGGCGTCGCGACGACGACCTCGGCCCCCGCGCGGATCGCCCCGACCTGCCGGCCGATCGACAGGCCGCCGACCACGGTGGCCAGCCGGAGGTCCAGCGCCCGGGCGTAGGGGGTGAGCGCGTCCGTGACCTGCTGGGCCAGCTCACGGGTGGGCACCAGGACCAGTGCCCGGGGCCGCTTGGGCTCGGCGCGCTGTCCGGCCGTGCGGGCCAGCAGCGGCAGGCCGAAGGCCAGGGTCTTGCCCGAGCCGGTACGCCCCCGGCCGAGCACGTCCCGGCCGGCCAGCGCGTCCGGCAGGGTGGCGGCCTGGATGGGGAACGGTTCGTGCACGCCGAGATCGGTCAGGGTCTTCAGCAGGGCCGGCGGCAGCTTGAGCTCCGTGAACGCCGTCATCGGCGGCAGCGCCGGGGTCACCGTCACGGGTGCCGAGAATTCTGCCTGCGGGCCGGCGGGCCGTTCCTTGCCGCCGGAGCGGCCGGGGGCCTGCGGGCGCGAACGGCCGGCCGGGCCGGAGCGGTGGTCGTTCCGGGGCGAACGGTTCATGGGCGAACCTTCCTCGACGGGGCACGCATCGAGGGAATTCCCGGCGGAATGCGCGGCCGGGGAGTCGCCAGAACGAGCCGAAGACAAAACGGTGACCGACAGCGGGTGGTCCCGTCGATACCGCGTGGGGTCCAGCTGCGTCGTGCGTGCCGACGCCGGGTACCGATGCCTGCGGGATCGCACTTCCCCGCGAGTTTACCCGCCCGGCCCGATTCTCCGTGCGGGCCCGCGCTGAGCACGGCTGCGAGGCGGCGGGAGGTGCCAGACTGGCGCCATGGACAGGCCGCAGACCGTCGACGCGTACATCGAAAGGATCACCGGGAAGAGCCGGGAGGTGCTCGAGCAGGTACGGGCGCTGGCTCTCGAAGGGGCTCCGGAGGCGAGCGAGGCGATCAAGTGGGGACATCCCGCCTGGGTGCACCCGTCCGGGACCATCCTGTTCGTGGCCAGTGCCCACGCCAAGCACGCGAACGTCGTGTTCACGCCCGGCACTCGCGAGGCCTTCGACGCCGACCTGGACGGCTTCTCGACCGGCAAGGGCTCGGTCAAGCTTCCGTACGGCCGGCCCGTCCCTGTCGACCTGCTGCGCCGCATGATCGCGTTCCGTGTCCGCGAGCACGAGGACGACGGCGTGCTGTGGATGTGACGCCCGCGGACTCGCAGGGCACACCACCACTGCGGTGATGCGGTCATTGTCGGTGCCCGAGCCGTGCGGTGTTCGGGGTCGGTGGTCATGCCCCAACGGTGCGGCCGGGCGGGGCTGCCCTGAGGCACGGATAGGCGGATGATCCCCGGTGAGCGGGGCCGCCGCTGACGGAGGTACGTGCCGGGACCGCGGGTTCGGACCCGGTGAATGGCGCGGAGCCGGGCTGATGCTTGACTCGGCAAGTATGTTTGCGGTTGTGTGTTGCTTCGCCCGGGTGGTGTGCCTGGGGTCCTGCGAGGCCCCCTTGCCGACTGCCGACCCCGCGTGTGCCGGGCCGGTTCTGCGAGGCGACGACGGGGTCGGCCTCCCCGGTGCGCCGTGGCACGCGTTGCCACGAGGCCCGGACATCACCCACCCGCCCATGGCTCCCCGACCGAAGGACAGTGCAGATGCAGATCGGATTTGCGATCCCCTATCTCAATAACGCCGCCCACGAGGTGGCCCGGGCAGCCGAGTTCGCGCGCGAGGCGGAGAAAGCCGGGGCCGCGAGCCTGTGGGTGGGCGACCGGAACTTCGTCCCGGTCCATCCCAAGGTCGGGGCGGGCGGCGTGGGCAACTACATTCCCGAGGTGTACCGGACGGCCGCGGACCCGTTCGTCATGCTGGGCATCGCGGCGGCCGTGACCGAAAGGGTCAGGCTCGGCGCGCACGTCCTGATCGCGCCGCTGTATCCGCCGGTGCAACTGGCCAGGAGCCTGACCACGATCGACCTGGTCAGTGGAGGCCGCCTGATCCCGGGCTTCGGCGTGGGCTGGTCCCTTGAGGAGTTCGAGAGCGCGAACGTGGACTTCCGCAAGCGCGGCGCCCGGATGGACGAGTTGCTGGACGCGCTGGAGCTGCTGTGGACCCGGGATCCGGTCGAGTATCACGGCGCACACATCGAAGTGCCCCTCCAGTACGCTCCGTTGAAGCCCGTACAGAAGCCGCGGCTGCCGTTCTACCTCGGTGGCTTCTCCGGTGCGGCGCTCAAGCGCATCGGCCGGCGGGCCGACGGCTGGCTTCCCGCGTGCGTGGTGCCGGAATATCTCGACGTGGACGCGGTGCTGGCCCAGCGGGCGGCGATCCATGCGGCGGCCGCAGAGGCAGGGCGCGACCCCGGCGAAATCGACACGATCATGCGCGTCAACCCGTCCGAGGGCGTGCCGGTCGGCCGGCTCGTGGACATCATCAAGATGCTGGGCGAGCGGACCGGTATCGACCATTTCATGATCGAGAACATGACCGCTCCGAACGTCGACGCCACGTTGGAGGAGATGGCGCGGGTACTGGACCTCGTCGCGCGCGGCTGACGCTCCCGCGGGTCTGTGGGCGGGAGGCGGTCCCGCCTCCCGCCCCCCAACACGCCGGCCCCGCCCGCGTCTCGACACCGGGCGCGCCCTGCCGGCATCCGGGGCGGCAATGGTTCGCCGGCTGATCGTGCACGGCTTCGACCCGTTCGCGCCGGGTCGTGGGGTCGACGTGCTGAGATCCCGGATGTGAGGCTGCGGGAGCCCGAATACTTCGGAGGCGTTGCCGACGCATCGAGCAGGCCATCCCCTGGGGCGCATCGCCCGCCCCTACGCACGGCAACGTGCGGAGTCGTCGCCAGCGGATGACGGAGCAGCCGGGGTGACGAAATGCGTGATGGATGGCGTGATCTTGCCGGCGGGAGTCGACTGGCTGGCATGATGTCGCCATGGCGGCGGACGGCGTGGGTCGGTATCGGGCGGGCGAGACAGCGCTGATCGTCAAGGTGCCCGAGGCCGAGCCCGTCGTGGGCGGATGGCGTGAGCGGTTCGACGTGTCGGCGGAGGCCGGGGTCCCGGCGCACGTGTCGGTGCTCTATCCGTTTCTGAACCAGGACCGCATCGATGATCAAGTCTTGGGTGTCCTGGGGGAGCTCTTCGGATCCCACAGGGCTTTCGATCTTCGTTTCGGGAGGTGCGGCCGCTTCCCCGGGGTGCTCTACCTCGCCCCGGAGCCGGACGAGCAGTTCCGGGCACTCACCCTGGCCGTCGCCGACCGGTGGCCGGAGGCGCCGCCCTATGGGGGCCGGTTTGCCGAGGTCGTTCCACATCTGACGGTGGTGGACGGCCAGGAGCCGAGTGTGCTGGACGCCCTTGAGGCCGAACTGGCGAGTCGACTGCCGGTCGCGACGCACGTCAGTTCGGTCCAGTTGTGGGTCTTCGACGGCATCGTGTGGCGTGAACAGGCGGATTTCGCCCTGCGTGCACCACGGGTCTCCGTTCCGCGAACTTGAGCGGAGTCGCACCATTGCCGTGACGGGCAACGCTGACCGGGTTGGTGCCTATGGCTGGCAGCAGCGCCTTCAGACGACGACTTCAAAGATTCGCTCAAGGCCGTCCACCTCGTCCCACTGCTCCCCGACCTCCACGAAGCCGAACCCGGAAATCGTGGCCAGAGACGGGGTGTTCTGGGGGCTGATCGTCACCCTGGCCGTCCTGACTCCGGATTCGGCGGCGGCGCGACGCAACAACTCGGTCAACATCGTCCTGGCGTACCCCTGACGACGGTGGCCGGGTGCCACCGAATAGCCGATCTCCACCATGCCCGCCTCATCGGGCGGCCCGTGGAACCCGGCGTACCCCACGACGACGCCTTCGGGCTCGGCCACCACGGCTCGGGTGAGCCACCCTGCGCTACGGGGGTCCGAGGCCAACTGGTCGACCCGATACCGCCAGACCCACTTCGCCTGATCAGTGAGGAAGTAGTCCGTGAGCCCGACTCCGGCTTCGGTACTGGCACCGGCGAGGTCGTCGTCCAGCAGGGCGCTCATGGCCGTGCCGGTGAGATCGACGAATCTCACCGACCTCAGGCCGGCGATGGCTGGGGACCGGTGGGTGTGTTCATCTGTCACAGTGCGGATGGTGTCGAAGCCCTCCGCAGCGTGTCCAGCGGTTTGGCCCTGGGCCTCGGGTGCGCCGTCGCTCGCGGGGTGGGGCCGGACCCGACACCACGACCCGGGACGCGGAGTCACGCTGCCGGGCAGCGGCCGTGGAGGAGTTCCACGCCGTCTCCTTCGAGGTCGTCGCAGGAGGAAGCGCGTCCGGTCGTTGCCATGATCAGGGCCAGGGTGGGGCCGGAGACGAGGGGCCCGGTGCCGGTGGTGAAGGGGCCGTCGTCGGCGACGAGTTGCAGTCCGTCGACGCGTCCCTTGGCGAGGACCACGAGGTCGGAGCCCCGGTAGTACTCGGCGACCCGGGTCACGGCCTCGATGGGGTAGTCGTGACGGATGCCCAGCGGGAGCCGGATGTCCTCGGCATGGACGATCGTCTCGCCGAGCATGGCGATGGCGGGCAAGGGGGGCTTGGTGGTGCTGGGGATGATGCGGCGGAACCGTCCGAGGGTTTCGCCGGGTGTGGTGCCCAGTTGCTCGGCAAGTCGCATGGCGACCTGCTTGTCGAAGTCGAACCTGCAGCGGATCACTCCGGCCATCCAGCGCACGGCATTGAGGCTCGCTGACGCGGTGAGGTGCGCCAGCACCTCACGCACCGTCAATCCGCTGCAGAGCGATGGCGTTGTCCAGCGCTCGTCGCTCAGATCTGCGAGGTCGGCCGCCAGGGCCGCTCGCTCGGCGCGGATCAAAGGCCAGACCCCGGTCCCGTGGTCCTGGTCTGCTGTCAGCTCCGGATCGGTCATGGGGAAGAGTCTCCTGTCACGGGTCGTGCGCTGCATCGCGGGCGGGCCGAAGCGGGGCCTCCGGCAGGGGGCATTCGTGAGGGAGACTCTTCCTTGCGGGCGAAGTCATCGCCCGCGAGTCACGTCTCCTGCAGTTCCGGCAGTCGCGCGAAGGCGCTGGACTCGAGATCGCTCCAACTGAAGGGGGCGGCGGTGCCGCCCACCACGCCGTCGGCGTAGGCGGCGGCGGAGGGGAAGGATCCCGAGGTGTGGGCCATCTGCGGGTGCTCTCCAGGCTCGGTCGTCGGCCGGGGGGCAGGGCGTCCGCACAGTAGCAGCACGTCGCCGACCGGGCCGGCGTGGTCGGCGAACGGCAGCGCCGACGACATCTCGGAGCCGGCGGGCCATGGCAGGAGGCCGCGTGGGGCACTGTGGTGCGTGACGCGCCGGATCGCGGACAGCTCCTTCCGCGGACCGCCGAGCACGACGCCGAAGTCGTGGTGCTGTTGGGCGCGGAAGTGGTGCGCTCACCGCCGTGGGCCGGCAACGCGACACGCCGTGACGCGAAAGCGCGTCACGGCGTGTCGAGAGGCGTGTCGAAGGGCTTGGCGGATCGGCCGCACCCGGGTGTGGTGCCTCCTGGGTGCGGCCGGTCCGGGTCAGCAGGTGGCGTCGAGGCCCGCCCAGTTGGCGCGGTCGTTGTAGCCGCCGTCGCCGGCGTCGCCGACCACGAGGTCGAGGACCCGGACGCCGGTCAGGTCGACGTCGGCCTGACGGGTGTCGTCACGGGTCAGCACACCGCTGTCGAACAGCACCTTGCCGTCACCGATGACCTGGAAGGTGGACGTGCCGCCCTCCGGGCCGACGTTGCGTACCGCGTCGTCGATGCCGACGGTCGCGGTCAGCCGGGTGCACCGGTCCCCGAGGTAGTAGCGGATCGTGGACGGCGAGGCGACCCCGATGCCGGTCGGGTGGACCTGGCCGAGCATGCTGATCGGCGACCAGCCGCCGACGCTCAGGTCGACCGTCGGGCTCATCCAGCCGCTGGTGGCGCTGATCCACTGGTGGTGCGAGAGCGCGACGTCGCCGTCAGGTGCCGCCGGTGCGACGACTATCGCTGTGGACGTCTCCTGCCGCAGCCGCTTCTTGCCGGTCACCTCGTACGAGGTGGTGGCGGTCAGCGTGACGTTGCCGGGCGCGGCGCCTGCCGGCAGGGTCACCGTGAAGGCGAAGGTCGCGGAGCGGTTGGAGTCCAGCAGCTTCGGAGCGTTGCCGATGGGACCGGCCGTCCAGCCGGCGGGCACCGCCAGGTCGACCCGCGGGGTGAAGACCGGCTGCGCACCGTCGTTGCGGACGGTGACCTCGACCCGGGCCTGGTCGCCGCCGGCGACCAGCGGGGCGGTTCCGGCCGGCACCGTGTCGCCGCCGACCTGCGTCAGCTGCGGCAGACCGGCGACGACGTGCGGAACACCGGGCGTGCCGGTGGCCCGGCCGACCCGGATCAGAGCCGCGCCGTGGGCCGGGACGGCGGCACTGATGGTGCCGGCGCTCTCGGTGACCTGGTTGGTCCAGGCGTTCTTCAGGGTGAACCGGTCCCCGGTGAGGCCGACCGACGATGCCTTCGTGGTCAGGGTCGCAGGGCTCTCGCCCCGGTTCAGCAGCACGACGGCACGGTCACCGTTGGCCAGCCGCTTCACCCAGGTCTCCGTCGTACCGGCGGGGCCGACGCGGACGGCCTGGACGACGGCGGGGTCCTGGTTGATCGCGAGCACATCGGGGTCGGAGAGAGTGCTGAGCGAGGTCTTGCCCAGCTTGGTGACGTCGCTGCCGATGATCAGCGGGGCGGCCGCCACCGACCACAGCGTCATCTGGGTGCGGAACTCCTCGTCGGACATCCCGTGCTCGGGACCGAGGTAGTCCGGGTCGTTGAAGTGCCCGGGACCCGCGGCCTCGGGATGCCGCGCGTTCGCGTCGTAGTTGCGCAGCACGTCCTTGAACTTGATCTCGTCGACGAAGCCCACGTCGGTGTACGTCCGCCAGGACTGCGCGATCTTCGGCGCGTAGCTCCAGGAGTACGTCGACTGCTGCTCCTCCGGGTAGTTGCCCCAGTCAGGGGAGGTCACCGGGTTGCAGAGGTTGAAGATCATGGGGCGCTTGCCGGCGTTGTTCCGCAGCGCCTGCGCGAACTCGGTGTAGACGGTCTCGGGGTCGAGGTCCGCGGCGATCCCGCAGAGGTAGTCCACCTTGACCGCGTCGAACTTCCAGGCCGCGAACTGGTCCGCGTCACGCTGGTAGTAGCCGTGGCTGCCCAGCCCGCACTTGCCCGGGATGTAGGGGCCGGCGTCGGTGTAGATGCCGGCCTTCAGGCCCTTGGAGTGGATGTAGTCGACCAGCGGCGACAGCCCGTTCGGGAACTGAGCGGGGTTGGGCGTCAGGTCGCCGGCAGCGCTGCGCGGGGTCGGCGCCGCCCAGTTGCCGTCGATCCAGACGTACTGGTAGCCGGCGTCGCGCAGGCCGCTGGTCACCAGGAAGTCGGCTGTCGACTTGATCTCGGCCTCGGTGGGATCGCCACCGAACGCGTAGTAGGTGTTCCAGCCCATGTACGGCGTCGGGCTCAGCACCTGCCCGGCTGCCGGAGTCCCTGCCGTGGCAGTGGCGGCCGCCGGGCTCGCGTAGGCGGGTGCCGGCAGCGCCAGCAAGCCGGCCACGAGGGCGAGGAGGGCGGTGAGATGTCGTTTCACATCGGATCCTTCGCTGTCCGATCGATCAGGCGTGCCGACCCGTCCCGGTCATGACCCTGAGGTGCCGCTCCCTCGTCGGGGGTGCGGCGGTGTCCTCGGACCCGTCCATGCCCGCGCGCCTGCGATCTCGTTTCCAGGATCCTGCAGGGGTTACGGGCGTGCGTCAATAATAATTCCTAAATTAAGAGTTACTGGTGAGGCCGGGTCGCGCAGCCCAACCGTCACCAATCGGACCATCCATGAGGTGACGTCAGATAAGGCATATGAGGAGACCCGCGGGGTCTGTGCCGGCGGAAGCCTTTGCGGCGGAGGGCCACGGCCCTGACCCGCGACGTCTCACCGTGACGAACCACGTACCGGCCGGTGCCGTCCACCGCCGCGGTTTCCGCGGCGGCGTCCCCGTGCCAGCCGCCTCCCTGTATACGAACGGCCGCATCAGCGCGGTGCCGGGACCGGTACAAGAGGGCGCTCGGCTTCCATCGGCTGTACGAGGTTGCTCGGCGTGATCGGGAGGCGAGGGGGCGCGGCGCGGGTGCGGGACACTTCGCCGGGTGGTCCTCACCCCGGCAACCGACTGGTCGTCCGGACACCTTCCCGGCCCCTGTGCTCCCGGCACGGCCGCCCTGGCTCGTGTGCTCGGCCCTCCCCGGCCGTGGGACGGCACCGGGTTCGCCGCGGGTCGGCCCGCGGATAGGCTCGGCGGATGCGCCAGTTCACGGACATCGCAGTGCTGTCGGGGATCGTGCGGGAGGCACTGGGATCGGGAGTCGACGTCGTCGGGGTGGACCGGTTGCGTGGCGGGAGCAAGAAGGGGGTCTACCGGGTTCATGTGCGCGGTTCCCGTGCGGCGAGTGTGATCGTCTACAGCTGGGCCGAGGGCGAGAACTTCTGGCCGGCCGCGGAGGGCGTCGACGCGGCCCACCCGTTCGCTCCCGCCTCCGGACTGGTTCCCTTCCTGGCCGCTCAGCGGAGGCTGGACCGCATCGGGGTCCGGGTTCCGGCACTGGTCCTGGCCGACGACAGCCGGCGCCGCCATCCTGCCGACGTCGCGGTGGTCGAGGACGTTGCGGGACCCACGCTGGAAGCACTCCTGAGGACGGATCCCGCACGCGCATCAGATGCCCTGAGCGAACTGGCGGCCATGCTCGGCGTGATGCACCGGCAGCGCGGTCGCCGCTTCGGCAGGGTGGACGTGCTGGAGCGGGGCGACAAGGCGAGCGGCGATTCGTGCGAACAGGTCGTGTTCGAGCGTGCCCTCGAGGATCTCGCGGAGGCGGCCGAACGCGACCCCCGGATCGGATCGGCCGCGGCCCCATTGCGTGACCGCCTGCAGGAGCTGGCCGCACGGGTCTCCCCGCGCGCGGAACACAGGCTGGTCCATGGCGAACTCGGGCCCGACCACGTCCTGGTCGATGCCCACGGACACCCCGTCCTCATCGACATCGAGGGCCTGATGTTCTTCGATGTCGAGTGGGAGCACGTCTTCTTGCAGCTCCGCTTCGGTGAGCGTTACCCGGCCCTGTCGCGCCCCGGGCTCGATCCCGCACGGCTCGACCTGTTCATGCTCGCGATGCGTCTGTCCCTGGTGGCCGGCCCCTTGCGCATCCTGGACGGCGACTTCCCGCACCGCGCACTGATGCGGGGCATCGCCGACCACAACGCGAAGGAGGCGCTCGCACTGCTGACCCGGTAGTGCCGCGTGCCTCGACGCGACGGTGCGGTCGTGTGGTGCGCTGGCGAAGCGGCGGGCACGGCGGGCATGAAGGGCCGCGAACCACGCCCGGTCGCACAGCCGCAAGGGTCGAGCTAGGCGGGGAAGGCGAAGAGGCGGTACTGCGAGACCTCGACGAAACCGAAGCGCCGGTACAGGGGTTCGCCGGCCGGGCTGGCGGCGAGTGCCGCCAGCCGCATACCGCGGTCCTGTCCCACACGGAGCGCCGCCGCGGTCAGCGCCTTGCCGATGCCGCGTCGGCGGTGGGTGTCCGCCACGTGGACGATGAAGATCCCGGCCACGTCGTGGGCCGCGATCACCACGGTCGTGCCGACCACGCGGCCGTCGAGGACCGCCGCCAGTCGGACGATGTCCGCGTTGTCCCGACGCTGTGACTCGACCCGCACGATGTCGGACTCGAGGCCGGGTGCCACCCCCATGGACGCGCTGTAGGTGCGCACCAGCTCCGGCAGATGGTCGCGATCGGTCACCGCTTCGATCCGCAGGCCGGCCGGTGGTTCCGTCGGGTCCATTTCCTGGTCGAGCGGCCTGACCATCACGGGGATCGTGGTGAGTTCCGTCGCTCCGTGTTCGGCGAGGGCCGCCGACGTGTCCGCGGGGCTGTCCGGGCCGACCCACCACCACCAGGGCACTCCCGCGAGCCGCTCTCGCGCGGTGGTCGTGAGCTGCTCGACCGCATCCAGGGAGCGGAGGCGGACCACCCCGTTGAACTGCGGTGCGGCCAGGCCGCTGCGGAAGTGTTCGAGGTCACTGTCCCCGTGTTCCGCTGGGCCCCAACCAGTCAGGTACTGGCGGAAGTTGGCGGTCACGCGGGCCAAGGTCCCGGCGTGCCGGAGGTCTCTCGAGGTGTGCTCTTCCGGGAGTGCGCCCTCCGTGAGCGGTACGTCGGCTCCACTTGCTGCGTTCGTCATGCGGGTCATTTCTGGCTGGGCCTCGGACGTGGTCGGTCCGGGAGGGATTCTGTGGTTCGTGCGGTCGGGCTTCACTCTGGGGCGCCTGTCACCACGATTCGGTAATCCGATACGGGGTGGTATCCGATACGCCGGTAGACGCTGTTGCTCGTCGGGTTGGCGAGATCGGTGAAGAGGAGTACGTGTTCGGCCCCGGCGTCCAGAGCTGCCTGCGAGACCGCTGCCGTGACGGCGGAGCCGTAGCCCATGCCGCGGTGTTCGGGCAGGGTGTAGACGGGGGTGAGGCGCGCCATGCCGGCCACCACCGCCGTCATGGCGGCCATGGCCACCGGTTCGCCCTCGACGGTCCACAACCGCCAGCCCGCCCGGGCGATCCGCTCGTCGATGAATGCCCCGAGGTCGGCCCCCAGCGAGCCGGCTTCCGCGACGAAGCGGGTGCACCAGTCGTGGAGAAGAGCCCGGTCACCGTCGGTTGCCGCCCGAGGCGCCCCAGGGGGTGCGACATCAGGGCGCTCCAGTTGCCGGAGGCGGTGGAGGCGGAGGTGCGGTCCGCTCGTCGGGGCGAAACCGGTGGTCGTCTGCCAGGCGCTCGAGAAGGCGCGGACCGACGCGTCGTCGGCCAGGAGCTGTGTGAACGGGTGCGGCTGGGCGGAGAGAAGTGCGGCCAGGTCCGCGGCCGCCTCCGGTGAAAGGCGGCTCGCGGTCAGCAGGTGAGGTGGCATCCACACGAATGCGGCCGACGTCGTGGCTTCGTCCGGCTCGCGCCACCAGCCCAGCACCGTGGGCGGTGTGTCGCCCGCGGAGTGCAGACGCTCGATCGTGTCGAGCCCGGACAGCAGCATGGTGTGCAGATCGGGACGTGCGTCGAGGAACGCCCCGGCCTCGGAGCGAAACACGTCGGGCTTGTCCGTGATGGACCAGGTCACGAGAAGGGATCTCCTCTCACGGGGAAGGGGCGGGGGGCTTGTCGGCGCGAAGGAGTTCAGTGCCCGGGCGCAGGGCGGGAGGGCCTTGTTCACTCCGCGGATGACGTACGTTCCGGCAAACGTCAGCCAGGCGCCCGCGGTCAGCTACGGGGTGGCGGCAGGGTCATTCGAACCTCGTCAGAGCAGGATGTGTGTCGCGCACGACGTGCGGGTCCATCATGACGGCCCTCGTTGTGCGGCGTCCACGTGATAGATGTCACTGATGATCTATGAGGCCCGGTCGTATCGCCTCGCTGTAAGGGGGAAGGCGTCCGACGGTGCGAGGGTTGCGCGTCACGATCGGGTTGTCCGTCCGGCGGCAGGATTGCGGGTCAACCCCCGGACTGACGGCGCAGAAGGCCGACATCGAGCACGTCCTGGCGACCGGAACGCTCGGGCAGTACGTCGACTACGCCCGGGCCGCGGCCGAAGCGGGCGTGCACGAACTGTTCATCGACTTCGGACAGAGCCGCGTCACGCTCGAAGAGCGCACCGACATGGCTGGCCGGTTCATCGACGGAGTGCGCGCGGGATGACGATCCCACGCCCCGGCGTGACGGAAGTCAAGGGCGCTGTCGGAGCGTACGGACTGTCGGGCGGCAGCGCGCCTCGCCGCGGCGACCCGCGCCGGCGGCCACGGAGCGCAGCGCACCATCACGCGTGTGCCGGTGTCCGTGCCCGACGTCAGGACCCCCGCGGGGAGCCGGTCAGGACTCCTGACGCCCGATGCCGAGTGTTCTCAACGCAAGCCCCATGCCGTGGCCCCGCCCGCCACTCCTATCTCATCGAGATCACCGCCGAAGTCCTCGCCCACCACGACGCCGACACCGGCCTCCCCCTCGTCGACGTCATCGCCGACGCCGCCGAGCGGAAGGGCACGGGGCGCTGGACCGCGCAGACCGCCCTCGACCTCGGAATCCCCGTCTCCGGCATCGCCGAGGCCGTCTTCGCCCGCTTCGTGTCCGGATACAGCCGGCTGCGGGCCACCGGCGCCGCCCTGCCGGGCCCGGCCTCCGCCTACCTGGGCGAACGCGACGCGGCCCGCTTCGCCGACCAGGTCGAACAGGCCCTGTACACCTCCAAGGTCATCTCCTACGCCCAGGGCCTCCACCAGATCCAGGCCGCGAGTGACGCCTACGGCTGAAGCATCGGCCTCGCCGCCGTCGGCGCGGTCTGGCGCGCCGGCCGCATCGTCCGGGCCGCCTTCCTGGACCGCGTCCGTGACGCCCACACCGCCGACTCCACCCTGCCGAGTCTGCTCGCCGACCCCGGCTTCGGCCGAGAAGTGGGCACCGCGCAACTGCCCTGGCGCCTGGTCGTGTCCCGCGCCACCCGGGACGGCGTTCCCGTCCCCGCCTTCGCCGCCGCGCTCGCCTACTACGACACCCTGCGTACCCTCCCGCTTGCCGGCCGCCCTCACCCAGGCCCAGCGCGACTACTTCGGCGCGCACACCTACCGCCGCACCGACCGCCCCGGCACCTTCCACACCCGTTAGGACGCCGACCGCACCGAGGAAAGCGTGCTCTGACGCCGCTCGCCGACCACGTTCCACGCCGTGGGGGGCGGTGATGGACGGCGACCGTTCTTTAGATTACTGTCTCCATCTAAAGAGTGACATCGACTGGGAAAGAAGGATGACCATGTCCACAGTGAAGGCCGGTACGGCGCTCATCACCGGTGCGACCGCGGGTCTGGGCGCCGCCTACGCCGAGGAGTTGGCGGCGCGGGGGCGCGACCTGCTGCTCGTCGCCCGTGACCGGGCACGGCTCGAGTCCGCCGCGGCGAACCTCGCGGAGCGTTTCGGCGTCGAGGTCTCGGTGCTGAGCGCCGACCTGGCCACGCCGGAGGGCATGCGGAGCGTCGAGGACCGCCTGCTGGCCGACTCCTCGATCGACATGCTGGTGAACAACGCGGGCAGCGCCCTGTTCGGCCCCCTGTCCGCGGCGGACCCGGACCGGCTGGAGTGGCTCATCACGTTCAACCTGACCTCCACCACCAGGCTCGCGGCCGCCGCCGCGAATGCGTTCTCCGGCCGGGGCTCGGGCACGATCGTCAACATCTCGTCCGCCCTGGCCCTCAACATCCTTCCTGTGGGCGCCGTGTACAGCGGGAGCAAGGCGTACGTGATCGCGTTCACCCAGGCCCTGGCCCAGGAGTTCGCCGGTTCCGGCGTCCGGGTGCAGGTCGTGGTGCCCGGAGCGCTGGAGACGGCGATCTGGGACGGCTCGGGCATCGAACTGGACCAGCTGCCCAAGGAGGCCGTCATGGCCCCCCTCGACGCCGCGCGGGCCGCGCTCGCCGGCCTCGACGCCGGCGAGCTGGTCACGATTCCCTCGCTGCCGGACTACGCCGACTGGGAGGCGTACGAGAACGCCCGCCAGGAACTCGTCCCGGGCCTGTCCCTCACGCACCCCGCCGGACGCTACGCCCGCTGACCGCGGGGACGGGCACGCTCACCGCCGCGGGCCGGGGCATCCGCCCCCGGCCCGCGGTCCCTGTTCCTGCGCACCTCAGGTCGGTGGCCCTCCGCGCTGGTCGCGACGCCGAACAGGCGGCGGGGGCTCGATCAACGAGGGGGAGGGCAGGTCATTTCACGACCAGTGGCGATGCCGTACCAGCGGACTGTGGCGGCGGCGACAAGGGGGGCGCCCATGAACACGCCCCACGGTGCGGTCCGTCAGTCGGTCGTCGCCTGCCGACTGTCGGCGGCCGTCGCCACCGCTTCATGTGCGGCCCGAAGGATCTGCTCCGACAGCGGCGTGCCCGCGGTGGCACGGGCAAGGAGCATGGCGCCGACGATGGTGGCGTAGGCCGCCAGGCCGGCGTCGCCGGGCGCGATCCACTGCGCGACCTCCCCGATGCCCTTGGCGTAGGTCTCCCTGTGCTCCGGTTCACGCGCGACGTCGCCCGCGAAGCCGGCGGCGGGGCAGCCGTGGCCGGGGTCGTCGCGGTGCTCGACGGAGAGGTAGGAGTCGAGCAGCGACCGCCAGGCCGCCTGATGCTCCCCGGCTTCTTGGTCCAGGGCCTTGAGTTCCTGGAGGTTGTCGGCGAAAGCCTTCGCGGCTGCTTCGTCGACGAGCGCGGCTTTGGACGCGAACTGTTTGTAGAAGCCGCCCTGGGTGAGTCCGATCGTCTTCATCACGTCCGCGATGCCGACCTTGGCCACACCGTTCTCGCGGAACAGCTGAGATGCCGCGGCCACCACTCGCTCTCGGTTGGCTTTTGCTTCTGCTTGCGAGACGCGACTCATCCTTCACCCTCCGTAGCGCCGACGGCCGGTGTATCGACACCCGACATCTAAGATTATGCCTGACGTCTAACACTCGCCGCCGTCGGTCGCCGGCCTCGGTGACCGCCCCCGCTCCGACAGGCCGTGCGGCGACGATCCGGCACCCGCGGCCGAGTGGGCCGGCTCGTACGTTCGGCGGCCGTCGCCCCCCAACCTGCGCGCCGCCCCGATTCCCCGCCTCCCCGCTACACGTCGCATGAAGCCCCCCGCCCACGGCCGGGACGCGCTCCGGCGGCGGCAGCTCGCCCAGGCCGGCTTCGATCTCCATCGTGGTCAGGAGACCACTGAGGGAGCCGTCGTCCGGTGTGTCCGCCTCGCCCCCCGCCGACGTCCGCGGGGCCCTGTACGCCTCGCGCCGATGGTCGGCCACCGTGCGCCGGGCGATGGTGAACAACCAGGGAGCGAATCGTTCCGGCTCTCGCAGCCGCGGCAGCCCGCGTGCCACGGCGACCCACACATCCTGGGCGAGATCGTCGGCCACGTGCGGTGAGCCGACCATGGCCCGCACATACCGCGCGTCGTGCCACACGCCCGCCAGCTCCCCGAAAGCCTCCCGCTCCCCGAGCTGGCAGCGCACCACCAGCAACCCGGAGCGACTGACCTCGCTCACCGCACCTCCCAGTCCCCGCGCCCCACATCACCGGAACAGTCGGTACTCGCGTCGGAAAGGTTCACGGCCACGGGCCATTGGGGTCGGGCCGGGCCGGCTCCCGGCCTCATCTTGACGCGGTGAAGGAGTCCGCGTCCCGGTGCCTCCCCGGCACAGGGCCGTCGGCGGGGGACGGGGCGCCGAGCACCGGCGCGGCAGCTCGGCGCCGGGAGAGCCGTCCGTACCGACCACGGCCGGTCCGTGGCCGGGCACGTGTCCTTCCCCACACATTCCGAGGCCGAGTCACGAACCACGGACCCCGGCTGGTCGTACGTACGAGGCGTGGCCGGATCGAGGGCCGCGACCCGCCCCACGAGCGTGCCGGGGGAACGCGTACCGGACGACAAGGAAGCAGGCCGGGCAACGACACTCAGTCGGCGGGCCGGGGGACCGGCAAGACAGGAAACAGCTCATGATGGTGAATGAGACCCCACCCGGTGAACTGCCGGAGGCGGTGTTCGATCCGGCGCGTTTGGAGGCGGTGGCCGCCTCCGGCCTGCTGGACACCGGGCCGGAGGGTGTGTTCGACGACGTCGCGCAGCTCGCCCTGGCGATCACGGGCGCGCGGATGGCCTTCTTCACCGTCGCAGACGGGCGGCGGTCGTTCTGGAAGAGCGCGGTCGGTGTGGACCCCGAGGCTGTGCGTGAGAACGGCATCCGCGACAGTCCCTGCCACCTCCTGATCGGTACCGGCAAGGAGCTCCTCGCGCCGGACGTGAGGGCCGACCCGCGCGTCAAGGACCTCCCCGCCGTCGACGCGCTGGGGATCGGGGCCTGGGCGGGCTACCCCGTGGTGTCGCCGGGCGGCCACGTCATCGGCGGATTCTGCGTGATCGACGAGGACGCCCGGCCCTTCACCCCGCAGCAGTCCGAGGCACTGCGCATCCTCGCGCGCTCGGTGTCCTCCGAGATCGCGCTGCGGCAAGCGCTGCGCGAGGCCCGGGCCGCGGGCGACGCCTCGGCGGCGTTGGCCCGGACCTTGCAGGAGAGCCTGCTGCCGCCCTGCCTGCCGCAGGCACCAGGACTCGACGTGGCCGCGATCCATCGGCCGGCCGACGCCACCGGCGCCATCGGAGCCGAGGTGGTCGGTGACTTCTACGACCTGTTCCAGACCCGCGGCAGGAAATGGTCCGCGGTCATGGGGGACGTGTGCGGCAAGGGCCTCGACGCGGTGAAGGTCACCACCCTCGCCCGCTACACCGTCCGTGCCGAGGCCAACGGGTACGACAACCCGGCCACCGTCCTGCACCGGCTGCACGGCGCACTGGTCGAGCAACACGTCAGCGACCGCTTCCTGACCGCTGCCATGGCCGTCTTCGAGCCCGGCCCCGGAGGGATCACCGGCCTCTACGCCAGCGCGGGCCACCCTCCGGCATTGATCCGCCGCGTGGACGGCACCGTCGAGGAACTCGACGCTACCGGCATCCTGCTGAGCCCCGAGATCCCGGCCGTTCGTGACGACTTCGACGAAACCGCCTTCCGCCTGTTCCCCGGTGACGCGCTCCTGCTGTACAGCGACGGTCTCACCGAGGCCCGCGACCGGCACCGGGGCCCGCTCTTCGGCGCCGACCGCCTCGGCCGCGCACTGGCCGCCACCCGCGGCGCCGATGCCGCGGACACCCTCGACCGGCTCTGGCAGGCGGCGTCCGCCCACTCCGGCGGGCACGCCGTCGACGACACCGCCATGATGCTCGTGCGCGTCGTGCCCACCTGAGGCGACCCGCTCATCCACGCGGCCGGGGAGTCACCAGCTGATGCGTGCCGCCACCGGCAGATGGTCGCTGCCGGTGGCCGGCAGGACCCACGAGCTCTTCGGCTGCACACCCCTGACCAGGATCTGATCGATCCGCGCCATCGGGAAGGACGCCGGCCAACTGAAGCCGAAGCCGTCCCCGGCCGCTTCCTGGGCCGACCGCAACCGCGAGGTGAGGCCGCGGAAGACGCGGTCGTCGACGGTGCCGTTCATGTCGCCGAGCACCACCACCCGCTCGTTCCGCTCGGCGACGACGGCCTTGGCCAGGGCGACCGCGCCGGCATCGCGCGAGTCCGTCCAGAAGCCCCCTCTGGGCATCAGCCGCACCGACCCCAGATGCGCCACGTAGACGGCCAGCGGCCCCCGCTCCGTGGCCACCGTGGCGCGCAGCGCCCGGGGCGGGTCCACGGGGAGGTCCTCGGCCTTACGGGTCTTCGCCAGCGGCCCGACGTTGCCGCGCAGGACGTCGACGGACCGGGAGTGCGACAGCGGCAGCTTGCTCCACAGCCCGACCGTGCCCTGCACCGTGTGGAAGGGGTACGCCTTCGCCAGCGCCTGCTCGTACACGACCGTGGTCTGCGGGGTCATCTCCTCGAGCGCGAGCAGGTCCGCCCCGGAAGCGGCCAGCTCGCGGGCGGTACCGACCGGGTCGGGGTTCTCGGCGTTGACGTTGTGGCTGACCACGGTGAGGTCGCCGCCCGGCTGGGACTTGTCGAGAAGCATCCCGCCGAAGAGGTTCAGCCAGGCCACGACCGGCAGCAGCAGGGCGACCACCGCCGCGGCGGAGCGGCGCCACAGGGCCACGGCGAGGAGCATCGCGATGATCAGGCCGAACCAGGGCAGGAACGTCTCCACCAGGCTGCCGAGACCGCCCCTGTCCGTGATCTCCGCGTGCAGCAGCATGAGCAGGCCGAGCAGCAGTGCCAGCGCCGTGAGCACCGGACCACGTCTCCACGGTTCCGGCCCGCGCAGGCCGCGGAGCGCCCGGCGGATACGCGCCCGACGGCCACCCGAGCCGGTCCCCCCGCGGGCGGCGCCGCCTTGCCCGTCCCGGCCCGTGTCCACGATCTCGGCGCGCCCCTGGACGTCGTCCTGCTTCCGCGTGTCCGGAACTTCTCGTACTGCGTCAGTCACCTGTCAGTTGTCCTTCGGGGAGAGCGCCGGCGGTGCGGGCAGCCGGACCTCGATACGGAGTCCGCCCTCAGGGCGCGGGGTGATGGTGAGGGAACCGTCGTGCACCTCGGTGATCCTCCGGACGATGGCCAGCCCGAGTCCGACACCCGCATGGTCGGTGCGAATGCGTTCGGTGCCGCGCCGGAAGGGCTCGGTGAGCGTCGAGACCAACTGCGGGGAGAGTTTCTCGCCGCGGTTCTCGACCGTGAGCACCACGGTCTCGGGGCCGGCGGCGGTCTCCAGCCACACCGCCCCCCGGTCGGGCAGGTTGTGAACGATCGCGTTGTGGACGAGGTTCGTCGTCAACTGCAGCAGGAGCGCCTGTGAGCCGAAGGCCGGAGCGATCTCACCGGAGGTCTCGATGGTGACACCGCGCTGCTCGGCGAGCGGGAGCAGGGTCTCGACGGCCTCCTCCGCGAGCAGGGAGAGGTCGACGGGCTCCCGGGTGAAGGACCTCTGGTCGGCGCGGCTGAGCATGAGCAGCGCTTCGGTGAGGTCGATCGCGCGGGTGTTCACGGCGTGCAGGCGGCCGATGATCTCGCCGAGGTCCTGCGCCGGATCGCTGCGGGCCACATCGAGAAGCGCCTGCGAGATCGCCAGCGGGGTGCGCAGTTCGTGCGAGGCGTTGGCGGCGAACCTCCGCTGCTCGGCCACGTGCGCCTCCAGACGGGCGAGCATCGTGTCGAAGGCGTCGGCGAGTTCACGGAACTCGTCGTTGCGGCCGGGCAGCCAGATCCGGTGGGAGAGGGATCCTTTCGCGGCAGTGCTGGTGGCGTCCGTGATGCGCGTGAGAGGGGCGAGCATGCGGCCGGCGAGAATCCACCCGCCCACGAGCCCGAACGCCAGCAGGAACGCCAGTACCGCGGCCGCCCTCGGAACGAAGACGTCCAGGAGCACGGACCGGACGGGAAAGACACCGTTGTTGAGCCTGTCATCGGGGTTGATGAGCATCGCGCGATCGGGGACGTAGCGCAGGAGGAACACCCACACCGCGGCGAGCAGCAGGAGGCCGGCGAACATGAGGAAACCGGCGTAGCTGAGGGTGAGCTTGAAACGGACGCTGAGCCCGGGCTGCCTGTTCACGCTCTCCTCCCTCGTGGCCGGCCGCCGGCCGCGTCTCGCCACGGCACCCGCTGACCGGGCCGTTCGCGCACAGCCGGGACCACGATGCGTACGGCAGGGGCGAACGGGTCCGCGGCTTCTCCTTCGAGAGCGACGAACCGCTTCCCGGCCGCCGGGACGTGGTGGCCGTCGCGGAGGAGGCCACGGCGGAACGGAGCGAGCCGCGGGCCCTTGCCCACGGTCGCCCGTGCGGGCTCGTCCTCGATGATCGACACGTGCATGTTCCGAGGGTATGAGTCGCCACATATCGTCCGCGTATCGAAAACCACGGAGGTGCGGGCGCCCGCGCCCGGATCCGGGGCGCGAGGGCGTGTTGCTTGGCTGCGGCAGTCGCGGAGCCGGCCGTGGTGCCGGTGTGACCCCTTACCCGGCTCGTTGGTGAGGTGCGAGGTTGTGGCGGGTCCGGGAGCGCGGGGGAGAGGGGGCGGTTGTGCCGGAGTTGCGTGGTGGGTACCGGGTGCATTTCTGGCTGGCGCTGGCGCTGGCGCTGGCGTGCTGCGGGTGCGGGCTGCCGGCCACGGCTTCGACCTGGTTGCCCGGTGGCTGTCTTGTCCCGGAAGCCATCGTGTTCGGCTTGTTCGGGCTGGTGTTTCCGATCTTCGCCGCCGCTCTGGTCCGTGCCGGCTTCACCGGTGCCGCGGCGGTCGTACTCGGACGAGCCGGTGGGGGACGGATGGGTCAGTACCTGCGCCTGCTGCCGAGCCGGCTGAAGGTCTTCTACGGCCTGGTCGTGTGCGTGTTCGCCCTGGCACTGGTCACCGGCTTCGACGACGCCCGGGACGCGAAGGCGGACGCCCACGGCTACTACTGCACAGAGTGGAACGACAGGCTGCTGCGCAGTGAGCGCATACCGCTGACGGAGACCGAGTACGACATGGCGGTCAAGGACCAGCTCCGTATCCTCAGTGCCCAGCCCGCTCCCTTCAACGCGGTCAGCAGCCTCCTTGTCCTCGCCTCGGCCACAGCCGCCCGTGCCACGGGTGCGCATCGCGATGAGACAGGTCATGACACCGACCCGCGCGATACCGCCTGAGCCGGTTCTCCCGCTTCGCTCGGGCGCCGGCGAGGGCGGCCGTCACCCCACTGGAAATGATCGTCGATAGGCACCCGGCCGCCGGCATCAGTGTTGCCCACGCACCTGGCTCATGGTTTTGGAAGAATGGGTGAGTGCCGCAGCCCGAAAGGCAGACGGACCAGCGGCTGGAGCGAGCCATTCTGGAACTGCTGGACCGTCGTGCCCCGACCTCTACGATATGCCCTTCCGACGCCGCCCGGGCGGTCTACGAAGGGGATGACGACGGCTGGCGCGCGCTGATGGAACCGGCCCGGCGCGCGGCCGGGCGGCTGGCCACGGCGCGCGAGGTGGAGATCACTCAGTCGGGCCGCCCCGTCGACCCGGCCACGGCGCGCGGCCCCATCCGTATCCGGCGCCTGCGCTGACCTCGCGGGCGCTCCTCGTGGGGCACACCCCCAGGCAGGACGACCACCACGTGCCGGGGCACCCTCACTCCCTCACGGCACGCGCGGCATCGGAGGCCGCACCGGTGACCGTCCAGATCGCCATACCCCACAGGGAGAGCGCGGCAATCAGACCCACCACGAAGCGAACGGTCCCGTCCGGGCCGTTCGCGAGCCATACGGCCAGGCCCGATATCCCGGCCGCGATCAGCAGAGCCGCCGGCACCCGCAGCCGGGGCTGCTCGAACACCACTGCGAGCGGGAGGAAGTGGAGCCCGACGACGATCGCCACCAGCGGGGGAACGAGCACCGGCATCCCGGCGCGAGCGCACGCCACGGCGATGGCGACGATCAGGAGCCACTGGAAGCCGTTGATCCGGTTGAACCGCCGACGTCGGCCGGCGGGAAACGCACCCCCTGCCGACGGCGGGAGCAAACGGCGCGCGGCAAGCATCAGCCCCAGCGCGACGGTACAGCCGGCCACGACCTCGATCAGCCGAGTCGCCCCGTCGAATGCGCTCGTGGCCAGCAGCCACCAGCCGAGCCCGAACAGTGCGAGGAACCCCACCCCTGACTTGAACATGATCGACACCCTAGGCGGAAGACAGCCGGCTGGCTGCGAGGATTCCCGAACCGGTGTGCGTCGCCCAGCGGTGGGGACCCATCCACTGCCGACGAGAATCCATCCGGACATGAAGACAGCGAACTCCTGCTGACGTACCTGGAAGGTGAGTGCCAGGCACATGAACTTCCGTGCCACACTCGCCCGGCGCCCCCGGGATGAGCGTGGATGCCGATGGGAGCCTCAGCCGCGTACTGCCTCGCGACCTGCGGTTGATGAGCCTCGCCTCTTCCGCGCATACGTAAATTCCATGAAGTCGTACGCTGATTCGCAGACTCGTAGCCGGGCGTGATGTTCACCCGGGGGCAGACTGATGAGCACGTGAAGACGCCCTGGTAATCGTGCCGTAATCGCATGTGGAGGGTGCTGATCTGCCCGGCCTGCGTACCCGCTTCAGGCACGTCTCGGCACGGCCTCCTGGGTGACCGACCTGCGCTTTCGGCAAGACACCTTGCAACGCCCTTGTATCCGGTTCAGGGCGATTCCGTGGGTCCCGTCCACAAAGCTTCGGGACTTCGTGGCGTTGATGAAATCGTGCAGGGCTCCGTCGCGGATACTCTCTGCGTCTACTGGTGCGGGAAAGACTTGCGCTACGAGGCGGAGCCCCCCCCGCCCCACACGTGCGAACCGTCTCGAGAACCTCCCGGAGCATTCAAGAAAGCGGACCGCGCTCATCCATTGCTTATGCACGAAGGCCGTATGCCGTGCCCTGAAGGTGTCCGGTCGGCTCGGCAGCATGTCTCTATGCTCTCGATCGCAAGATCAGCAAGCAACGGGAGACTCCTCTTCATGTCCATACCCCGGATACCCGCCCGCGCCAGGCGAGGGCGGGTGCGAGCCCACTTGGCCGGGCTGGCGATGGCCGCACTCGCAGTGGCCCTGCCCGCCACCGCCGTGGCGGCCGCACCGTCTGCGACCGCCGCGACCGCCGCGACCGCCGCGACCCCGGTCGCACCGACGGCCGCCGCGGCTGACTGGCCGTACGCGGGCGGCGACCTCGGCGACACGCACAACGCGGCCGCCGAGCGCACCATCGGCACCGGCAACGTGGCCGACCTGAAGACCAAGTGGACCTTCACCACAGGAGACAGCGTCTCGGCGACGCCGACCGTGGTGGGCGGCTACGTGTACGCGCCGGACTGGGCAGGCAACCTCTACAAGGTGCAGGCGACGACCGGTCAGAAGATCTGGAGCCACCAGATCAGCGACTACACCGGGATCGCGGGCGACATCTCGCGGCTCAGCCCGGCGTACTGGAACGGCACGATAGTCACGGGATCGGGCGAACAGCGCAGCAACAGCACGGAGGGCGCGTACCTCTTCGGGATCGACGCCCTGAGCGGCAGCCGGCTCTGGAAGACCCAGATCGACGCGGATCCAGCCGCCGTCGTGACGTCGTCGCCCGTCATCGCCGACGGTGTCGTCTATGTCGGCGTGTCGTCCAAGGCCGAGAAGTACGCGCCGCCGTACACGTTCCGCGGCAGCGTCGTCGCCCTGGACGCCGTCACGGGCAAGAAGCTGTGGAAGACCTACGTGGTCCCCGAGGGCTACACCGGCGGCGCCGTTTGGGGCAGCAACCCGGTGGTCGACGCGAAGACCGGACTGGTGTACGTCGGCACGGGCAACAACTACACCGTACCGCCCGGTGTCTGCACCTCCCCCGACGAGACCGGCTGCGATCCCGGGGCCGACGACAACTACCAGGACTCCATCGTCGCCTTCGACCTGCACACCGGCGAGATCGCCTGGGCCACCAAGACCCTGACCGCCGACACCTGGACCGTCGGCCAGCGGTTCGGTGACGACTTCGACTTCGGCTCCGCGCCCAACCTCTTCACCACCACGGTCAACGGCAAGTCCACCGACCTGCTCGGCATTGGCCAGAAGAGCGGCGTCTACTGGACGCTCGACCCGCTCACGGGGAAGATCGTCTGGGCCACGGCGGTCGGTCCCGGAGGCAACCTCGGCGGCCTCCAGTGGGGCTCGGCCGTGGACGGCAAGCGCATCTACGTCGCCAACACCAACACCAACCACCTGCCCATCACCCTCACGTCAGCGACCGGGCAGAAGTCCACCACCACAGGCGGGTTCTGGGCCGCCCTCGACCCGGCCACCGGAAACATCCTGTGGGAGACGGCGACGCCCGACTCGGCGTCCCCCATGTCCTTCGTGTCCAGCGCGAACGGCGTCGTCTACGGCGGGTCCACGAATCCGACCGGCAACAACATGTACGCCCTGGACGCCGCGACCGGCGCCGTCAAGTGGGGCTTCCCCAGCGGGGGCGCGGTCCTCGGCGGTGCGTCGATCGTGGACGGCTCGGTCTACTGGGGCTCCGGCTACCACACGCAGAACATGGGCCCGTTCTTCCCGACCAAGGGCGACAACAACAAGCTCTACGCGTTCTCCCTGCCGCAGACCCTCCCGCAGACGGTCTACGTCTCGCCCACCGCCGTCGCCTCCGCGGCGGACACCAGTTGCAGCACTCCCGCCTACAGCTCGATCAACGCGGCTGTCAAGGCAGTGGCCGGCGGCGGTCGCGTCGTCGTCTGCAACGGCACGTTCCACGAGAACGTCGCGGTCACCAAGCCGCTGGCCCTCGAAGCCCGTTCGAACGTCACCATCGACGCCACCGGCCTGATCAACGGCATCGAGATCAGCGCGCCCGACGTCACGGTGACCGGGTTCACGGTGAAGAACGCCGTCGGCGAGGGGATCCTCGTCAACAGTGTGAAGAACGCGACCATCGCGAACGTCATCGTCTCGGGCAACAACACCGGTACGGGCGCGGACGCCGTCGCCAACTCCTACTTCCCGTGCCGGCGGACGTCGGGCAGGCCCGGTGACTGCGGCGGAGGCATCCACCTGCTCGGCAGCTCCAACGCGACGGTGCTGGCCAGCACCGTCAGCGGCAACGGCTCCGGCATCGTCATCAGCGACGAGACCGGTCCCGCGTCGGGCAGCACCTTCAGCGGGAACTCCGTTCACGGCAACGCCTCGGGATCCGGCTTCACCCTGGTCTCCCGCAACGGCGCGGCGGCTCCCGGCGGCGTGCGCGCCCCCAGTGCCGGAGGCGTCTTCGGCAACACCATCACCGGCAACAACGTCTTCGACAACGGGCTCGATGCGGGCGGAGGTGGCGTCACCCTCGCCTCGGCCGTGGCCGGCGGCGCGGTCTACGGCAACACCGTGCAGAGCAACGTGATGACCGGCAACGGTTGGGCGGCTGTGGCCGTGCACGGCAGTGCGTCCGGTCTGGACCTGGGCAACAACATCGTCAACGACAACCAGATCGGTACCAACAACGCCGTCGGGGACACCGACACGGGCACCACCGACGATCTGCAGACCACGGGCATCCTGTTGAGCACCGTGGACCCGATGTCCATTCAGATCACCGGAAACACGATCTCGAACAACGTCCTCGGCATCTGGACACACGGCCCCGTCACGGCGCCCAACGCTGCCAGTGCCAACCACTTCAGCAACGTCACCACCCCGGTGTCGGCTCACTAGCCCAGCCCAGCCCAGCCCAGCCCAGCCCAGCCCACTGACTCGGCATGGGATGGAACGCACACCACGCCGCGTCCTGCCGAAAACTGCTTCGGCAGGACGCGGCGGCGAGCCACTGAGAGTCGCAGGATTCGCCCGGCGGCGCCTGGCGCCGGACGCCAGGCGCTCCTGGTTCTGGCTCATCTGCGCTGCGGTGACACCTACGCGGCTTGCTGCCGGGTTCGGCATCGGGATCGCCACCGCCTACCGCTACATCACCGAAGCCGTCGACCTCATGGCCGACCTCGCCCCGACACTCGCCGAGGCGGTCCGGACGGCTTCGATGAAGGCGTTCGTCCTGCTCGATGGCACGCTGCTGCCCATCGACCGGATCGCCGCCGACCGGCCCTTCTACTCCGGCAAGCTTCAGTGCGCGAGCGAACTCGGTGTTTCGCCGAACTGCCGCTTGAAGGCCCGGCTGAAGTGACTCACATCGGCGAAGTGCCATCGAGCGGCCAGGGCGGACACGGTGTATCTCCCGTCAAGGGCGATGAGTTCTTCGCGGGCCCGTTCCAGACGGCGCCGCCGTACATAGGCCATCAGGGATTCATCGACTTCTGCAAACGCTCGGTGCAGTGTGCGGACGGAAACCGACAGCGTTTTTGCTACCTCGGCAGGAGACAACTGGGGGTCCAGGAGGCGGGCTTCCACGCAGTTGCGGGCAGCTGTGCGAAGCGAAGGGCGGAAGGTGGAATCGGCGGAGACCCCACGGGCCATCAGTACCCCGGCAAGCAATTGCAGCACAGATCGCTGAGCGGCGCGGACGCCTGCCGGACTCAAATCATTCCGCGTTTCGCGGATCAGATGAAGTTGTCCGAGTAGCAGTCGCGCTTCGGGTGCGTTCTGGGAGATGAGCGTGAGCGTCGGCAACCGATCGAGTCCTGTGTCGGCCAGTGTTTCGGAGGGCAGCAGCAGAACCCGCGCGCGTGTGCCGGGCCGGTACGAGAACTCCCTCGGCACCTGTGCGTCCCGGACGCACAGCGTGCCCGGTGTGACCTGAACGGTACGACCTGCCTCGGTGAGACTCAGCCCGCCGCTTTGCATGATGTGAACCACTGTACGTCGCTCCGTGGCTCGCTTCATGCCTATGATGCCTTCCACCGCGTCGCCGTATTGTTCGCTTACCGCGATGTCCCCGATCGTGGAGGAATCCAACCAGCACCGGTAATGGCCTGTCGTGTACTGTCTGGGAATTCGCAGCGAGTGTGCATGCCATGGGCGAGCGTCGTTCAGATTCTGCCACCGCTGCCGCAGCAACTCGTCGCGTTTCGCGTGGGCCAGTGCAACCTGGATGTGCACTCGAGGTGCACTGGAGTTGGACGCCGAGTCGACGGCCGAGATGTCTGGCATGGTCACGTGCAAAGTGTATAGGGGTGCCTGTCCGTGATTGCGTGTCGGGAAACGGATGCTCGTCCAGCGCGGCTCCGTTCCTGAGATCAGGTCCGGCAGCTCATTGCGTGCTTTGCTGCTCTGCCGGTCCGGTCGTGGACAGGCGAGATCGCAGCCGCCCTCGAACGACTCGCGCTCCTGTCCGACTCGGGCGCAGGTCTGCGCGGGTCGACGGGACGTCGGCCGAGATCAACCTGTCGGCATGGAGCCTCACGTTGCTGAGGGGCGGGCCGCCGTCGGCCCGGCTGGTTTGTCGCATGCCGGTCGGGGCCGTGCCAGGGCCGGCGTGTTCGCCCGCCGGCATCGGCAGATGTGGCATCCGCTCGAGGCCGGGATGGAAGGCCCTGTTGGGGCCGGTCATGTCTTCGCCGATGAGGTGGCGATAGAGCCATTCGGCGAAGCTGATGGGCCGCGGTCGTATGCCGAGTCCGCGGGGAGGCTGTTCCATGCGGCAGGGTCCGCGAGGCGGTTCTGGGCGGGGCTGAGCGTCGCCATGCCTGCGGGGAGGTAGTCGGTAGTCGGTCCTGCGGTCCTCCTTCGGCTGAGACTTCCGGTCTCTCCGTCGACTACGTCCTACCGCTCGAGCGGCGCGGACCAGGACGGCGTCGTCGCAGGCTCTGGACGCTCTCCGGCCCGTGCTCCCGGAGCGGCGGGGCAGCCGTCGACGGGGCCGTTGGTGTAGCGGATCTGTCGAAGACGGCGGCGGAGGAGGGCCCGGTTGAGGCCGGTGAAGGCGGTGCTAGATCACCGGCGGCCCCGCTTCGACGCGGCGCAGCACCGGAAGAAGCCGGTCCAGGTCTGGATCGCTCTGGCCCTGTCGCTCGTCCCACCAGGTGACGCCTGCGTCGTACAGCGGCCCGATCACGTCCCGGGCCTTTGCCGCGTCCGGGGACGTGGCACCGCCGAGCACGATCTCGAAGGGGCGTTCGACCTCGGTGGTGCGTTGTCTGCGTACGTAGCCGACCAGTTCCTGTACCTCCGCCACATCCGGCACATGTCCATGCCGGGCCGTCTCGAACAGCGGTACCGCACCGTCCCACCGCGCTGCCCGCCGCATGGGTGCCCGGCGCGGCCAGAAACCGCCGATCCACACCGGCGGGCCGGGCTGTTGCACCGTGGCGGGCAGCAGCGTCACGTCCCGGACCTCGTAGTGCCGGCCTTGGTGGTTCACCGGCTCCCCGGTCCAGAAGCGCCTCAGCACCTCCAGCCCCTCGTCGAGACGTTCGGCGAGAAGGCGCGGCTCGGCGGTGTCGCCGAAGCTGCCGTATTCGTCCTCGACCGGACCGCCCAGGCCCGCGGCGAAGATCACGCGGCCGCCACTGAGGTGATCCAGGGTGGCCACCTGGCGGGCCAGCTGCTGGGGACGGTAACGGGGAACCGGCGTCAGCAGAGCGCCCAGTCGGATCCGGGAGGTCGCCAGCGCGGCGGCGGTCAGCAGCATCCAGGGGTCGCCGAAGGGACGCCCCTGATGCCTGCGGTGCAGTACGTGGTCCCAGACGAAGAGCCCGTCCCAGCCGGCCTGTTCGGCGGCAACGGCCACGGTCGCGACGTTGCGTGGGTCGGCGAAATCGCCGAAGTTGGGGATGTTGATCGAGAAGCGCATCCAAGCAGGATGCCCAGTCGGCCGCTGACGGGGCAATCGCATTCGGAGGCGGGCGGCTTCTGCCGCATTCCACCGGCGTGGAGTCCACGGTGGTGGCCAGGTTCCGGTTGCCGCCTCGCATCGGACCGGCGGCCTTGCGCAGCCCTCTGTTGCAGCCGGGCTGCTGGGGCAGGTGGGTACGGGCATGGCGAAGCCGTTCGGCCTCGGAGGTGTGGCCGACAATGGCCTGCATCACGGCGAGGGCGACCCGTTCGGCATCGCCCAGGCGGGGCGTGCCGTAGGCCGGCCAGGTCGGGATGCTCCTTCAGCAGGTCATCGGCCGTCGCATAGTGTGCTGTGGAGAGGGTTTCCACGTCGTTCGTCACAAAACGATCTTGGACACCCTTGTTCTCGTCTCCGCAGGCACCCCTTGGGCCACGCCACCAGGAGGAACCGTTGTCATACCCGCACCTGCTCACCCCCGAGGAGAAGCTCGCCGACGCCAAGAAGCTGTTGAGCCTCCCGCGTATCGTCGTGATCTGCGGCTCCACCCGCTTCATGACCGAGATGAACGAGGCCGAGCTCCGGGAGACCACGGCCGGGAAGATCGTCGTCAAACCGGGCTGTGACTTGAAGTCGCCGCACGAACTGTGGTCCGATCCTGTCGAGGCCGAGGCGCTGAAGGTTCGACTCGACGATCTGCACCGGGCGAAGATCCGGCTCGCTGATGAGGTGCTCGTGGTCGGCGACTACATCGGAGACAGCACCCGAGCCGAGATCGCCTACGCCCGGTCGCTGGGCAAACCTGTGCGGTTCACGCACCCCGAAGTCGACCCTGACGCCTGACCGCCCGCCGCCACCTCGACCACCGGGGCCCGGCAGCCCACCGCCTGCACGTCTCGCGGTGGCTTCGGCCGCCGCTCACCCCGCACCCTGGCCACAGGCATCGCTTGGAATTGATCAACTAGTGGGGCTTGGCCTGGCCGAAGCCGTAGCGGCGCTCGCGGACGGCCGCCACAACCCTGGCGACCCGGGCGTCGAAGGCATCGAGTTCCCGCGTCTCGGCGGCGTTGGCGACGAACGCACGTCGGTCACAGGGGACGCCTGCCCGCCAGATCCGTTCGATGGCCCGGGTCGTGGTGACGTCGGTCAGTGGGTCGCCGGACACGAGTACGAGGTCCGCGCGCTGACCAGGTGCGACGTGCCCGCGGTCGGCGAGGTCGAACACGCGTGCCGGAGCGGCGGTCGCGGCGTTCAGTGCCTGAGCGGGCGTCATGCCGCAGCGGCCGAGCAGTTCCAGTTCCCGGTGCAGACTCGCTCCGAACACGGTTCCCGGGTTCGGGGCATCGGTGCCGGCCAGGATCGTGACGCCCGCGTCCACCAGGCGGCCGACGTTCTCCTCGGCACGCGAATAGGGCGGCGTCTTCCGCCCATGCTGCGCTGGTGCGCCGGAGGTCAGCCTCCGCAGCTGTGCGTCATCGAGCATTCCGGCGAGTCGCGGGTCCGCGGCCACGGCGGCGCCGCCCGGTTCGCCCAGGACGTTCTCGGCGGTTGCCAGCGTCGGGCCGACCGCGATTCCGGCCTCGGCGATCCGCTCGGCCAGGGTCCTGTCCAGTTCGCCGTCCACGGGCACATGCGCGATGACGTCGACGCCCGCGGACACGACCTCACGCAACCCGGCCAGGGAGTTGGCGTGCGCGACGACCACAAGTCCGCGACGATGCGCTGCCTCGGTCAACGCGGTGATCGTGGCCGGGTTCAGAGACGGCGTCGCCCATGGACCCGCTGGGCCCGAGGGGCCGAAGACCTTCACGAAGTCGGAGCCTTCGGCCACCCGGTCCGCGACGAACCGCTCGGCCTGCTCCGGGCCGGTCAGGGTCGGGAACGGGGTGTACATCGCCGAGGGATGCCCGCCCGGCGCGGTGGCACCGATTCCCGCCGAACGCACGTCGGCCACGTCCGAGCGAGTGCCGGCCTGTCGCTTGGCCGCGGCCATGACGTCGGCCTGGCTGAACATGTCCAGTGCGGTGGTCACACCGAAGGTGAGCCCCTGCGCGAGAGCTCCGGGCACCAGGTGGATGTGCGAGTCGATCAGCCCCGGCAGGATGGTGCCGCCATGCGCGTCGATCACCTCGTCGCCGTGGTGGGCGGTCGGCCCGGTGGCGCAGTCGGTGATGGTGCCGTCGGCGAACCGGACTGACGTCCAGTCCCGCAGCCGGATGCCGTCAAAGACCCTCGCGTTGACGATCGCCGTAGCCTTGGGCACGAGGCCCCTCCCGAACGGGTGCGCTTGATGGGCAGGCGCGGGACGCCGGAGCGTCACACGCTGTCAGGCTAACGGGCTGCCCAGTGGGAAGGGAGCCGCCCCTCCTCCACGGCATGACCGGCCTCGCGGTGTGCGGGATCGGCGACATTGTGGAACCCGCTGTGGGCCGCCCTGGCCGGTGACCCGTCCAGCCTCCGCGGCCGTGAACGCAGCATCGTCTGGTGGCACTTCGCCGGGCTTCCCAGCCGGGTCACCCATGAGCCGGACCAGCTGGCGGACTTCGAGGCGGCCGTCGTCTCCGACCTGCGCTCCTCGACCGTCCGCTCTATCCCGGTGACCCGCGGCTGCGTCGACTGGTCACGGACCTGCGGGAGGTGAGCGGGTGCTTCGAGGAACTGTGGCAGTCTCGCGTCGTGGGGTTCCACAGCTCCGACCGCAAGACGGTCCACCACCCGCATCTCGGCCCGGTGACGGTCACCTGGGCCACGCTGACCGTGCCCGGGCGCGACCTGGGCATCGCCGTCTACTCGGCGCCGCCTGGATCCCGCACGGCGCAGCAGTTCGAAATGCTCGCTGCCATCGGCAGCAGGACATGTGCACACCGGAAACCGGTTGAACGCCGTTGCCTGGCGGTGGGCGAAGTGACCAGTCTGATGGTGGGGGACTGGTGGCACATCGAAGCTCCGGGTTCGCAGGGCGACTGGGGAAGGTCACCCTGGACATCTGGAGCTTCGTCGCGTGCGACACGGCCCGTCCCTCCCACCGTGGCGGTGGGGGAGTGGTGAGCAGCCGAGCTCAGGCCGTGGACGGCCGGCCCTCGACCGGAGCGGATCGCTTGCCCACGTTCCGCCAGGCGATGGCGCCCAGAACGGGGAGCAGGAGCATGGCGAGCAGCCAGCCGATCTTGGGCAGCACTCGAATTCGTGCCGCTGGAGTCCTGATGCAGTCGACCAGGGCATAGACCCACAACGCCGCGACCAGTGCGTACATCGCGTAGACCAGCACTGACGTCATCGAGTCACCTCATGTGGAAGGGCGCCTGCCCGCTTGCGTGCGGCGCGGCCCGGCCCCACTGCCGGGTGATCCTAACGCGTATCTCAAGGATCTCAGGACACCCTCCGACGACCTACGGCCACGACGGCGAGCACGGCACGCAGACGTCCTCGGAGGTGGCCCTGCGCCATACGGCGCGCCGCCGTGGACGCGGACACCGCGGTCGTCCTCGCCTGTGGCGTTCGTCCGTCCCCCGTTCTGGCCGGCCCGATACCGCGACGGCGTGGGGCGTGATCATGTCGCGGGGTGGTGGGCCCGGTGTCGATGAGCGCCTCCTGCGGCCGAGCGATCGGCAGAAGGAGGCACGAGGCCCTTGGTCACCTGACCGGCCGCGAGGCCCGTGCCCCCTCCGGCTTGGCCGCCGACACGGCAGCAGCGTGGCGAGTACCGCCTCGGCCAGGCCTGCGGGCGGTTGCCGTGCGGCACGCGCCTCGAAAGGTCGGGTCGCGCATTTGATCATAATCCGGTCATAATTACGCATAAATCCCAAGCCAGGTCGTGATGGCCTGGTGTGACCGAGGCGTGATCATTGGTATGAACGTGAAGGCCAAATACACGCTCGCCGCTGCTGCCGTCGGCTGGACGTTCCTCGCGTCCCAGTGGTCCGGCAAGGGCTGCGACTTCGTTCCACAGTCCTACGCTCTCGTGCTCTCTCATGGCCAGCCGAACGGCAGTGAGGGATGCAAGGCCGAGTCGGACGGGCCGCAGTACACCGACCAGTACGACAAATGACCTTCATGTGGGCTTTGGCGTAGAGGTCCCTGCGAAGTCCGGCCTGGGTGTGCTTCTGCCCCCGGCATGACTTGCTCGTCCGACCTGCGGGTTCGCTGGGCAGATGGAGTCCGGCGTGGAGCGCGGGGGCGGGGGCCGTCTTCGGTGGGCTGCCCCTCGATCGTGCGGCAGCGTCGCAGGCGGTAACGGGTGCGGACCCTCGCGCGGCCGCGATGTCGCGCGGAGTGCGGGCCGGGTCGCGTCGCGCCCCGCACGGCGCAATCGTGCGGCGGAATCCCGGGAAGCCGGCCGTGTGCTCGCGGGTAGCCCGTTCCCACATCCCTCACCGTGGCGGAGCCGGCCATTGCCTATACGCGAATAGGAGCATATGCTCCTATTGTAAGGAGTGGCCGCAGAGGCCACCTAGACAGAGCCGTCAGTGCAGCTCGGCCCCCCGGGGGCCGGCCCGGGGGGCTTTCCTGGGCCGGAAGCAGTCGGTCCCTCCGCCTGCTGAGCTCCGTCCACGGACACCACGGCGCCCGGAGCGCCGACCCCGCATCTCGAGAAGGAACCGCATCATGACCCTGGTGAAGGCAGCAGCCGTTCAGATCAGCCCCGTCCTGTACAGCCGAGCAGGCACGATCGGGAAGGTCGTGGACAAGATCCGGGAGCTGGGGCAGAGGGGTGTCCGCTTCGCGGTCTTCCCGGAGACCGTCGTCCCGTACTACCCGTACTTCTCCTTCGTGCAGCCGCCGTACCTCATGGCCAAGGAGCACCTGCGATTGATGGAGGAGGCGGTGACCGTGCCGTCCGCCGACACCGATGCGATCGGCGCGGCAGCCCGTGAGGCCGGCATGGTGGTCTCGATCGGCGTCAACGAGCGCGATGGGGGCTCCCTCTACAACACGCAACTGCTGTTCGACGCCGACGGTACGCTGCTCCAGCGGCGCCGCAAGATCACGCCGACGTACCACGAGCGCATGCTCTGGGGCCAGGGCGACGGCTCCGGGCTGCGTGCCGTCGACAGCGCGGTCGGCCGTGTCGGCCAGCTCGCCTGCTGGGAGCACTACCAGCCCCTGGCCCGCTACGCCCTGATCGCCGACGGCGAGCAGATCCACGCCTCGATGTTCCCCGGCGCTTTCGGCGGCCCGCTGTTCGCCGGGCAGATGGAGGTCGCCATCCGTCAGCACGCCCTGGAGGCGGCGGCCTTCGTGGTCAACGCCACCGCCTGGCTCGACGCCGACCAGCAGGCGCAGCTCGCCGCGGACACCGGTGCCCCGGCCGGGGTCTTCTCCCAAGGGTTCTTCACCGCCATCGTCGACCCCGAAGGCGGCATCATCGGCGAGCCGCTCACCTCAGGTGAGGGAGAGGTCATCGCGGACCTGGACCTCACGCTGATCGACCGGCGCAAGCGCCTGATGGACGCCCGGGGACACTACAGCCGCCCCGAATTCCTCAACTTGCAGATCGACCGCACACCCACCGCTCCGCTGCATGACCGCAGCAGCCACGCGCCGGTCCATCCCGTGCACGCATCTCGCGACGACCAGCACTCCGACGTCGGGGCCGCGGCGGGCCTCGGGGCGTTGCCTCTGTGAGGGGCCGCCTCCTGCCGGCGTCGGGTCCGGTGCGCGTGCGCGTGCCGGGACCTGGTGGGGCGTTGCTTCCGAACGGGCGTGTTGCTCTTCATCGGCCAGGAGGCTGCTCCCTGAGCGGCCGCTGCGCGGCCAGGAACAAGCTGGAGTCCTGCTGCGCGCCGACCAACGTGTCCTGGGCCAACGCCATCGAGGCGCACGTAGGGCCGAAGCGGCAGTTCATCCTCGCCAACTCGAGCCGCCCCAACCACACCTTCCAAGCCAGCGGCGCTGTGGCTCCACCTGAATCGGCGCGACCTGAAGCCCGCCTTCTCAACCCGGCGGCCTTACCGCCGCGCCGTGACCGTCGGCGCTCGGACACGAGCGGGCTCGCCGCAGGAACGAACCCTGTCAGGACTTCTCGGGTTTGCGGGCCAGCAGGCAGGCGCGCGGTCTGTTCCCCCGTCCCCCGGGCTCCTGCTCCAGCCTTGTGATGACCACCAGTCCGGCCTGCTCCAGCAGGCCGACCATATGGTCCAGTGGCAGGAGATACGACTCGTAGGACACCGGACGGCCGTAGCCCTGGGTCGGCTGCAGCCGTTCATCGCCGACATAGTCTCCCCAGAGCAGGAAGCCGCCGGGCGCGAGCGTGCGGCTGAACTCGGCGAACACCACCGGCAGCCACCGCGGGGGCGTGTGGTGGGTGGAGTACCAGGCCAGGATGCCGCCGAGCTCGTCGTCCGTCATCTCCAGGGCGGTCATCGAGCCCTCGGTGAACCGCAGGTCGGGATAGGCGCGCCGGGCCAGCCCGATCATCTTCGGCGAGAGATCGACGCCGAAGGCGGAGACTCCCAGCCCGGCCAGGTGCGCCGTCACGCGGCCGGGGCCGCATCCCAGGTCTGCGACCGGCCCCGGACCGGCCGTCCGCACGAGTTCGGCGAACCCGGCCAGCATCGCGCGTGACAGCGGGTCCATCGCGGCTGGGGGCGGGACACGTTCGACGTAATCAGCGGCGACCGTGTCGTACGACTCGCGCACGGCGGTCAGAAAGGAGGGCTCAGCCATGCGGGCGACCCTAGTAGACCAACGAACGGACAGGCCGTGTCAGGGGTTTGCCTGTCCGTCGTCCGCGCTTCTGCCGTTCTGCCATGGACCGTCCGACCAGAGAGTCCGAGCGTGCTCAGCCGGAAGGCCGTAGTGCGTCGCCCGACGATCCGGTCGATCACTCCGTGAATCGCGAGCAAGCGGGTGCCATCACCGGGTCCGGTACGTGCTGAGTGTCGTGAAGCTGATCGCGTTGCGCGCTTGGTGCTGGTGATCGGATCTTGGGCCGTGGGGTGGGTGACCGGGTGGTTACGGATTAGAGTTGTTGTGTTGTTGCTGGTCGGGGGCCGGCGTGTGGGTGGGGCGGGACAATGGTGTCCCAGGGGAGGGCCTGTTTTGCGATGAGTCGTCGCTCTGGTGGGTTGGTTGGAATCTGGGCTGAGGCGCAGCGTCAGCAGCAGCGGCAGGTGGAGGCCCAACAGCGGGCCCGGGTGCAGCAGCAAAGGAATGCGGAGCGGCAACAGCGTGCGTACGAGCGTGATCTGGCTCGGAGCCGACGTGAGCAGCAGGCGGCGTACCGGCAGCACCGGGAGGCCGATGCGCAGCGGCGCACGCGTGAGCTGGACGCCCGCGTCGAGGAGCTGCGGACCTTGCTGGGGGCCGGGTGCCGTGCGCCGGCGTTCCGGCTGGATGCTCTGGCGCGTTCCGAGGAGCTCGAGCCGTTCACGCCCGGCCAGCTGGCCTATCCCGTGGCGATGCCCGACCCGAATCAGTACCAGGCAGCGCAGGGCGGTTGGACGGCGAACCGACGGGCTCAGGCCCAGCAGGAAGCACGGGACCGGTACGAGCGTGACTGGCATGCAGCCCAGGCTGCCGAAGCCCAGCGTCAGCAGCAGTTGGCGGCCTATCGGCAGCAGTACGACGAGTGGGCGGCCGTTCGGCTGGCGGAGATCCGCGGCCACAACGCCGGCATCACGCAGCTGGCCGGCGCCGTTCGCAACGGGGACCCTGAGGCGGCTGTGGAGTACTTCTCGGCCGCCTTGTACGCCTCTGCCGGCTGGCCGGAGGGCCTGCCGCGCCGGCTGACTGCCGCGTACGACGCGCCCGCGCGGCAGCTGGTTGTCAACTGGGAGCTGCCCAAGTACGACATCGTCCCCGAGGCGAAGTTGGTGCGGTACATGCCCGGCGCGGACCAGGACAAGGAGACCGCCCGCCCTGTGGCGCAGCGCCGGGAGCTGTACCGCGATGTCCTCGCCCAATGCGTCCTGCTGGCGCTGCGGGACCTGTTTGCCGCTGACGAGTTCGCGGTTCTGGAATCGGTCGCACTCAACGGGTTCGTCGACGACCACGATCCTGCGACCGGTCAGCGCGCGGAAATCTTCGTGGCGACGGTGATGGCCACGCGTACGTCGTTTGCTCCGCTGAACCTGGAGCAGGTCAGCGCTGTGGACTGCCTGGCCGACGGGCTGCGCGGGCAGTTGTCACCCCGCCCTGACCAGCGCACCGCGATACGGCCGTACCGTTTGCCCGGCGATGTCGGCGGGACCGGCATCGTCAGCCACGGTGGGGAGGAGCCGGATCTCTACGAGATGGATCCGATCGCCTTCGAGTCGCTGGTGGCGGACCTGTTCCGCGCCATGGGCATGGACGCGGTGACGACTCAGCGTTCCCACGACGGCGGTGTCGACGTGCAGGCCGAGGATCCCGCCCCGATCCGCGGCGGGAAGATCGTCGTCCAGGTCAAGCGCTACCGCAACACGGTGCCGCCAAGCGCCGTGCGTGACCTGTACGGCACCGTGCAGGACGCCGGTGCAAACAAGGGCGTGCTTGTGACCACCTCCGGGTTCGGCCCCGGTTCGCACACGTTTGCCAATGGGAAGCCGCTGGAACTGATCGCGGGTGCGGAACTGGTGGACCTCCTGCACCGCCACGGACTGAGCGGCAGGCTCGGCGGCGCCGCTCCGAGCGCCCCGCCGCAACGGCCGGCGCCGGCAGAGACTGACGCCGGCTCATCACGCGACGACAACGTGCTGGGCATGTCGTGGTCGGGAAGTGTCGCCTTGGACGTGTGCGCCCTGGTGTGCCAGGGATCCCGGGTGTTGAGCGACGACCATTTCGTGTTCTTCAACAACCCGCAGACCCCGGACGGAAGTGTGCGGTCGGTGACCGCCCTCGTCCCGGACAAGGCCGCCCTGCGCGTGGCATTCGACGCGCTACCCGAGCAGGCGGACCGGCTCGTCCTTGCGGCGGCGATCGACCCCGTCATGAATCCTGAGGCAGACCTGTCGGGGTTCACCGACGCCTTTGTTCGGCTCCTGAGCTCCGATGGCGAGGAATTGGGCCGCCTCGAAGTATCCGACGGCCGCCGCGGTGAAACAGCCCTGGTCCTCGGGTCCTTCCGTCGCCGGGCCAGTGGTGACTGGGACTTCGTCATCGGAGGCAAGGGATACCCCGGTGGTCTGGAAGCCCTGGTGCAGGAGCACGGCATCGAGGTGTCGTAGCTGCCGGCTCCGTCTCCTGGCGGCGAGGCGCGTGGGGTACGCCGCGTACCTCCGCTGCTTCGGCGCGTGCAGTGGGGTTTCCTCCGCGGGAGCACCGCGACGCAAACCAGATGACTCAAGGCAGCGGCAACTGCAGAATGCCCCCCGTGGACGAGCCCTTGCCGCCCATAGGAAGGGCAGGAGCCTCGTGACTGCTGGTGACGCATCTTCGCCCCGGCCAACCGTTGCGTGCGCTCAGTGCGGAGAGCTGTACCAGCGGGCAGGTCGGGGCAATGGCGACTGGTTCCACTTCATGGTGGTCGAGATGTACCGTCGGCCGGACGGTCAGACCCAGGTCACCGGCCACTGGCGTGCGGGCGACTGGATAGACGGGATGTCGCTCGTGCTGCGCACGCGTGTTGGTCGCCGAGTGGCCATCACGGGAGCGAAGATGGAGCCACCGCTCAACAGTGCGTGCGAGGCTCGCGGACAACGGCGACTGGTCGTGCCCGAGCTCGACCTGCCGCAGTCGAGCGGTTGCATTCACGCCGCGAGGTGAGTCCCGGGGTGGCCCGCATCCGCAAACCGAGGGGTCGAAGTTCCTGGAGTTCTGCCGCTACTGCGCGCCCGGCGTTGGCACGGCCGCACGCCGCGCATCGTTCCGCTGTGGGATCGTCAATCGGTCCGGCTGCGGAGCCGCCGCGCCAGGGTGGGGATCACAGCGCCGCTGGGACGACGTGCAGCCCGAGGAGGGCGGTGGTGGTGCCGGCGTCTGCCCCGGAGAGGAGGGGCGGGACCAGCGAGACCACGTCAGCGACACGGTCGTCCACACGAATCGCTCGGCCCGGTGAGCACTCCGACGAAGGAACCCGACGGCGATGACGATGCCGACGACCGAGAAGAAGCCGGTCACCACGGCGAACCCGGTCAACGGGATCGTCTCGCCACCGTCTGGGACCTCGAAGTCGACGCCGACGGAGTGGGCAAGCGCAGCGGCGATGGTGGTGGCCGCCGTCGCCGCGAGTGCGGCGATGAAGCCGGTGCCGGCGAGCCTGCGCAGTCGGTGGGTGTGGCTGTTGCGGCCGCCCGACGCCGTTCCTGCGGCGACCCCTGTGTCATGCATGTTGCTCATCTCGTTCCTCCCCCATTCGGTGACGGGCATGTGACGGTCCTGCCCTTGGGGGTGACGATGCGCACCCTCGCCGTGCGACGACCGGGGGTGCGCAGGGCGCGGACGCCGGTGCCCCGAAGCCAGAACCCGGCGTCGTGTCCGAGGACCGGCCCGGGCTCGCCGTCGCGCAGTTCCCACTGCCACGCGCCCGCCGGTGACGATGCCGAACGCCTCGCGCCATTCCGACGCGGCCACCGCGACCCGTGCGCACCGCGCAGCGAGAGCGTCCGCACCGCGACTACTCCGTGCCGTCCGCCGCCAGGCGCTCCGGGAGCCCGAGCCGCGGGAACCGGTCGGCGTGGAAGATGACGATCTCGCTGATCAGCCCGCCGGTGACGCGCAGGACGTCGAGCGTGAGCGGCAGGTAGGCGCCGTCGCGCTCGTTCCAGAGGTAGAAGGCGACGGCGGGCTGCCGGTTCACCGATGTGGGGACGCCGCGCAGTCCCTTCATGCCCTCGAAACCGTCCTCGATCCAGCCGGTCACCACCGCGTCGCGGCCCAGGGACAGGCCTGGCGTGGGCGGCATCGAGCAGCGGACGTCGTCCCGGAGCATGTCGGCGAGCCGGCCGACGTCGGTGGCCACGCTGGCGTCCGTGAAGCGACGTACCAGCTCGCGCGTCCCGCCGACGCCCCTGCTCACGTCCGTCCCCAGGCCCCGCCACGTCGTGGCGGGGCCGAGTCGCAGGCCCCTGCCGTATCAGAATCAAAGTCTGAACACGGTGTATGGTTTCTTCTGTGATGCCGTGGCCGAGGCGGTGAGAGACGTCACCGGCCGGGCAAGGAACCAGTTCTTTTTGAAGGCAGGGCACATCCATGACGCTGATAACCACCCCGTTCGGGATGCGGGCCACCGCCGCTGAGGTACTCGATGGAGTCGATCTCAGCGGGCGCCGGATGATCGTGACCGGAGGGGCGTCCGGTCTCGGTGTCGAGACGGTGCGCGCGCTCGCCGGGGCGGGAGCGCAGGTCACGATCGCCACCCGGAACCCCGCCGACGCCGAGCCGCTGGTCAAGGAGCTGCCGGGCACGCGGGCCGTCGCACTCGATCTCGCCGACCTGGCCTCCGTCCGTGCCTTCTGCGACGGCTGGAGTGGGCCGCTCGACGGCCTCGTCGCCAACGCCGGTGTGATGATGCTCCCGACGCATCAGGTCAACGCACAGGGCTGGGAGATGCAGCTCGCCACCAACTACCTCGGCCACTTCGCCCTGGCGGTCGGCCTGCACACCGCTCTGCAGGCGGCCGAGAAGCCACGCGTGGTCGTGCTCAGCTCGGGCGCCCAGCTGCGGGCGGGGTTCGACTTCGACGACCCGCAGTTCGCACGGCGCCCCTACGACGCGTTCGTCGCCTACGCGCAGTCGAAGACCGCGGACGTGCTGCTCGCCGTGGGAATCAGCCGTCGGTGGGCCGAGCACGGAATCACCGCCAACGCCTGCGCGCCGGGGTGGATCCACACCAACCTGACCCGCCACATGGACCAGGCGACGATGCAAGCCATCGGTGCCATGGACGCGGACGGCAACCTGCTCACCCCCGACTACTTCAAGACCCCGGCCCAGGGAGCCGCCACCACGGTGCTGCTGGCCGCCTCGCCGCTTCTCGACGACGTGACAGGGCGGTACTTCGAGGACAATCAGGAATCGCCGGTCGTCGATGGTGGTCCCGACGTGATGGCGGGTGTCGCGAAGTGGTCGGCGGACCCGGCCGCCGCGGACCGGCTGTGGGACTACGCCCTCCCTGTGGTGCGCTGACCCGGAGACCGCCGTGCACAATGGGGGGCCGACCCGACGTCCGCGCGATCCGTCGGCAGGTCCCCCATCGGCGCGTGGCGGCTCCCACCTCGGGAAAGGTGGGGCGCCCGCTCCGGAGGATCACAGCCACCCCATCACGGACCTCCTTCGCCGAGCCGGGTCGATCCGAGGCACGACACACCCTGGAGGACGCCTGATGAGACCCGTGACCCGACGCCAGGCCGACAGCTACGCCGCGCGTTCGGCCGCGACCCGGACTCAGGTGACGTCCACCCTGGAGCGGCTTCTCGATTCCGGTACGGCCTTCTCCGACATCAGCGTCCAGAAGCTCCTGGAGGAGGCGGGCGTGTCGCGGGCCACGTTCTACGCCCACTTCCAGAGCAAGTCCGATGTTCTGGTGCGGCTCACCGACGGCCTGCGAGAGTCGCTGCTGACACTGGCACGACAGTGGGACCCAGCCGCCGGCGAGGACGGGGCGGACCGCTTCGCCCGCTTCTTCGAGGACGTCATCAGGATCCACCGCGCCCATCATGGCGTGATCACCGCCGTCCGGGAGGCGGCGGCGTACGACTCCGCGGTGGGCGACTTCTACACCGCCAATCTCGAAGGCTTCGAGGAGACGACGCTGCGCACGGTGCTGTCCGAGCAGGCCGCCGGCGCGACGACGGCGGACCTCGACGCCGTCTCCGCGAGCCGGATCATCGTCTGGGGCGGCGCCCAGGCGATCGCGCACCACATTCAGGTCGACGACGGCAGTCGTGACGCGGCCTTCGCCCGCGAACTCGCCCGGATCTGGTGGTACGGCGCCTACCGCCGCCCCACGGAGGCCGGACAGGGCACGGGGCGCGACTGAATCTCACGAGCCGAAGTCTTCCGGCCTTCGTCGCCGACCAGGCCGACGCCTTCGACGCGGCTTTCCCCGACGACGCCCCGGCCCGCCAGGACGCGCCGCGCTGCATGCTGCCGGGGCGGGTTCACCGGGTGGGCTTTGCGTCCTGCGTTCGGCGTCTGGTGTTCGGGGTGCGGAGTGGGCATCCGGATCTGGACGGCAGGCGGGAACCCCGGCGCCGAGCCGTGTGTCCAAGCCTTCCGTCCTGGCTCTGGTTCGGGGCAGGGGGCTCGGTGTGTGGTCGGTTCTGCTCAGCTCGTGAGGGGCGTCCAGCCGTCGCGTGCGTACCAGTAACGCGGCAGGCCCTCGATGCTGCTGGTGCGGAATGCCAGGCCGTGGTCGTCGATGCGTTCGGTGCCGGTGTGGCCCTGTGAGGACCAGTCGAGTTCCAGGTACCAGCGGCAGTCGCAGTGGGCCGTTCGGGCGTCGACCAGCAGTACCTCGGGGTCCTTTGAGGACACCCGGTAGGGCATGCGCAGCGCAGGGGTGCTTGTCGCGCGCTCACTGCCCGGGGACGGACGGGCGATCGGGCGGTCCATGTCCAGGTTCACGGTGAACGAGCGGGGGCTGATGTCGCTGCCGCAGCCCTGGCCTGTGGAGTAGACGGTGCCCTTCACCGGTGCGGCCCGCCCCACGACGCGGACCCGCAGGGCTTCCAGGACGACGGCTGCGTCGGTGCGCCCCTGCACCGAGATGCCCACGAGCGTGTGGCCGCCGTGCACCGCTCCTTGCGTACGCGCCCATGGGGCGGCGTCTTGCGGGGCCGGGGGCGGCGGCACCCGCTGGGGTGTCTTGTCGATGACGTAGTCGTGCAGGCAACCGAGTTCCCAAAGCTGGGAGTTCGCGGTCCAGGTGAGAGGCGGGGCGGCGGGGACGGCCGTGGCGGAGGAGTTCATTGACGGGTCCTGCGATGGGTTGCCCGCGGCGGGTGTCTTAGGCGAGGGCGTGCCGGGCGGTCGGCTGCGCGTGGGGGTGGCGGGTGGGGACGGTGCCGTGGAGCCGTGTCCTGCGCCCGCGCTCTTCGTGGTCGTCGTATCGGACGCCTGGTTGTCACCGGTGGTCCAGGAGAGCCCGGACGGCAGGGCGGCCAGGGTGCCCAGGGTGGCGATCAGCGCGGTCACGACAGCTGCGGTGACCGCCGTGCGGCGCCTGCGCCGGGGCGGCCGCGAGGCGGGGCGCGGCGCTGGGTCGTGCTCGTGAGACGGGTCGGCAAGGCTCTCTGCGGTGGTCTGCCGGCGGTCGTGCGGTGGGTTCGACGCTTCTGCGGGCGCCGGGTCGTCGGCCGTCGTGGAGACGGCGTCGGCGGCCGCAGCGGAAGCGGGCTGGTCCGCCCCGCCCGCCGAGGGGCTTCCGCCGTCGGCCGGGCGGCTTACGGCGTCCTCCGTGACGGACTCGGTCGCCGTGCGGGACCGTTGCCGTGCCGCAACCGCCAGGACCCACCGCCGGTGCAGCTCGATCCGCTCGGCGGCACTGGCCTGACACATCGCGGCGAACCGTTCCACGGGTGCGAAGCCGAGCGGCACGGCGTCCCCCGCGCAGTACCGGTGCAGCGTCGAGGCGTTCATGTTCAGGCGGCGCGCGAGGGCCGCGTAACTGCGGTCGGTGCGGGCCTTCAGACGCCGCAGCAGCGCCGCGAATTCCTCCACCTCGTCCTGGGACGGCACCGCTTCCCCCTGTCTCGCGTCCCAGGACGGCATCCCAGGCACTCCCTATAAGGAGAGGTCAACAGGCCTGGGACGGTTCCACCGTTGCGGATGGGGCTCCGTGCGTTGTGCCCGGACCGCGCCGGCGCCGACGCTCGTGGTGTCGCCGGAGCCGCCCCTGCACCAGGTGGGTCGAGGGAGCTGCCCCGCGAACAGCGACGCACATCCGAACCCATCGAATCGGGGAAGCACACTGATGAAGAGCAACACGACCGCCCGCAAGCACGTCCGCCGCACCGCTTTGATCGCCGGTGTCGTCGCCGCCGTGGCCCTCCCGCTGTGGCTCACCGCGTCGGCACAGGCGTCCGCCCCTGCCCCCGCCAAGGTGTCCGCCGTCGCGCCGCGGTCGGTCAGCGGCACGCCCGGCCAGGCGATGACCCGGGTCGCGGACTTCTACGGCGCGTACATCGACGCGAAGGGGGACTACGAGGACCCGGACGGCACCCTGGCCACGGTGCTTCGCAATCACTACCTGACGCCCGACTTCGCCCGGCGCCTGGCGGCCTGGGAGGAGGAGAACGGGGTGGACGGCGTCCTGCGTGCCCAGAACGTCCCGGCGCGCTGGACCGTGACCGACAACGGCGCTGTGGGCAACGGCCACGAGGTCATCGTCACGCTGACCTTCGGCAGCGGGGGAACGACGCAGAAGATCAAGCTCTTCGTGCTGCTGGAGCGGTACGACCACATCGTCGACATCAGCACCGCGAGCAGCAGCTGACGGCACAACCGCGCCGCCGGGTGCCTCCCGTCCGGGGCCTGGGCCCCAGGACGGGAGGACGGATGCCCTACCGGGACCGGGTACCGTCCCGCTCTCGATCTTCGGGGGCGCCTGCCCCCGGGCGGCCCGCCCTGCCCACACAGGCTCCACCGACTGCTCGGGCGCGTCGTGACGCGATCGGTGTACGGCGTCGGTGCGACACGGTGAACGGTGGCGCGGCCGGCAGACACCCTCTGTCGGGACGATGAGCAGGAGGACCACGAGGGGCCCGACCGCAGCGCGGTGGGGCCCCTCACCAGTGCCGTCTTCCGCGTCCGTCGTCGCCACGCCGCTGCGGGACCGGCCCTGGCTCGCTCGCCTGATCCGGCGTACTTCCTGGCGCCACTGTTCGGCGGCCGGCTTTCCGGCCATTGTGCGGCTGCGGGGGAACGCCCGGGCCGGGTTCGTGCCGTTCCCGCAGTTCGGCGAGGGTATCCGCCTCCTTGGCACCACGAACGCCCGGCGAGCCGGTCAGCGCGTGCAGATCTGCCGCAAACAACCCGGGAGTACGCGGCCCACACGGCGCGCGTCGCTGCCCCGCACTGCCCTCGCCCCCGTCGGCCTCCCCCCGTGAAGAGGAGAAGCCGGTGGGGTGTTGCGTCAGGCGGTGTCCGTGATGCCGTTCTGGAGCCGGTCCACAGGCACGACGCCCGGCCGGCCCGCGGTTTTCCGCGCCTTTCGGCGACGCCCCGCTCGATCGGGTTCGTCCCGCCGACAACGACCGCGCTCTGGCTGTTCCAGCCGTGCGCCCCCCGCTGCCGGCTGTCTGCCGCAGCCCGCGCCGTGATGACGGGGCGGTACGACGCCGCCGCACGACCGCGCGGAGTCTGAACGCTCTTTTCGCCCACGTCAAGTCCCGTGTTGTCGGAACGTGACCCCGGCACTGTGGCCGGGCCTAATGGAGATACGGGCCTCGCCGGACAGGAAATACGAGGCAGGCCCCGGCAGCAGGAATCAACGACCAAATTTCCCGTTGTCGGTCCGGATATTTCTCCGGCAATCCCATTGAATTCTCTTTTCTGAGGAGTTCCGTCATGTTTCACAGCACTCAGAGTTCTGGTCAGGTTCGTTCCCCGCGGCGTGGGCTTCGAGCGGTGGTGCTCTTCGCTTCGGCTGGTTTGATCTCCGGAGCCATCGCACTGCCGGCCTCGGCGGCGACGGTGGAGGTGAGCAGGAGCACCACCGCCGCGGCAGCTGTGGTGACCGACGGCGGAAAGGGCGGCGAGGGCGGCGCGGGGGGCAGCAGCGTGTTCGGTCCCGGCGGGTCCGGTGGCTCCGGTGGTTCCGGCGGGGGCAGCGTCTTCGGCAACGGTGGGGCGGGTGGGACCGGTGGTGCCGGTGGCGGCAGCGTCTTCGGCCCCGGCGGGGGCGGCGGTGGCGGGGGTGGCGGCGGCGAAAGCGTCTTCGGGAACGGCGGCAGGGGCGGCAACGGTGGTTCCGGCGGGGGCAGCATCTTCGGCAACGCCGGTAACGGCGGCGGCGCGGGCTCCGGTGGGGGCAGCGTCTTCGGCGCGGGAGGTGGCGGCGGCAACGGAGGCTCCGGCGGGAACAGTGTCTTCGGCGACGGCGGGAACGGCGGAAAGGCCGGCGGCGGTGGCGGCAGCGTCTTCGGCCCCGGTGGTTCCGGCGGTGTCGGTGGCGCCGGCGGAATCAGCATCTTCTGAGCACCCTTTGCGATCCCCTGGCGACCCGTTGCGGACGGCCCGCACCCTCCGTGAGGTGCGGGCCCCGCACCCTCAGTCCCGTCCCGGCCTGGCCCCTGGGGCCGGGACGGGACCCGAAGTCCCTCTCCGACGGATGTGGAGAAGCCGATGCAGTCACATCGTGTATGGAAGCGTCCTTTGGCCCTGGTGGTGATGGCGGCCGCGGTCGCCGGTGGCGGTGCCTGCTCGTTCCAGGGCTCGTCCTCAGAAGCATCGCCCGCACAGACCCGCCACGACGGCAGCCCAGGCGGGGACGGTGCTCGCGGAAGCGACTCCGTCGCCGGTCTTCTGGCGGGCTGCGCCCGCGGCGGGGAAGGCGGCCAGGGCGGCCGGCCCGGCGAGCCGGGGCAACCGGGCCGGCCGGGCGAGCCGGGTGGGGCCGCGTGTCTGCGGCTCGCTGACCTGCCGTCCGAACCCGCAGAGAGGCTGTCGGCGGTGGACAAGGCGCGGATCGTCCTGACCGTGACGTCCGGCCGTGCCACCCGCGCCGAGGTCGCCGAGAAGTACAAGGTGCCCGAGAAGACGTTCGACGTATGGAAGGAACAGGTTCTGGACGGTGACTGGCTCGGGTTGTCCGGCCGGGGTTTCCCCTTCTCGACCTGATGCCCCGGGCGTGCGGGCGACCGTGAGCCCCGAACCCGCCGATATGCCCCGGCCCGGTGCGGCCGGGGCATTCGGATGCGACGCCGTCGAACGAGTCATCAACCGGCTCAAGCAACGTTCGGCAACGTTGCGGTCCTTCAATTGAACGGCATCGAAGACTGGGGGGCGCGTGGTCGGGTGCCTGCCGATCCCCGGTGCTGCCGGTTGGCCCGATATCAAGTCGGTGCGGGTCGCCGCGGTGGAGCGGACCGGGCCGGTCGCCTGTCCGGCTGCGACGGGCAGCGGCTCCCGTACCTACGCCGGGTGGGGGACCGCTGTCGTGTCCGGGGTCAGGGCAGGCGGGCAAGGGACCTTGGCGGCGGCCTGCTCAGGTGAGGTGTGCGTATGCTGCTTTTCTCGCCACGTAGACGGTGTTGGCCGCTGTGCCTGATTGGAGCGGGTTGTCGAATTCGACGACGTGGGCTTCCGATTCCGCGAAGACTTGTGTGAGTACGGCGGTGAAGTTCTCGTCCGGCGCGTCGTTGGACCACAGGGCGAAGATGCCGCCCGGGTGGAGGTGTTCGGCGAGTGCGCGTAGTCCTGCGGGTTGGTAGAGCGCGGCGTGGCGTGGGTGGAGAACATGGCGTGGTGAGTGGTCGATGTCGAGCAGGATGGCCTGGAAGAGACGGTCCGGTGTCCGGGGGTCCAGGCCGTGCGGGTCGCCGGCCATCGCGAAGAAGTCACCCTGGACGAGCCGGCAGCGGGGGTCCGACGCCAATCGGGCGCCGAGCGGCACCATGCCGCGTTGATGCCATTCGATGACCTCGGCAAGCGCCTCGACCACGACGAGCGAGCGCACCCGTGGGTCGTCCAGTGCCGCCTTTGCCGTATACCCGAGGCCGAGCCCGCCCACTGCGACGTCCAGTTCGGTACCCGGTGCTTCGGCCAGGCCGAGTCGGGTGAGGGCGATCTCGCCTGCGGTGAAGAGGCTGGACATCAGGAACTCGTCACCGAGCTTCACCTCGTACACGTCGCTGCCGGTCTCCGGGTCTCGCCGACGGCGCAGACTGATGTCGCCCATGGGCGTGGGGCGCCAGTCGATCTCCTCGAAACGCGCGCTCATCGGTTGACCTTCCTCATCACCGGTGCCGGCGAGCTGCGTGGCCGGGCCATCGCAGGTCGTGGTGACGATCCGTGTGATGCATCGAACGGGGGCACCGCCCGCAGCTTATGCCGCCCGGTGAATCCGCAGCCGTGGTGAGGGCCTTCGGGATGGCGGCGTGTCGCTGCACCATGTGGTCGGGGTTGCCGCTTTCGCAAACCTGCGAGGAGAAGCACCCGGTGCCCGCCCATTGACGCGAGTCCGTCTGGCCCCCGGCACCGGACACCAATACGGCATACCTCACCTCCCCGCAGCCGGCGGTGGGAACGTCGCCACTGCCGACAGCGTGGGCGCTTGGGAGGTTCGGCCCTTGAGAACGTCATTTCCACGGGCTTCGAGCGGTGCCGCACGACTTCCAGTAGGACTGACTCGGCGCCTCGGGACATGGCCACCGCCGAGCCGTGAAGGCGTGGTGGAGGGGTTCCGATCGTGCAGCAGACCTGAGTGACGGTTGAATGAGGTGTGCCCAAGAGCGACGACTACGCGAGAACGAGCGCCAGACTGACCATGTGGGGGTGTCTTGCCGGGATGGTCGTGGCTCTCGCCATTCCAGTGTTGATCTTCGTGGGCGTCCTGCTGTGGGGGATGCCGACCCCGTAGGATTCCGTGGCTGTCAGACCCCGGGTCGGCGTGGCCGTGACGGTCGCGGGTGGAGCGGGGCAGGCGCTATTCCACTTCCCCGCCCACAAGTACCAACTCCACGAGTGCCGGCAAGTAGGGCATCAGAAGGACGATCGCGGCACCGGCAACGAGCGCGAGTATCAGCAGGATCACGCCTGCAGATCCACGAACGCCAAGGGGTACGTTCGCAGTTGGGTCTTCGTCAGTCACAAGTCCTCGCCGAAGGTTCCTGGCCGGTGTCCCCTCGATCCTGCCTTGGCGCGCGGGCCTCCGCCAGAACATGCGGGAGGTCAAGGAGAATCGCGGTGCGCAGGGGGACACGCCGCCCACTACGTCCGAGGTGGGGAATCCACAGGTCAGGCCGCTGATCGTCCCGCCTCGCTCCTGAAGCGGCGGTACCAGAACCCGTTTGCGACCGCGCGTCCTCGAGCGGTCGGTACGGCGTCGGCGCTCTCTGCACCCGACGACTCACAGCACGCCGTCATACGGATGGGCAACGACGAAGATCACGTATGCTACCGAGGCTCCGCTTCCGGTCAGGGAAAGCGCAATGCCGGCTGTAGCCCGAGACCTACTCGCCTGTGTACGTACTGCTGCCCGGAATTCGATGACGCCTCGTACCAGACCGGCCATCCCACCCCGCGCGAGCGCGGCCGCGGGATCTCCGCCCGGCTCGGAGCCGGTCCCGGCGGGGCGCGTTCCGTGGACGTCCACACGGCCCGGCGGGTGCTGCGTCACCTGCAACACGTGGACGAGAGCATCCAGGGGCTTGCCCGGACCTTGGAACTGCCCGTCCGTGACGCCCCGTAGAGCGGGCACCGCCAGGTCCTCGCCCAGCGGTGCGAACGGCTGCCGGCGCCGTGGCCCCTCGCGGGCTCGAGGGCCGTGAGATATTCCGCTTCCCGCGGTCACCGTTCGCGGCAGGTCGACGTACCGGGCCCGAGCCTGGCAAGGTCAGCACCGGCATTCACGGCGCAGGGGAGCGGAAGTGGCAGGGACGAGCGGCCGCACGGCGAGTGGGAAGCGGGGTCCGCAGGCCGTTCGTTCGGACACCGCGGACCATGCGCGTGTCCGGGACGACGGGCGCCGCGGCGGGTTCTGGGACCGGATCACCGCGGTGTACCCGGCCCGACAGGGCCGGGAGGCGGCGCGGTCCGGTCGGCCCGCCGGTACACCGTGATGGCAGCCCGCTGCTCGAGGCACTCGGCCTCCCGCCTTCGACTGCCGCTCGCCAACCCCTGGGTGGTGGACGCGGCGCTGATGCTGCTCGTTCAGGCGGCCGAGACGATCCCGTTCGTCGTGCCGCGTGCGCCGTCACTGCCGCCCGCCACCTGGGCGTCGTACGGTCTCACGACGCTGGGGGTGCTGCCGCTGCTGTGGCGGCGCAGGGCGCCGGTGACCGTCCTCGCCGCGGTCCTCGCCGCTCAGGTGCTCTACCGGTTCACGCTCGACGGGCCGGGGCAGCCCCTGCCGTACAACGCGTTGGTGGCGCTCTACACGGTCGCCGAGCTGACCCCGGCAAGGTGGCGCATCCCCGTGGGTGCGGGAACGCTGGTGCTGATCTTTCCGTCGGTGGCGCTGAACTCCGGTGAGGCCAGGGAGCTGCTGTTCTCGCTGTTCCTCTTCGGCGCGGCCTACGGATTCGGCCGTCTCACGCACACCCGGAAGGCCTACACGGCGGCCCTGGAGGACCGGGCGACCCAGCTGGAGCGGGCGAACCGCATCGAGGCGGAGCAGGCGGCGGCGGCCGAACGGGCCCGGATCGCACGGGAGATGCACGACATCCTCTCGCACGCGGTGAGCCTGATGGTCGTGCAGGCCGAGGCCGGCCCCGTCGCGGTCCGGACGGCGCCGGAGCGGGCCGAGGCGGCCTTCGAGGTCATCTCCGAGACGGGACGGGACGCGATGACGCAGCTGCGCCGGATGCTGGGGGTGCTCAGGCAGGACACGGGAGCGCCGGAGCCCGCGTCCCGCAGACCCCTGCCCGCTCTCGCCGATCTTCCGCTGCTCGTGGAGCAGGTGGCCTCGGGCGGCCTCGCCGTCGATTACGTGACCGTCGGTCCTCCGCGATCGCTGCCGCCCGCCACCGAGGCGACCGTCTACCGGATCGTGCAGGAGTCGCTGACCAACGTGGTCAGACACGCGTCGGCCGAATCCGCGACCGTGCGCGTGGAGTTGGGTGCCGAGACCGTGGAGGTCACGGTCACCGACAACGGCAGGGGAGCCCCGGTCGGCTCCGGGGGCCGGCCGGACAGGAGCACGGGGCACGGCCTGATCGGGCTGCGCGAGCGCGCCGCGGCGCTCGGCGGGACCGCCGAGACGGGCCCGGGCCCGGACGGCACAGGGTTCCGGGTGAGAGTGCGGTTTCCGCTGGCCGACGTCTTCACGGAGGTGGACGGGTGACCATCCGGGTGGTGGTGGCCGACGACCAGGAACTGGTACGCAGCGGCTTCGCCATGATCCTCGACGCCCAGCCCGGCATCGAGGTGGTCGCGGAGGCGGCGGACGGCGCCGAGGCCGTGGAGGCCGTGCGACTCCAGGGCGCGGACGTGGCGCTCCTCGACATCAGGATGCCGGGCACGGACGGCATCGAGGCGTGCCGCGCCATCAGCACGGCAACCGACTGCCGGACGATCATGCTCACCACCTTCGACTCCGACGAGTACGTGTACGAGGCGCTGCACGCTGGGGCGAGCGGCTTCCTCCTCAAGGACGTCAGGCGCGACGACCTGGTCCACGCGGTGCGCGTGGTCGCCGAGGGCGAATCCCTGCTCGCCCCCACGGTGGCGCGCCGGCTGGTCGAGGAGTTCAGGAGCCGGCCCCGGCCGGCGTGGGCACCTTCCTCGGCCGCGCTCGACACGTTGACCACCCGTGAGCGCGAGACCCTGCTGCATCTGGCCCGGGGACTGTCCAACTCCGAGATCGCGGCCGCGCTGACGGTCAGCGAGCACACCGTGAAGACCCATGTCGGCAACGTGCTGGCCAAGCTGGGGCTCAGGGACCGCATCCAGGCGGTCATCTGCGCCTACGAGACCGGGCTCGTGACGGCAGGGGCACCGGCCGCCGCCGGGCTCCCGGCAGACGATCCCTCGGCCGGGGGAGACGGATCCGCCGGATCCCCCGCGGGGGTGAGTCGACGGCCGCACCAAGACCGCTCGCCCGGGCGATCCCCTCGGGGGCTGTGATCAACAGGATGGCAGGCAACGGCGGCACGCGCCGTTTCCCGTCGTCAGGAGATCACCCGATGAACGCCCGCACCCGTACCGCCCTGGCCGTCCTCCTCGCCCTGAGCGCCGCGGCCTTCCCCGTGACACAGGCGGCGGTGGCATCAACCGCGCCGCCGTCGCCGTCCACGTGTACCTCCGCCGCGGACACGGGCGGGCTCGACACAGCGGCGTTGTGCGCGGCGCTCGGCTCCCTGCCCGACTCCGACACCACCGCCGCACTCGTACGCGTCGGTGGAACGGACGGCACCTGGCGCGGCAGCGCGGGCGTGCACGACCTGGACACCGCACGCCCGGCCGATCCCCGAGGCCGGTTCCGGGCCGGCTCGGTGACGAAGGTCTTCACGGCAGCGGTGGTTCTGCAGCTCGCCGCCGAGCGAAAGGTGGACCTCGGCGCGCCCGCACGCCGCTACCTGCCGGCTCTGGTCCCCGCGGCGTACGGGGACGTCACGGTGCGGCAGTTGCTCGACCACACGAGCGGCATCCCGGCGGCCGACATGCCGGGCGGCACCGTCGAGGAGGCCTACGCCCACCGATTCGATCTGCACCCGCCCGAGAGCATGGTCGAGAACGCGACCGCCAAGGCACCCGAGTTCGCGCCCGGCACGAAGCAGCACTACCTCAACATCAATTACACCGTGCTCGGTCTGCTCATCGAGAAGGTCACCGGACGCCCCTACGCCGAGGAGGTCGGCCGCCGCGTCCTGCGGCCGCTGCGGCTTCGGGACACCTCTTACCCCGGCACCGATCCGCGCATCGAGGGGCCCCACAACCACGGCTACCAGCGCTTCGCGCACCCCGACGGTACGACCGAGCTCCGCGACGTGACGACATGGGGCCAGACGGAGAGCTACGCGGCGGGCGACATCATCTCCACCACCGCCGACCTGGAACGGTTCCTGCGGGCGCTGTTCACCGGCCGCGTGGTGCCCCGGCCGCAACTGGAGGAGATGTTCACCCTGCCGGCGGCGTCGGTGCGCGAGTACGGTTCCGGCGCCCCGGCCTCCTACAGTGCTGGGCTGTCCGTGATCACACTCGGCGGCCGCGAGGTCTGGGGCAAGACGGGCAGCCGGTACGGCTACACCAGCGCCATCGCCGCCACCCGCGACCTGTCGCGCACGATGGTGCTCGACGTCGGAGCAACGGACGCGAAGGGCGAGGACATGAACTCCACAGAACTGGCCCTGATCGTGGCGGCGTTCGGCGCTCCGTCCGCTTGAGCGCGCCGGTGCCCTGACCCGTCACCCGGTGCCTGTGGCCTGCCCCTGGAGGGGCAGGCCACAGGCACCGGGGTCCTCCAGCCGTGGACTCCGGGCAGACCACCACAAGGGAGTCGTCCGCCCGCGACGGCTCAAGCGAGCACGGGCTGCGAGAAGGTGAGGACGCCCGCGTCGGCGTCGAGCGTGGCCGGGGTGCCGATGGGGAACGTCTGCTGCGGTACGCCGTGGCCGATGTCGGCGCCGACCAGGACCGGGATGCCGAGGTCGCCGAGGCGGTCATGGAGCAGCTCCTCGACGCGCTCGCGTGTGCCGCAGCCCGTGAAGGTGCCGCAGACGATGCCGGCGGCGCCGTCGAAGTAGCCGCTGCGCCGCAGCTGGGTGAGGAACCGGTCGAGCCGGAACGTCTCCTCCTCCACGTCCTCCAGCAGCACGATGCCGCCGCGCGCGGGCAGCGAGGTGTCCGTGCCCAGGGAGCAGGCGAGCAGGGTGACCGTGCCTCCGAGTGTGACGCCCTCGGCGGTGCCGCCGACCAGGGCGCGGGAGTCGGGGAAGCGCAGTTCCTTGACGGACGCCGGGTCGGTGAGCAGCGTGGCGAGCCCGTCGAAGTCGGCCCGGCCCGGATGGAAGCCGCGGATGGCGGGCATCGGCCCGAACAGCCCTGTCCAGCCCAGCTTCACCGCCACCGCCTCCAGCAGCGCCGTCACGTCGGAGAAGCCGATGACGGTACGTGGGGTGGGCGTGCCGACGGCGTCCCATTCGACCAGCTCCAGGGTGCGCTGGGCGCCGTAGCCGCCGGCCGCGCAGAAGACCGCCGTGAACGCCGGGTCGGTGAGCGCCGCGGTGAGGTCGCGGGCGCGCAGCGCGTCGTCACCGGCGAGGTACTCGCCGTCCGCCTGGGCGGAGGCGAACACCTCCGGCTGGAGGCCGAGTCCGCGCAGGGACTCGAGGCCGACCTCCAGGTTCTCCTGGTTGGGCGGCCCGCTGGCGGCGATGACGGCGACGCGGTCACCGGGCTTGGGCGCTGCGGGGCGGATGAGGCCCCCGACGGGCAGGGTGGGCATGCGGCTCCTTGGAAGAGGGGTGGGTGTGCGGCCGGTGCCCGCGTGGGACGCCGGTGCGGCGTTCAGTGGGTGTCGAGGAACGCGGCGATCAGCGCGGCCCTTTCCAGCAGGGAGGACAGCGAGGCGTGTTCGTCCTCGCCGTGGGCGCCGGCGCCCGCGGGGCCCAGACCGTCGACCGTCGGGATGCCGAGCGCGCCGGTGAGGTTGGTGTCGCCGGCGCCGCCGGAGGAGCCGATGGGCAGATCCATGCCCAGTGTGGCGGCGAGCGCGATCAGTTCGGCCGCGAGGGGGTTTGCGGGGTCCATCGCCCAGGCCGGCCGGTGGGAGAGCAGCTCGGCGGACAGGGCGGCCCGCTCCCGCACCGCGGTCGGTTCCAGCAGGGCCCGGAGCAGCGCCTGTTCGGTCTCGGGCGTCGTGTAGCGCAGGCCGATCTCGGCCTCGGCGTGGTCGGCGACCACGTTGGCGCGGGTGCCGCCCGTGATCGTGCCGACGTTCAGTGCGGCGTCCGGGTGGGAGGTGGCCGTCGCCCGCAACCCGGTGAGCTGGTCGACGAGTTCGTCGATCGCCGAGACGCCGAGGGCGGCGTCGAGGCCCGCGTGGGCGCTGACCCCGCGCACGCTCAGCCGCACCCGGGCGACGCCACGCCGGCCGATCTTCAACGCTCCGCCGGGCAGTGGCGGTTCCAGACCGAGGACGGCGTGGGCGCCTTCGGCGTGCCGGGCCACGAGGCGGCTGCCGTCGGGACTGCCGATCTCCTCGTCGTTGACCACGACCAGGCGTACCGGACGCCTGGGCGAGGCGCCCGTGCGGGACAGCAGGTCCATGGCCAGCTCGACGGCCACCAGGGAGCCCTTCATGTCGAAGACTCCGGGACCGGTGACCGTGTCGCCGTCCTCGGCGAGGGCGAACGGGCGCCGGGTGATCGTCCCGGCCGGGAAGACGGTGTCGCTGTGGGCCACGAGCAGTGTGTGCCCCGCCGGCGGGCCTTCCCCCTCGTCGTCCTTCGCCTCGCGGCCGTTCCAGTACGCCACCAGGTGGGCGCCGTCCGGTCCCGGCGGCTGCCGGACGCTGTCGGCGGTGGCGGCGAGACCCGCGGCGAGCCGCTCGCCGAACACGGCGGCACGTCCGGCGTCGCCGGACGGTGTCTCCAACGCGACCAGCGTCTGCCAGCGTTCCAGGACCGGGTCGGCCATCGTGCGGGCCAGGGCGAGGAGTTCGTGCGGGTCAGCCATAGCAGTTCTCCACGGCAGAGGTGACCACCCGGGTCAGGGCGCGGAAGCAGCGGATCGCCTCGTACATCGTCGGCAGGGTGAACCGCACGGTCAGCGGGTCGGTCTGGACGACGCCCGGTATGTAGCTCGCGGCCGGCGCCAAGTGGGCGGCGTCGAAGGACACCTCGTAGGTGTAGCCCGCGGCGGGCGGGGCCGCCGGCCGGATGCCGGCGGGCAGGGACGCGAGGCCTTCCCGGGCGGCCTCGGTGATCCGGGGGCCGCTCACCTCGGGCGGCAGGCAGATCGCGGAGTAGCGGTCCACACAGGTCTTCACCACGGCGTGGGCGGCGTGCGGTGCCCAGCCACGGGCGTCCTCGCAGCACAGGTCGTCGCCGGTGACCAGGACCACCGGGACGCCGTACTCGTCGGCGAGCAGCGCGTTCATGCGGCCCTCGGAGGCGGGCTCGCCGTTGATCCGCACGGCGGTGATGGTGTTGGGCAGGTAGGTGTGCGCGAGGACGCCCGGCTGGCCGGCACCGGTGTGGTAGCCGACGAAGGCCACCGCGTCCGGGGAGCGGTCGATGCCCTCCATCATGCCGAGCGGCTTGTGCGTGCCGATCAGCAGCGTGGCCCGTTTGTCGAGCCGGTCGAGGAGCAGGTTGCGCTGGTCGGCGTGGGCCTCGTTGACGAGGATCTCGGTGGCGCCGGCGGCGGCGAAACCGGCGACTGCGGCGTTGACGTCCGCGGTGAGGAACTGCCGGTTGTACTCCCAGCGGGCGTGACCGGGCTCGCAGTCGTCGGGGAAGGTGACGCCGGTGACGCCCTCCATGTCGGCGGAGATCAGGACCTTCATGCTGCCTTCTCCTCAGAGGTGGTGAGACGGGCGCGGGGACGGATGGTCCAGGTGCGCATGGTGTGCCGGCCCAGCTGGTCGAGGTCCACGTCGAGGCCGATTCCGGGCCGGGACCGGGGCACGGGGACCATGCCGTCCACGGCGCGGATCGCCGGCGTGACGATGTCCCGCCGGTAGTACTTGTCCGAGCCGGAGACGTCCGAGGGCAGGGTGAAGCCGGGCAGACCGGCGAGCGCCAGGTTGGCGGCCCTGCCGATGCCGAACTCGTGCATCCCGCCGCACCACACCGGCACCCCGGCGTCCAGGCACAGGTCGTGCACGGTCTTCGACGGGCCGATCCCGCCGAGCCGGGACACCTTGATGTTGACGACGTCGGCCGCGCCCAGGTGGAGCGCGGTGCGCAGCACGTCCGGGGTGGTGATCGACTCGTCCAGGCAGACCGGGGTGTCCAGGCGGGCGGCGAGCCGGGCGTGGGAGAGCAGGTCCGTCGTTGCGTACGGCTGCTCGATCATGAGCAGCCCGCGGCCGTCCAGCTCCGCCAGTACCGCCTCCTGCTCGGGCCGGTACGCGGTGTTGGCGTCGACCTGGAGGGCGACGCCGGGGAAGGCGTCCTGGACGGCGCGGACCGGCTCGAGGTCCCAGCCGGGGCGGATCTTCAGCTTGACGCGGCGGTAGCCGTCGGCCACGTGCCGGGAGACCTGGGCGAGCAGCGCGTCGATCGTCGGCTCGATGCCGAGGCTGACCCCGGCGGGCACGGTGCGGGCGCCGGCGCCGAGCAGGTCCGCCAGCGGTTCTCCCCGCCGCTGGCCGTACAGGTCCCAGCAGGCCATGTCGAGGCCGGCTCGGGCGAAGTGGTTGCCGCTCACCTTGGCGGTGAGCCGGGCGGCGTCGTCGGGGTGGTCCCAGGGGCGGCCGAGCAGCATCGGGGCGAAGTACTCGCCCAGCACCTGCCAGCAGCTCCAGGTGGACTCGCCGCAGTAGTACGGGTCGCTCGGAGAGGCGCACTCGCCCCAGCCGACGCTGCCGTCCTCGGCGGTCGCGCGGACCACGATGTGTTCCAGGTACGACTTGCGGTGCGAACTGGTCTCGAAGGAGTGGACGAGATCGAGTCGGACCAGCGCCAGCTCGATCTCGGCAAGGGTGACGGTCATGTGTGCGGTCGTCCTACCGTGCGGGGCCCCGGTCAGGGGCGAGGGTCCGTGCCGTGTGCGGCGGCACGGGGGATGAAGCGATAAGCGGCGAGCCCGCCCGAAAGGCGTACGCAGGACACGAGCGTGCGGTCGGCGAGCAGCCGGGCGAACGCGTCGGTCAGGCGGCCGCGCAGCCGGGCGGCGTGCTCCGGCCCGGCTTCGGCGCGCAACCGGTGCCAGTCGTCGGGCAGCACCACGATCCGGTCGTCGCCGTCGTCGTACACCCGGCCGACGCTCCAGCCGTCCGGCGGCGGCGGGGGAGCGGGTGCTTCCGGCCGTGCCGGGGTGTCCAGCCGCCAGGAGACGATGAAGCGGTCGGTGGACTCGCCGGTGGCGGCGCCGAAGCCCGAGGTGCCGTACATCGCGGGCTTGAAGGCGTCCACCACCGCGCCGAGCACGTCCAGGTTGAAGTGGGCGTTGCGGGTCTGCATCGGGTCGTACGCCCAGCGGATCAGCGTCGTCCCCTCGGCCAGGCAGCGGTCGCGCTGGCCGAGCTTGAGCAGGCGCCCGATGCCCAGGCCCTGGCGTTCCTGCGCCACCACGGCCAACTGCGAGTACTGGTACAGGCGCGGGGCCCGCCCGTCGGCGCCCTGCTCCCGGGCGAGGAAGCTGTAGGTGAAGCCCACCAGCGCGTCCCCGAGATAGGCGCCGACGACCAGGCCGCTGTTGTCCTGGAGGGCGGTCAGCAGGCGCGGGTTGAGACTGCCGTCGTCGCGGCGCAGCCCCATGACCTGCTCGTACAGTGCGACGCAGTCCGCCATTTCCAGCGGGCCGTCCACATCGCGCACGACCAGCGGCGGACCTTGCCGGGAGCGGGCGGCGGACCTCGGTGTCGCGGTCGAGTTCACGACGCGCCCGCGAGATGGCACGCGGCCTGACCGCCGGTCGGAGCCTGCGCGGGCAGGATCGGCAGCGTCCGCCGGTCGCAGCCGGCCTCCGCGCGGCCCGCCGTGTCGAGGCCGGCCCGCACCGGGCAGCGCGGGTGGAACCGGCAGCCCTCGGGGACGGCGGTCGGGTCCGGTGGCTCGCCCTGGAGGAGCTGGGGCCGCTCCCCGCGCCCGCCCTCCGCCGACACCACCGACAGCAGCGCCTTCGTGTACGGGTGCTTCGGCGCGAGCAGGACCTCCTCCACGGTGCCCACCTCGACGATGCGGCCGAGGTACATCACGGCCACCCGGTCGGCGATGTTCCAGGCCAGGCCCAGGTCGTGACTGACCACCAGGGAGGAGAGGCCGAGGTCGCGGCGCAGGTCGAGGACGAGCTTGAGGATCTCGCCGCGTACGGAGGCGTCCAGCGAGGCCACCGGTTCGTCGGCGACGATCACCGAGGGTTCCAGCGCCAGGGCGCCCGCGATCACCACGCGCTGCTGCTGACCGCCGGACATCTCGTGCGGGAAGCGCGAGAGGAACTGCTCCGGAGGGCGCAGACCGGCCTTCGACAGGGCGGAGTGCACGCGCTGTTCGAGGCCCTCCTTCATCCGGTGCAGCCGGGGCCCCTCGGCGACCGCGTCGAACACGTTCTGGCGCGGGTTCAGGGCGCCGCCGGGGTCCTGGAGAACGAACTGGACCTCGCGGCGGTGCGCCTTGAGCGCGGCGCTGGTGTAGCGCAGCGGCACGCCGTCGTACAGCACCTCGCCGGACGTGGGCCTGACGAGTCCGGTCAGGGCCCGTGCCAGGGTGGACTTGCCGCAGCCGGACTCGCCGATCAGGGCGAGGATCTCGCCGCGTCCCAGCTGGAGGTCGACGCCGTCCACCGCCCGGGCGGGGCCGCGGCCGGCTCGGGGCGGATAGGTGATGTGCAGATCGCGGACCTCCAGCGCGGGCGCCGTGTCCGCGGTGGGTCCGGTGACCGTGCCGGTGGGGGTGGCGGTCATGAGCGGGCTCCTTCCGCGGACGGTCCGGTCGCGTCCGAGGCCGTGGCGACGTTCGGGAATCCGGGCAGCACCCGCAGGCACGCCGACTGCCGTCCGGGGCCGGCCGGCCACAGGGCGACGGGGGCGCCGTCGCATACCTCGTGCACGTCGGGGCAGCGGGCGGCGAAGGGGCAGCCCGAGCCGAGCGCGGCCGGGTCGGGCGGGTCCCCGGGCAGCCCGGACGGTGCCATGCGGGAGGCGGGGTCCCCGATGGTCGGGAAGGCGCGGGACAGCGCCCGGGTGTAGGGGTGCCTCGGGTCGTCCAGGAGCAGGCGTGAGGGTCCGGACTCGACCAGCTCACCGGCGTACATCACCGCCAGCCGGTCGCACATCTGCCCGAGGACGGACAGGTCGTGGCTGATCATGATGACGCCGATACCCTCCTCGCGGACCAGGTCCGTCAGCAGGTCCAGGATCTGGGCCTGCACCATCACGTCCAGCGCCGTCGTCGGCTCGTCCGCGATGATGAGGTTCGGGCGGCAGGCGAGCGCCATGGCGATCATGATGCGCTGGCGCTGCCCGCCGGAGAACTCGTGCGGGTAGCTGCGCATCCGCCGCGCCGGGACGCCCACCGACTCCAGCAGCTCGGCCGCGCGGGCGCGGGCCTGCTTCTCGGTGATCCGGCCACCCTCCTCGCCGGCCCGCCGGCCGTGCAGCAGGATCGGCTCGATCACCTGGTCGCCGATGGTGTGCACCGGATTGAGGGCGGTCATCGCGCCCTGGAAGACCACGGAGGCCTCCGCCCAGCGCACCGCGCGCATCCGGCTCCACTTGGCGGTGAGCAGGTCCTCGCCCTGGTACAGCACCTGGCCGGTGACCTCGGCGGCGGCCGGCAGCAGCCGCAGCAGGCTCATCGCCAGGGTGGACTTGCCCGAGCCGGACTCGCCGGCCAGGCCGAGCGTCTGCCCGGCGTCCAGCGTGAGGTCCACCCCGCGCACGGCGGGCACCGTGCGCCCGCCGCCGCGGTACGTGACCTTGAGGTCCCTGACCTCCAGCATCGCGTTCAACGTGTCTTCACCGACCTCGGGTTGAGAATGGTCTCCACGGCGCGGCCGGTCAGGGTGAAGCCGAGGACGACGATCAGGATGGCGACGCCCGGCGGATACAGGTACCACCAGGCGCCGGAGGTGACGGCGCCGCCGCTCAGCGCCGAGTTCAGCATCGCGCCCCAGGAGATGCCGGTCGGATCGCCGAGGCCGAGGAAGGTCAGGGTCGCCTCGGACAGGATCGCCGCGGCCACGGTCAGCGTGGAGGAGACCAGGATCAGCGGGGTGACGTTCGGCAGGACGTGCCGCAGCATCACCTGCGGCCCGCCCGCTCCCAGTGCCCTGGCCCGTTCGATGAACGGCTTCGCCTCCACGGCCAGGGTCTGCGCCCGCACCAGGCGGGCCGTGGACGACCAGCTGGTGACCGCGATGGCGATGGTGATGGAGGCGGTTCCCTGCCCGATCACCGCCGACAGCGAGATCGCGAGGGGCAGGCTGGGCAGGGCGATGAACCAGTCGGTGAGGTGCATCAGCGCCTTGCCGATCCAGCCGCCGTAGTGCCCGGCGACCAGGCCGACGGCGCTGCCGAGCGCCACCGTCAGCACGGTGGCCATCAGACCGATGGACAGGGAGGAGCGGGCTCCCCAGATGACCAGCAGCAGGATGGAGCGCCCCGCCTGGTCGGTGCCGAGGGGGTAGCCGTCGGTGGGGGAGTGCAGGGAGGGTCCGTCCACCTTGATGACGTCGAGGTCGTCGCCGGTGATGAACAGCGGTGCGCACAGGGCGAGCAGGCCGAACACGACCAGGATGCCGAGGCCCGCCACCCCGGACCGGATGCGCACGAAGGACCGTACGAAACCGGTGGATCCGTTGCTGCGTGGCTTCGCAGCGACAGGTGCGACCGGTACGGCCGGGCCGGCGCCCGCCTGGGGTGCTGCGGCGACCGGTGCGTCGGTCTTGGTGAGGGGTTCGTGGTCGGTCACTGGGCACGCACCCGGGGGTCGAGGAAGCGGTAGATCACGTCGGCGAGGAGGTTCATGAGGATCACCGACGCGCTGAACACGATGAACGTGCCCTGCAGCAGTGGCAGGTCGGGGACCTTGAGGGCCTGGTAGCTGAGCTGGCCCAGGCCCGGCCAGGAGTAGACGGTCTCCACGGTGATGGCACCGCCGAGCACGGTGCCCAGGTGCATGAAGATCATGGTGACCGAGGGGAGCAGGGCGTTGGGCACGGCGTGCCTGCGGCGTACGTCGTCGTCGCGCAGTCCCTTGGCGCGGGCGGTGAGCAGGTAGGGGCTGCCCAGCTCGTCGATGATCGACGAGCGCATGACGGCCACGTACTGGGCGAAGACCACCAGGACCATGGTCAGGCAGGGCAGGATCAGGTGCTCGGCCACGTCGAGGACGTGGTCCAGGCCGCCGGTGATCGCGGGGTCGGTCATGCCGCCCGCGGGCAGGAAGCCGGGGAACGGGCCGAGGCCGACGCTGAAGGTGATCAGCAGGATCATGCCGAGCCAGAAGGTGGGGACCGACCACAGCGTCAGCGAGGCCCCGGTGGCGATCCGGTCCAGCCAGCTGCCCTGCCGCCAGCCGGACCTGACACCCAGCCAGAGACCTAGCAGGACGGAGATCACGGTGGCGGTGCCCATCAGCAGCAGCGTCGGCCAGAGCCGGTCGCCGATGAGGGTGCTGACCGGCTGCTGGAACTCCCAGGAGGTGCCGAGGTGGCCGGTCAGGGTGTCGGTCACGAAATGGAGGAAGCGTTCCGGCACCGACTGGTCGAGGCCCAGCTGGTGCCGCAGCCGGGCCATCTGCGCGTCGCTGGTGGGACGGCCGCGGGTGATGGACTGGACGGGGTCGGACGGCATCAGGCTGAACAGGACGAAGCCGATGACGAGCGTGGCCAGGAAGCTGACCGCCGCGGCCGTCAGCTTCGTGACCAGGTAGCGCGCGAAGCCCGTGCCGTTGCGGCGCCCGCCGCCCGGGGCGCCGTCGGGCCCCGCCGCGACGGCGCCGGTGACGTCGATGGTGTCTGCCACGGCCTACTCGCGGTCGTCGGAGGAGGAGCGGCGGCGCGCCAGGAACACACCGCCGGCGGCCAGCACGACGACCACGGCCGCGGACACGCCGATCACCGTGCCGGAGCTGCCGCCGGAGGAGGAGGCCGAGGCCTTGACCGGGGCCGCGTTCAGGTACTGGGCGAAGGAGACCTGCGCGGGGAAGGCGCCGGCGGAGTCCGCCTTGCCCGTCACGATGCCGTCCACCCGGTCGGTGCGGTACGCGGCGAGGCCGCTGGCGTTGTAGATCATGATGTTCTCGTTGGCCTTGTACAGGATCGCCTGCATCTGCTTGAGCAGTGCGGCGCGCTCCCCGTCGTCGAAGGCGCTCTGCTGACGCAGGAACAGGTCGTCGTAGTCCTTGTCGCAGAAGAACGAGTCCGTGCTGCCACCCTCACCCTTGCTGTCGGGCAGCGCCGAGCAGGTCTGGATGCCCAGCAGGTACGTCGGGTCCGGCCCGGTGGACCAGGAGTCCATCAGGATGTCCCAGTCGCCCTTGGCCAGATCGGCGTTGAGCTTGGAGGAGCTCATCGCCTGGATGTCGGCCTTGACCCCGATCTCCTTGAACCAGCCCGTGAGATAGGTGGAGACCTTGGCGTCCCCGTCGTCGTCGGAGTGGATGCCGAGACGGAACTCCAGCTTGCGCCCGGACTTCGGGTCGACCCGGATCCCGTCGGACCCCTTCTTGTAGCCCGCCTCGTCGAGGGTCGAGTTCGCCTTGGCCGGGTCGAAGCCGAACTTCTCCGATTCGGAGGGCTGCCAGGCGTACTGCGGGAGCGACGGCGGCAGGTAGCTGGCGCCGACCTGTGCCAGGCCGTCGCGGACCTTCTTCACGATCGTCGCCCGGTCGATGGCCAGGGCCAGCGCCTCACGGACCTTGACGTCGCCGAGGGCCGGGTGGCCGGTGCCGATCTTCTTGCCGTCACGGGTGCGGGCGCCGCCGTTCACCTCGATACCGTTCCAGCGGTTGCCGACAGCCTCGAACGCCTTGATGCCGGACTGGCCCTTGAGGGCCTTGTACTGGGTGGGGTTGAGACCGCTGACGTAGTCGAGCTGGCCGGATCGCAACGCGGCGACGGCGGCGTCCGTGTTCTTGAACGCCTGCTGGATCATGTGGTCGTACTTGGGCGCGCCGAGCAGGAAGTCCTTGTTCGCGTCGAACTTCACGTACTGCTCGGGCTTGTAGTCCGTCAGCGTCCACGGTCCGTAGCCGACGATCGGGTAGCTGTCGTTCTTGTAGGTCTTCAGATCCTTCACGTGTGATTCCCATATGTGCTTGGGCACGATCGGGATGCCGGACACCGGGATGCTGACCGAGAGCATCGTGGCCTGCGGCTTCTTGGTCCTGACGACCAGTGTGGTGTCGTCCGGCGCGGTGACCGAGGCGAAGTTGCCGACCAGCGAGCCGTTGGCGGTGGCCGCGGTGGAGTTCGTCATGATCAGGTTGAAGGTCCAGGCGGCGTCCTCGGCCGTGATCGGCTTGCCGTCGCTCCACTTCAGACCCTTGTGGATCTTGAAGGTCCAGGTGAGCTTGTCGCCGGAGGTCGTCCAGGAGTCGGCGAGGTATGGCTTGACGGTGCCGTCCTGCTCCACCGTGTCCAGCGTGGGATAGATGCCGGAGAACACGTCGAGGCTGCCCGCGAAGTAGGCGAGGAACGGGTTGAGCGAGTCGATGCCGATGCCCGTGATGGGCATCCGCAGCGTCTTGCCGCCGTCGTCGGCCGTGGCGGCGGGCGCGGCGAGCAGGCCCGCGGTGGTGCCGAGCAGCAGGGAGGCGGCCAGCGCGGCGGCGGCCGTGCGGCCGCTTCTGCGCGAGGGGCGGGACGTGGTCATCGTGAACTTCTCCAGGAGGTGCGGGCGGCCGGGGCCGCGTGGGGACGGGAGGGGGGTACGAGTGACGTACGGGCCGTGGGGGCTCGGTGAGCGGGTGTATAGGGCATCTGTCGGTGCGTGCGGGTGCGCGGGTGCGGGGTGTGCGGGTGCGGTGTGCGGGTGCGGTGTGCGGGTCGGTACTCCCGGGGCAGTCCGGGGGAGGGCGGCCGGTGCGGACGTGGCGACGGTGCGGCCCGGTGGTTCAGGCGGTGCGGGACCCGGTCACCCGTCCGTGCGCACGGCGAGCGGGTCGCTGCGCAGGAAGTCCTCCAGTACCCGCACGCCGAATTCCAGACTGCTCACCAGGACCTGCTCGTCGACGCCGTGCACGTACCGCCAGGCGTCGAAGCCGGGCGGGGTCAGGCCGGGGCCGAAGCCGTAGCACTCGATGCCGAGGCGGGCGAACGCCTTGGCGTCGGTGCCGCCGGACATGATGAACGGAAGGACCAGCGCCTCGGGATCGGCCCGGCGCAGCGCCGCCGCCATCGCCGCGAACTCACGGGACGTGTGGTCGGCGAAGACCGGGGCGGCGAAGCTGTGGAAGGAGCGGGAGACCTTCTCGCCGAGCAGCGCGTCGACGGTGGCGAAGAACTCCTCCTCCGCGCCCGGCAGAATCCGGCCGTCCACACCCGCCGTCGCATCGCTGGGGATCACGTTGTGCTTGTAACCCGCCTTCAGCATGGTGGGGTTGAGCGTGTTGGCGACAGTGGCCCCGACCAGCTTCGCCGCCTCGCCCAACTGCGCCAGCGACGCGGGATCCGCGGGGTCGACCGTGATGCCCAGGTGGGTGGAGAGGCCCTCCAGCAGGGCGGCCACCGCCGGCACTGTCCTGACCGGCCAGCGGTGCGCGGCGAGCGCGGCCAGGGTCGCGGCCAGGGTTGCGACAGCGTTGTCAGACCCGGGACGGGAACCGTGGCCGGCCGCGCCGCGCGCGGTCAGGTCCATCCAGGCGCTGCCGCGCTCGCCGACGGCGACCGGATAGAGCCGTGAGGCGTCGGGCAGGTGTACCGAGTAGCCGCCGGACTCGCCGATCGCGGTGGCCACCCCCTCGAAGAGGCCCGGGTGCCGGTCGACGAGGAAGCCCGCGCCCAGCTCGCCCGTGTCCTCCTCGTCGGCGACGAAGGCCATCACGACGTCACGCGGCGGACGCACGCCACGGCGCGCCCACGAGCGGGCGACGGCCAGCATCATCGCGTCCATGTCCTTCATGTCCAGCGCGCCCCGGCCCAGGATCGCCCCGTCGTGTATCTCCCCGCAGAACGGGTCGAAGCTCCAGTCGGCGGGCTCGGCCGGGACCACGTCCAGATGGCCGTGGACCAGCAGCGCGGGTGCGGCGCGGTCCTCGCCGGGGATGCGGACCACCGTGCTGGCCCGGCGCGGCGCCGACTCCAGCACGACCGGCTCGTAACCGGAGTCGGAGAGCAGTCCGGCGGTCCACTCGGCCGCCTCCCGCTCACCGCGGGAGTCGCCCGCGCCGTAGTTGCTGGTGTCGAAGCGGATCAACCGGGCACACAGCTCGGTGACTTCCGCGGTCAGGGCGGCGTCCTCGGCGGTGGAGAGGGCGGCGCTGTCCTGATGGCTGGCGGGATCGTTCATACAGAGAGGACCAGATGCCTTCCCGGCGGCAGAGGCTGAGGGCGAACCTTGCGCCGCCGTTGGCTCCGCGAGACGGGCATGCGGAGGTGGGGGAGCGGGTGGGACGGGGGACGAGCGCGGGCGGAGGGGACGGTCACCGCGCGGGCGGGTGACGGTCGCCGGGGAAGGAGGGCGAGTCGGCGGCGTCCGCGGGGTAGGTGCCGGGGGCGCCGGCGGCGGCCGCCGGGAGGCCGGTGGCGCCGTCGGCGTCCCCTAAGGTGTCCGCAGCCGTGTCCGGAGCCGTGTCCGCAGCCGCGTCCGAGGCCGGACGGCCGAGGCCGTAGCTGCCCAGGGAACGGAAGACCTCCGTCCGACGCCGGCTGCGACGGGCGGCGCCCTTGGCGCCCGCGGCGGCCAGGGCCGCCAGGACATGGGCCGCGGCCACCACCGCCGTCGGGGAGTGGTGCGGCGACTCGCTGCGCGTGTCCACCGCGAGGACGTGCGAGGCGAAGGAGCACACCGGACTGGTGTAGCTGTCGGTCAGCGCGATCACCGAGGCGCCCAGCACGTGGAACTCGCGTGCCACGTCCACCGTCAGGCGGCTGTAGTTGCGGAAGCTGAACACGACCAGGGCGTCGTCCGCGTGTGCGTCGCTGATGGCGTTGACCGCAGCGCCCGTGGCCGGCTGCACCAGGAACACGTCCCGCATGCTGCTGGTGAGGTCGCTGGTCAGCAAAGAGGCGTAACCGGCCGACTTCAGGTCGCCCAGCACCCATCTCCGCCGCGCCCGCAGCAGGGCCGCGGCCGCCACCTCCAGGGCCCCGTTGGCCTGGAGGTCCGCCAGCGTGCGGCGGAGGTTGTCCTCCTCCGTGGTGATCATCCGGCGAAGCGCCGACCGCTCGCGCGGCTCGGACTGCGGCTCCCGGCTGGTGAACCGCAGATCCGGCTCGGCCAGCCGCAGACCGATCTCGCGGGCCGCCAGCATGCGCAGGTCGTCGGTCGAGGCGACTCCCGCCGCCGCCAGGAGTCCGTCCAGGTCCGCGGCGGTCGCGCGAGCGGCGCGCAGCAACTGCCCCGGGCGGCGCTCCAGTGAGGCCGGGTAGTCCTCCGCCAGCACCGCGAACAGGCGCTGGGCGGTGCGCCCGCGCAGCTCGGCCGCCGCACGCAGCAGCTCGAGGGTCGACGTCGGCGCCAGCGGACGGGTCACTGCTCACCTCTCCCACTCGGGGCGGTCCACACCCGGATGTCCGGGTGTCGAACTGCCTCTGTGCTGACAGTTAAACGACGGTGCCAGATTGCTTGATCTAAGTGATGCGTGAGTCTTACTGTCGCCACATGACCTCGTCAAGAGTCACAGGGGTGGAAAACTCCCCGGCCGATTCCCCTGCCCCGGACCGGATTTCGCCGCCATCGCCGGACGATCCCGGACAACAGCGTGCCGAACCGGCCACAGGGGCAGACGCGGTCGACCCCACCGTTTCCGGTCGCGCCGCGGTTGCCGGCAGCGCCGACACCGTGGACGTGCTCGCGGCCTCCGTCGCCCGTGCGCGCCGGGCCGCCGGCCTCACCCTCAGCGCGGTGGCCGCACGGGCCGGTGTCTCACCGGCCTACGTCTCGCAGATGGAGTCGGGCGCCGCCAATCCCACGGTCCGCACCCTCTGCCAGATCGCCGACGCCCTCGGCGTCACGGCCGCCGAACTCCTCGGCGGTGCCCGGCCGGGCACCGCCGCCCCCGGCTTCCCGCCGCGGTACGCACCCGCTCCGCTGCTCGCCGGCGTCGACGGTCACCACGGCATCTGGGACCTGACAGCACCGGGCGCGAGCCGCGTCGGCGCCCGGCTGCTCCACGCCGACCTCGGCGACCACGACCGCCCCACCGCCCACCCCGGCGAGGAGTTCGTGCTCGTCCTCGCCGGCTCCTGCCGGGTGACGGTGGCGGGCACCGGACGCCTGCTGCGCACCAACGACAGCTGCCACTTGGCCGCCACCGACGAACACCACTTCACCGACCCGAGCGACGACCTGCTGATGCTCGTCGTCCTCACCGAGGAGTAACCCCGTGTCCTCCGCTCCCTCCCTGCCCGCGCCGCGTGCGGGGACCCCGCTGCCCGACGGACTGGCCGCGGCCGCCTCACCCGAGTCGGCCCCCGAGGTGTGGCCGCTGACCGCCCGGACCGTCGAAGGCCGGCTGCACGTCGGAGGCGTCGCCCTGGACGACCTGGCCGACGCCTGCGGCACGGCGCTGTACGTGGTGGACGAGGCCGACTTCCGCCACCGCGCCCGGCTGTGGCGCGAGTCCGGTGCGGACCGGGTGCACTACGCCTCCAAGGCTTTCCTGTGCGCGGAGATGGTCCGCTGGGTCGACTCCGAGGGGCTGCACCTGGACGTGTGCAGCGGCGGCGAACTCCAACTCGCCGTGGACACCGGCTTCGACGCCGCCCGGATCGTCTTCCACGGCAACAACAAGTCCGTCGCCGAACTGGAGGCGGCCGTCGCCCACGGCGTCGGCGTGGTCGTCGTCGACTGCCTGGAGGAGATCGACCGGCTGGCGGCCGCGGCGGCCGCGGGCGGCCACGTCCAGGACGTCTACGTCCGGATCGCCCCCGGCGTCGCCGCCGAGACCCACGACTACATGGCCACCGGCGGCGACGACGTGAAGTTCGGCTTCCCGGTGCGCGGCGGTCACGCCGAGCAGGCCGTGCTCGCCGTCGCGGCGCGCCCCTCGCTGCGGCTCGCCGGAGTCCATTCCCACATCGGCTCCCAGATCACCGCGACCGAGGGGCTGACCCTCGCCGCAGAACGGGTCGGCGCCTTCGTCGCCCTGCTCGGCGAACGGCACGGCATCGCGGTGGCGGAGATCGACCTCGGCGGCGGCGCCGGCATTCCCTACCTGCCGGGCCAACCCCGCCTGGAGCCCGAGGCGTTCACCGCCGCCCTGCGAGCCGGCCTGGAGCGCGTGCTGCCCGGCTCATCCATACGGCTCGCCGTCGAACCCGGCCGGTCGATGATCGGTACGGCCGGGGTCACGCTCTACCGCGTCGGAGCCGTCAAGGACGGGCTGCGCCGCCGGTTCGTCTCCGTCGACGGCGGAATGAGCGACGCACTGCGCTCCTCCCTCTACCTCGCCCGCTACACCGCGTGGACCGCCGACCGCCCCGCCGAAGGCGAACCGGTGCACGCCGTGGTCGTGGGCCGCCACTGCGAGAGCGGGGACGTGGTCGTGCCCGACATCGCCCTGCCCTCGGGCGTGGCCACGGGAGACCTGCTGGCGGTCCCCGCCACCGGGGCCTACCACCACGCCATGGCGAGCAACTACAACGCCCAGCCCAGGCCCGCGGTCGTCGCCGTACGGGACGGCCGCGCCCGCCTCATGGTCCGCCGGGAGACCCCGGCCGACCTGCGTCGCCGCGACGCCCACGGCGAGCCGGTGCGGCTCACCGCCGGGTGAGCCCCCGGGCCTGTCCGCCCGTCGCCGCCGGAGCGTCCTCCGATCGGATCGAGTGACGCCCGACTCCCATGACGTGTGGGGGCGATGCCGGGCGCGTGCCCCCAGCCGCTACAGCCGCTACGCCACCGGAAGCATCCACCCAGGGGCGGTGCGCGCACAGACCCATGCCCGCGCCGCCCCACCGCACGCACCGCCGCCCCACCCCTGCACTCGGAGTCACCCCATGCCCTCCACCCTTCACCTGCCCTACGGCACCTGGCCGTCCCCGATCACCGCAGAAGCGGTCGCCGACGCCTCCGGATCCACCGCCTGGCCCTGCGGAGCGGGCGACGAGAACTGGTGGTGCGCCTCCGACCCGGCGACCGCGACCGTACGGCTGCTGCGCAACGCCCCCGGCCACGAGAAGCCCGTCCCGGTGCTCGCCCCCGAGGTGTCCGTGCGCAACCGCTCCCTCGGCTACGGCGGCAAGCCGTACTGGGTGCGCGCCGCGGCCCCGGCCTCCGGCAGCCACCTGCTGGTCTACACCGACCACCGGGACCAGCGGCTGTACCGCGCGGAGGTGCCCCGCCTCGGGACCGCCGGGGACGATGCGCTCCCCGTGCCCGTCCCGCTCACCCCCGCCGACCCGCCCGGCCGCGAGACCTGCTGGGCCGATCCGGTGACCGGGCCCGACGGGACCGAGGTGTGGTGCGTGCGCGAGACCACCCGTGCCGCCACCGGACCCCACGACGCCGACCCGGCCGTCCGCACCACCCGCGAGATCGTCGCCGTACCGCTGTCCGGCGCCGCCGCCGACGACCCCGGCGCGCTGCGCGTCGTCGCCCGCTCGCACCACTTCCTCTGCGGACACCGCCTTTCACCGGACGGCCGGCGGCTCGCCTGGATCGGCTGGGACCACCCTCATATGCCCTGGGACAGCTCCGAGTTGCTGGTCGCCGACCTGCGTGACGGCGTCGCGGGTGAACCCGTCCGGCTCCTGGGCGGCAGCCACGACGGCACCGAGGTCTCCGTCGCCCAGGCCGCATGGGCGAACCCCGACACCCTCTACGCCATGGCCGACCCGGACGGCTGGTGGAACCTGCACCGCGTCGACCTGGCCACCGACCGGCCGACAGCCATCGCGATCACCAACGTCCTGCCCCTGCGGGAGGACTGCGCCGGCCCCATCTGGCGGGTCGGCGCGAGCTGGTTCACCGTCACACCGCACGGCGTAGTGCTTCCGCACGGCAACGGAGCGCAGCGGCTCGCCCGCTGGTCGCCCGGGGACGGCGAACTGACCGAACTCGCCGAAGGCTGGGACAGATTCCAGGGCGACCTGTGGTCGGACGGCGAACGGATCCTGGTCAGGGCCGCGTCCCCGGCGCTCGGCTCGGCCCTGCTCTCGGTGCCCGTGGCACCCGGTTCCGGTCCGGCACGACGCACCAGGCCCGAGTCCGTGGATCCGCTGGCCCCCTGGCAGCCCCTGCCGGAACGCCGCACCGCGTACGACGCGCAGGGCCGGCCCGTCCACTTCGTGCTGCACCGGCCCACCCATCCCACCGTCAGCGCGGCCGAGGGCGAACTGCCGCCGCTGCTGGTGCAGGTGCACGGCGGCCCGACGAGTTCCACCGGCGTCACCGCCGACCTGGAGTACTCCTTCTTCACCAGCCGGGGCTTCACCGTCGCGGACGTCGACTACGGCGGCTCCACCGGTTACGGCAGGGCCTACCGCGACCGGCTGCGCGGGCAGTGGGGAGTGGTGGACGTCGACGACTGCGTCACGGTCGCCCGCGCACTGGCCGAAGAGGGCCTGGCCGACCCCGCCCGCACGGCCGTGCGCGGCGGCTCGGCCGGCGGCTGGACCACCCTGGCCTGCCTGGCCCACACCGACGTCTTCTGCGCGGGAACCGTCCTCTACCCGATCAGCGAACCCGCGCAGTGGCGGGCGGAGCAGACCCACGACTTCGAGTCCCGCTACGTGGACTCCCTGGTCGGCGTGCTTCCGCAGGACCGGGCCCGGTTCGACGAGGTCTCACCCGCCGCGAACGCGGACGGCATCACCGTGCCGCTGGTGATGCTCCAGGGCGCGGACGACTTCATCTGCCGCCCGGACCAGGCCACACGCATCGTGGACAACCTGGCCGAACGCGGAGTGTGGCACCGCTTCCTGCTCTTCGAGGGCGAGGGACACGGCTTCCGTCGCGCCGACAGCGTCCGCCGTTCACTGCTGGCGGAGGTCGCCCTCTACCGCGAAGTCCTCGGCGCCCACATCGCCCCCGACGTCCCCCTGGACGCCGAGTCGTCGGTGGACGCCTGATCGGCCGGTAGGAGCCGCCGTTCGCGCCGTTCGACACGACGGCGACGATCGTTCCGCCGCCGGACCCGAGGTCGACGCGCCCGGCCGGGAGCCGTCGAAACCGCGGGCTTCGCGGGCCAGGCCGGCGGCAGCGGACACGACGCCTGGTGGTAGACCGCGGGCGGCCCGGCGCACCTTGAGGCGCGCCGGGCCCGTCCGGTCAGGAGACAGCAGTCTCAGCGGCGGTGTTGCCGCCCCATCTGCTTGCCTGGCAGCGCTGGGTACCGACGTGCACGGTGACCGTGCCGCGCTGACGACTTCGCCGGAGACGCTTCACACAGTACGTGAGGAGAGTTCGGTCCGCAGCCGCTCGTAGGTCGGTGCCAACCGGCGCAGCGCGTCCGCCGCCACCCGGTCGTCGCCCGTGACCAGCGGGTGCTGAAGACCGCCGACCAGCCGTGCCTGCCCGGCCGCTACGGACGCCGCGCCGGAGAGCCCCAGCGACTCCAGGCAGTGGGCGGCATCGGAGAGACGGCGCGCACCGACTCGGATCGCGAAGTGCGCCAGAAAGCCACGCAAGCCGTCGTCGGGTCCTCGTTCCACAAGGGCGGCCAGCGCCTCCACTTGTTCGACCCCTACGGCTGGGACCCGGATGCTTCGACACCCTTTGAGCTGCCAAGAAGCTCCGCTCTCGTGCACCGCAGCCGCAGCCGCAGCCGCAGCCGCAGCCGCCGCAGCCACCCGGTCGACTGACTTGTCGACGAGATCGGGACGACGGCGGTCGCGTCGCTTCTCGTGATCGCTGAGACGGACAGATTCGCACTGCCATCCAGGTAGACGGTCGGCTCGGTGACGCCCCGAGGCGGCCTCGCGGGTTTGAGCCCGGTGCCGCGTTGACGAACCTGGCGAAGAGTCGTGTCTTACCGGCTCGAGGCGCGGTCAACCGCCCCCGCTACGTCCTACTTCTCCTCCGGCTCCCAGGCGCGGAGCAGGTCGAGCAGCCCTGCGTCTCCGTCAACGTGCAAGGAGTCGGCCTGGATCCGGTCGTACAGGTAGAGGACCAGCTCACTGGCCGTGCCGTGGACGGATGCGCCGGCTGCGTCCGGGTCTTCGCCGGTCGCGGCGGTGGGCGCGGGGATGCGGGTGGTTCGTGCACCGTCGCCGTCGACGGTGAGGCGCCAGGAGCGGCCCTCGGCGGCGTGGAAGTCGAAGGCCGTGGGCTTGTGCGGCCAGGCACTCGGCGTTGCGCAGACGGTGAACAGGAACTCCTCCACACCGTCGAGCGCCAGCTCGACCGGCAGCGGCTGCGTGGCGCTCCCGGCGAGCTGGGCGTCGTAGGTGTGCACCGCGGTCTCCTGGACCCGGTGCCGGGCGGTGCCGCCGGCGGTCTGCGGTGACTGCGACGCGGGCCACCACGTCCAGCAACCGTTCTCCGGCCCCGCCGCGCGCAGGGCTCCCAGCAGAAGCTGCGTCGACGCGTCCAGCCAGGCCAGCAGGGCCTCACGCTCCTGCGGCACTTCCAGCGCGGCGCGCGCGGCGACGGCCTCGGCCGGGGGAGCGTCGGCAGACCCCGCGTCGACGATGGCGGCCCAGAAACGGTCTCCCCCACCCAGGTGCTTCACCAGATCGAACAGCGTCCACCCGGGGCAGGTCGGCACCTGCGCGTCGAGACCGGGCGCGGCGGCGACCACGGCGCGGAAGGCGGTCGACCGTTCCTCGATCAGTCGCAACAGGTCAGGGAACTCAAGAGTCTTTGCCACGCCGGATGTCTATCACCGTGCTCCGGTGATCGGATAGCGATTTTCACAGTCGCCGCCGGTTGGCCATTGCGGACGCCCTCGCCTCCCACCGCTCGGGTGACAAGCTGCGCACTGCTGCGAGGACGCTGGTGGTGGCGGTACGCGAGGCATCGTGCCTGTGGGTGCTCTGGCAGGGGCAGCCTGGTGCCGGACGCCCTCACCGTGGCCACATATGCCCGGCCCGGCCTCCCGAAAGGGGGCGGCACAGACGAGGCAGGGGACAAGCGCATGTGGGACTGGATCGAACTGTGGCTGCGCAAGGCCGGCGGTCCGCTACTCATGGGCGTGTCCGTGGCGGCCAGTGCGGTGGCCCATGAGCAGTGGTGGCTGCGATGGCGTGTATTGGTTCTTCTCGCGGGTCTCGGGTCCGTGGCGGGTTGTGGGGTCGAGACGTGGAAACTGCTCCGCGGCCGGGTCCCTGCCAAGACGGTTCTGGACCGCCTGGAAGCAGTCGGGAGCGGAGAAGGGCCGCGTCGGGGCCCGGACGCGCCGCCTGCGGTCGAGGATGCCCTCGCCACCCCTCTTCGCCCCGGTCGATGACGGCCTGTCCCACCCGCCCGGCGCGATGATGAGCCGCCCCACCTCCGGTTCATGCTCGGCACCTGCGGGCAGAGCGGCGCAGCACCATGGCCACCCGGTTGGGGTCGATCCGCTCAATGTCCGTCAGGCCGAGGTGGAGATGGCCGCCGGGGACCGGTACGTCGCGCCCCAGCGCCGCCTTCAGGCGGGGTGGCCGGCGAACACGCCGTCTTCGTCAGAGATGTCTCTTGAAGTCGAGTTCGCTGGCCAGCAGCGCCGCGCCGGCCACTCCGGCGCGCGGGCCGAGTTCCGACAGCGCGATCTGCAGGTTTCCTGTGGCGAGCGGTAGCGAGCCCTTGTAGACGACGCTGCGGATCTCGGCGAGCAGCAGATGGCCGAGCCCGGAGACGCCGCCGCCGATCACGATCATCGACGGGTTGATGAAGCTGACCAGCGTGGCGAGGACCTGCCCCACCCGGTGGCCGCCGTCCCGGATCAGGTTGACGCACGTGACGTCTCCGCCGGCCGCGCATTCCGCCACGTCGACCGCGGTGAGGCCGCCCTCCGCGGCGAGGCGTTCGGCCAGCGCCGGCGACCGCCCCGAACGGGCGGCGGCGGTGGCGTCGCGGGCCAGGGCCACACCGCCGAAGAAGGCCTCCAGGCACCCGGTCCTGCCGCACGCGCAGGCCGGTCCCTCCGCCGCGACCTGGATGTGGCCGATGTCGCCCGCGGATCCCTCCGACCCGCGGTAGATCTGCCCGTGGACCTGGACACCGCAGCCTATGCCGCTGCCGATCTTGACGAAGAGCAGGTTGTCGACGGACCTGGCGACCCCGGCGTACCTCTCGCCGAGGGCCATCACGTTCACGTCGTTGTCCACCACGACCGGGCAGCCGTGCGCGTCGGTGAGGGTGTTCCGGACGGGAAAGCGGTCCCAGCCCGGCATGATCGGCGGGGAGACCGAGATGCCTTCCTTGAAGCTGACCGGTCCCGGCAGTCCGATGCCTATGGAGTTGAACCGCGCGCACCCGGACTTGCCCGCCATTTTGTTCAGGAGTTCGTTGACCCTGTCCAGGACCGCACGCGGGCCTTTGCGGATGTCGGCGGCCTCGGCATAGGAGGCGATCGGTTTCAGCCCTCCGTCGGTGATCTCGATGTCGATCGAACTGGCCCCCAGGTCCACCGCCGCGAACCGGATCTCGGGGTCGAGTTGGACGAGTGTGGAAGGGCGGCCGCCGCGAGAGGTGGCGCGTCCTGCCTCGAGCACCTTCCCGGCCGCGATCAGGGCTTCGAGTTCAGCCAGCAGCCTCGGCCTCGCCACTTCCAGCTCGTCGGACAGCTGCGCGCGCGACAGCGGTCCGAGGTCGCGCAACAGGCTCAGCACGCGGTACTGGATGCTCACAGACTCACTTCCCGAGTATCGGCCGAATGTATGACAAAACGTTAGGGGCGTTACTCGATAAGCGTCAATGGCTTTCACGCGGATCATCGAAAGTTAAATCCGAAACGAAAAAAGCATCGGTACCGGAAGTCGCCCGACGGGGATATCAGCTCGGGAACGGAGGGCATGTGGAAGGACTCCAGGGCGGGCAGCCGCCGTCCCGCGACGGCCACCGGTGAGCCCTGGAGCCACTGACAAGGTGCTGCCCGGCCCTTCGACCGCCGGGCAGCACTCCTGGCGTCAGCCGGTCAGGCCTCCCTTCACGGCGAGGGCATCGCGGGCGATCGCGGTCCGCGCGGCCGTGTCGGTCACCAGATGGGCGTCCGCGGCCAGTTGGGCGACCTGGTCCAGGACCGCGGCCGCCTGGTTGGTGCGCCCCGCGTCAGCGTGCGCCCGGGCCTGGTCGAGCCGGACCGTCAGCCGCTGCCGGCCCTGCTCGGTCAGCCGGTTCTCCGTACGCAGCTGGGTGATCAGAGTGTCCAGCTCGTCGAAGGAGGTGCTGGTGGTGAAGTGCACCGTGCGAGTGGTGGTGTTGCCCGCCGCGTCACGGCCTGTGACCACCAGGTCGTGGCCCCCCAACGGCAACCGCCACAGCAGCAGGGGCTGCCCCGGCGTGACCGCCGTACCGTCCAGCAGCGCGGTCGCGGTCGGCCCCCCGGAGACGGCGTCCGTGACCGATACCACCGGCGTCGGGCGCTGGGAGTTCCCGTAGGCGGTGTCGGCCGTCACACCGGTGACCGTCACGGCGGGTCCGGTCCGGTCGATGCGGACGGCGATGGTGCCCACCGTGGAGACGTTGTCGGCCGTGTCCGTCGCCCGGTACCGGATGGAACTCATCCCCTCCGCGGAGAGGGTGACGGTGCTGTTCGCGCTCAGCCAGGTCGTTCCGCCGTTGAGCGAGTACTCCCGGCTCTTGACGGCCCCGTTGTCGGTGGCGCTGACGGTCAGCGACACGTTGCCGGTGTACCAGCCGTTGCTGCCCGTGGGCTGCGCCGGGTTGAGGGTGGCCGTCACCGTCGGCGGGGTCCTGTCGGCGATACCGGACCCCTGGAAGGTGAAGGAGTCCACGTCGACGCCGCCCGAGGAGGTGATGTAGAGCTGCCCTGTGCCGGTGGGAGCCGAACTGAGCGCCGTGTTGACGGTCTGCCAGCCGTCGCCCGCCGGCACCGTGATCGTGGCGAACGGGTCGGACCTGGGCGTGCCCCAGCGCAGCGACAGGGTTCCTGCGCCGGCGGCGCGAGTCTGCACGCCGGTGATCCCGGCGAAGGACACCGGGTCGTAGCCGATCCAGTCGCCGGCGTCGAAGGCGGTCAGCTTGCGCTGTCCGGAGGCGGTGGTGTCATCGGTGATCGTGACGCCCTGTGCCGAGTCGTAGTGCTCGCCCTGCATCAGCGCGGGGTTGAGGACGACCTGGGCGTCGCTGGTCGCCGGGGGCACACTGCCGGCGCCCCGGTCGGTGTAGGTGAGACCGAGGACGCCGAAGACGTTCTCCGTGTCACCGTGGCCGGCGTCGGCCGGGGTGGTGATCGCCCCCGAGCAGCCGGTCCCGCTGGTCACCGGGTGGCCGTGCTGGTTGTGGCCGAGGCCGAGGGTCCAGGCGGCCTTGGTGCAGTCGATGTTGGTGCCGTCCTCCGGATCGTCGATCCGGGTGGCGTACGGCACCACGTCGCCCCAGGTGAAGAAGCCACCGTTGGGCGGGGAGCTGAACGCGACCGTCGGCGCGGTGTTGCCCACGGTGATCTGCTTGCTGGTCAGGCCGGTCTTGCCCTCGGGGTCGGTGACCTTGAGGCGGGCCTGGAGCTGCCCGTTGTCGGGATACGTGCGGCTGGCCGTCGGGCCGGAGGTCTCGAACGTGCCGTTGCCGTCGAGGTCCCACTGGTAGGTGAGGGCACTGCCTTCCGGGTCGCTGGAACCGGTGGCGCTGAAGGAGACGGTCAGCGGCGCCTGGCCCGAGGAGGGGCTGGCGCTGATCACCGCGGTGGGGGCCTTGTTGCCCTCCGCGTAGTCGATCCGGTAGAGGCCCGCGTCGGGGTTCTGCCGGAAGAAGCCGTCACCGTAGTCGAGGACGTAGAGCGCGCCGTCGGGGCCGAACTCCAGGTCCATCGGGTTGTCCCATGGCGGGATGCCGTTGCCGGCACGCTCGCTGTTGGGCAGGACGTTCTCCAGCTTGGTGACCGGCCCGTCCGGGCCCGCCAGGGTCAGGGCGGCGACGTAGTCCTGGGAGAACTCCCCGAGGAAGGCCTTGCCGTCCCAGTAGGCGGGGAACTTGCCCGGAGCCGGGTTGGACTCGTCGTAGTGGTAGACCGGGCCGCCCATCGGCGCCTGGCCGCCGGGGCCGCCAGGACCGCGGAAGGCGGTCAGTTCCGGCCACGGCTGGTCGGTGTCGCGGTCGCCGTACCACAAGGTGGCCGCCCTCGCCGGGGGCAGCTCGGTGAGGCCGGTGTTCCAGCGGGAGTCGTTGACCGGCGCGGCGCAGTCGAAGGCGGGGCCGGGAGTGAGGGTGGCGAAGTCGAAGTCCCGGTAGGGACGGGTGTTGTCACCGGTGCAGAACGGCCAGCCGCTGTTCATGGCGGTGGTGGTGGTGTCCCACTCGACGTAGCCCATCGGCCCCCGGTTGGCGTCGGCGTTGCCGGCGTCGGGGCCGTAGTCGCCCCACATCACGGCGCCCGTGGCCTTGTCCACCGCCATGCGGTAGGGGTTGCGCAGGCCCATCACGAAGATCTCGGGACGGGTCTTGGGCGTACCGACGGGGAACAGGTTGCCCGACGGGATGGTGTAGCTGCCGTCGTCCTGGACGTGGATGCGCAGGATCTTGCCGCGCAGGTCGTTGGTGTTGCCGGAGCCGCGGCGCTCGTCGAGGCCGGGGTTGTAGGTGGCCGCGTCGTTGATCGGCGTGTAACCGTTCACATTCGGCCCGGACGCGGGCGTGTTGCCGCCGGTGGACAGGTAGAGGTTGCCCTGCGCGTCGAAGTCGACGTCACCGGCGACGTGGCAGCACTGACCGCGGTTGGTGGTGACGCGGATGATCTCCTGGCCGGTGGACAGGTCGAGCTGGTCACCCGTCCACTTGAAGCGGGTGAGGGCGTCGTAGCCCTCCCACTGCTTCCAGTAGGCGTCGGTCTGCCCGGACGGCAGCCGCTCGGGGGCCGAACCGGTGGGAGTGTTCAGCGGCGGCGAGTAGTAGAGGTAGACCCAGTGGTTGTTGGCGAAGTCCGGGTCGAGGGTGACGGTCTGCAGACCCATCTCTGAGTTCTGGTAGACGTCGAGGTGGTTCACGACCTTGGTGATGCCGGTGCCGGGGTCGGTCATCCGCAGATCGCCGTTGCGGGCGGTGTGCAGGACGCGCAGATCGGGCAGCACGGCGAGGTCGATCGGCTCTCCGGTGGTCTTGCTGAGCGTGACCTTCTCGTAGTTCGACCAGTCCACGGCGGGGTCGGCGGCAGCGCTCGCGCGCGCGTCGTCCGGGCGCGCCTGCACTGCCGGTGCTAAGGCGAGGCCGCCCAGCATGGGCAGCGATGCGAGGAGCACCCCGGCCATGAGGCCTCTGAGGGTACGGTACACAGTGATGCGTCTCCTTGGTCTGTGCCGGTCAGGAGGTGCGCGGCCGGGCCGGCCCGCCGATCGGGCCGTGGCAGCGGAACGCCGATGGCGGGCTGTGCCCGGTGGGGTGCCCGCGGTCAGGCGAGCAGCTGCTGCAGTGCGGTGAAGCTGCGCTGCGCGGCGCCGAACGAACCCGGCGGGTTGGGCTGGGTGTTGGGAGCGGTGTCCTGCTCCCAGACGCCGACGTGGCTGCCGCGGGCGCCGATGTCCCGGATGAACTGCTGGTACGGCAGGACGCCGGCGCCGAACTCGACGATGGAGTAGCCGTCCGCCCCCGTGCTGGCGGCGCCGTCCTTCATGTGGAACAGCGGGTAGCGGTAGGGCTGGTTGCGCACGTAGGCCGCGGGGTCGAAGCCCGGCCAGCGGTGCTGGCCCACGTAGGCCCAGTACACGTCCATCTCCAGGTAGACGTAGCGCGGGTCGGTGTTGCGCAGGAAGACGTCGTACAGCCGGACCGACGGCTGGTCGGTGGCGAAGGCGAACTCGCCGGCGTGGTTGTGCTGGTAGAGCTTCAGACCGCGGGCGGCGGCCGCCTGCCCCCAGGTGTTGAACTCCTCCGCCGCGGCGAGGTAGCCCGCGACCGTGTTGGAGTTCGACGGCGCGTTGGCGGTGCCGACGTGAGGCATGCCCAGGATCTGCGCCGCGTCGAGCTGGGCCTGGAGGTTGGAGCGCAGGTCCCCGATGCCGACGTGGCTGCCGATCGCCTTCAGACCGTTGTCGTCCAGCAGCTGCCGGATCTCCTGGAGCGTGATCTGCCGGCCGAGGATCGAGGTGTTCTGGGTGTAGCCCGCGAACTCGATCTCCTTGTAGCCGATGCGTGCCATCTCCTCCAGGACGACCCGGAAGCCGAGCGAGGAGACCTTGTCACGGACGCTGTAGAGCTGCAGGGAGATGCGGTCCTTCGGGATGGACAGGATGCTGGGCGCGGCGGAGGCGGCCGGTGCCGTCGCGGCGCCGACGACGGAGGCGGCGGCGAGCGCCACGGTGGTGCCGGCGGTGGCCCGCAGGAAGTCTCTGCGGTCGAAGGATTTGTTCAGGTGGCCCACGGTCACTCCTTGGTGGATGCGGCGAAGAAGAGTGGGGTGTGACGTGTGCGGTGGTGCGGAGCGCTTTCCGCCCGTGGACGGAGTGGGGTCACAGCCCGGTGCCCGCGGCGGCCGCCGCGGCCTCCGCCTGCGCGGTACGCTCCGCCACCTTCGCGGCGAGGTCGGCGCCGCGGTCCTGCGGGGCCGCCTTGGCCGCACGGGCGAGTGACGCCGAGGGGGCGGTGGTGGTCGCGGTGATGCCGCCGCGGACGCGGGCCAGTTCGCCCACCTGGAGTGCGGGGCTGTTGTCGCTGGCGATGAGCTTGCCGCGGACGATGGTGTTGTCCAGGATCGCGTTCGCGTTGTTGTCGGTGACCGCGAGGTCGCCGCGGAGGTAGGTGGCCTGCGCGCAGGAACTGAGCGGGCCGTCGCCGCCGAGCTGGAGGGTGTCGGAGTTGTTCCGGTACGCCGTGTCGCCCTCGACCTCGCTTGCGCACAGGACACCGCCGAGCGTGTTGGCGCTCACGGTGAGCGTCGTGCCGACGGTGGTGTCGTAGACGTCGGTGTAGAGGTTCGCGTCGCCTGTGACGGCGCCGGAGACGGTGGTGCCCGAGATGTACAGCTCGCCCGAGGAGGCTCTGACGTCTCCCTTGACCGTGGAGTCGACGCTGTACAGGAAGCCGTCGACGGCCGAAATGCCGCCGTTCGCCGCGGTGTTCTGCACGTGGACGCCGAAGGCTCCCTGCTGGGTCACCGCGCCCTTGACGCTGCTGTCGGTGATGTCCAGGTAGGCGTTGTTCCCGACGGCGACGGTGCTGCTGAAGGTGACGCCCTTCGCCACGAGGTCGGCGCCGGCCTCGATCGTCACCGTGCCCTTGACCTTCGTACCGGTCAGCGTGCAGGACGCGCCGGCCGGTACCACGAGGGCGCCGCTCACGGTGACGGCCCCGCCTTCTCCCACACAGGTCGTCGTGAGCGCCGCCTGCGCGGGCGCCGCGATCGTGACCAGCCCGCCCGAGGCCACCAACGAGACTGCGACGAGGTAGGAACGGATCTTCATGGGGCTTCCCTTCTGCTGCGTTGACGGCCGCGACGACATGCCGCGGCCGGGAACCCCCGCCAGGGCGGGGTGCTGCGGAGTGCGGGACAGCTGTGACGAGGTGGAGCCGCCGCTCGCGGCGGGTGGGAGGTCAGCTCTCGTCGGCGGTACGGACGCGTCACATATGGCCCCGGCGTGCGGGGCGGGTGGGTAGCAAGGCCGTACTGGCGTTACATCGACGCAACATCGTGTGGATCGGCTGGAACGCTAACCAGGGTCCCCAGTGCTGTCCAGAGCTTTGGACGGAGTCGGCAGAATCTTTTTGGCGAACCGTCAAAAGATCGCCGACATCCGTGAAATGAATTCAATGAAATGTTGGATAGCGCCTTGACAGGGGTGACGCTCTGCAGCACGCTCGTGACGCTGCGCCAACTGCCACCACGACAGCTCTCGGTCTGCTCGGTCTGCTCGGTCTGCGGACCGGATCGGACCGGCCGTACCCACCGGAGGCGCGACCGTGTTTTCCCCTTCGCCGATGCCGGCCTTCCTGACCGGTCAGGCCTGGTCGTGGACTGCCACGACGTAGCCGATCCGCGCCTGCGGTCCCCGTGCGGTCGTCGGCACGCCGCCGATGGGAACCCTCTGCTCGGCGCGGAGGGATGAGGAAGTGGCCGCCCTCGTCCACGTCACGGCGATCGGCGGCCACGGCGGTGTGGAGGGGGTCCACTTCGTACGGGCGGCCGCGGCGCCGAGGTTTCCGGGACGCTCACCGGGCCGTCCGCCCTGCAAGAGCAGCTGGTAGCAGCTCTCCCGGCCCACCACGGACGCGAGCGGGGCGGCGTTCGCGCTCCCGCCGGGGTCACGATCCTCCGCGTTCCGCCACCGGACGCCGGAAGCACTCGCCGTCGCTCAGCTGATCAGCCGGGCCGGGGCGGTGGCCGCGTGCATGAGGACCTCCAGTGGCCCTCGCCGGAAGATCCGGGTCCAGGCGTGGGCCAGCACCATCGCTGCCGCGGCGAAGGAGAGCAGGACCGGCAGAGCGGCGGAGTCGGGCATGTCGTCGACGCCCAGGACCTTGATGGCGATGATGTGGCCGACGTACGCGGTCAGCGAGATCGAACCGACGGCGATCAAGGGCGTGGCCGCCCACCGCACGCGTGCCGACCGCTCGACCACGGCCAGGCACATGGCCAGCACCAGGAGTGCGATCCCCGTGTTGCCGAGGATCGAGAACGTCGTCTGGCTGTGCGGGGCGGCCACCAGCAACCAGGAGGGTGTGTCGACGACCTGGTCCCCGTAGACCCCGGACAGCGTGTCCGACCACCAGGCCGAGGCGGCGGGTGCGCCGTCCGCGGCCGCGCTGATCGCGGCCCGCGCGCCCGGAGCCAGGTGCAGGGCCAGCCAGGAGCCGCCGTAGCCGAGCAGGGCCAGTGCCGCCCCGCACACGGCGACCTTCGCGCGCACGCCGGGCCGCCGCAGGTCGAGCCGGGCCACGGCCATCCCGGCGATGAGGAAGGACATCCACGTCAGCACCGGGTAGTCCCCGGTGACCAGCAGCTCCAGAAAACCGTCCGAGCCGGTCAGCCGGGCCAGCGGGTCGTGCGCGATCACCGCGTCGCTCCAGCCGCCGTTGTCGACGGCGACCCGCAGTACGTACAGGATCTGTGGCAGCACGAGCGCGGTGGCCGCCGCGACCAGCGTCAGCGTGCGGGCCCGCAGCCGGTGCAGGGGCAGGACGAAGACGAAGGCAAGACCGTAAGAGGAGAGGATCACGTCGATGGACGTGCCCAGGTCCGTCAGCAGGTACCCGAGGACGATGAGGACGACGGCGCGGATCAGCACCCGTCCCACGGCCTGCCGGCCCGCCCGGCCGGCACGCGGCTCCGGCCGGCCGGTGAGCAGGACCAGGGAGAACCCGGCGAGGAGGGCGAACAGCGCGGAGGACCGGCCCCGGGCCAGCTCCATCACCCAGCCGAGCGGGCCGCCCGCGGAGGGGTCGGGACCCACATGAGCGGCGAACATTCCCAGGATGGCCAGACCCCGCGCGAGGTCGACGCCGATCAGCCGTCCCGCCGCCACGGAGCGGAATCGGGAGCCGGCCTCCGGGACCTTGTCGAGCGATGCCGGAACCTGGGCCGCGCCGGGTGATGCGTGGGTCATGCGCATCAGACTCGCGACGCCACCGGTCCCACGCCATCCGGCAGGTGCCGGGAATTCCCCCGCCAGGCGGCTGTGGCCTCCGCCACGCATACCCGAGACCGTCCCGCCCCCCGCCGGTGCACGGGCCACCCCTGCCTGCGCGGGAGCTACCGAGTGGTGAAAGCCGCGTGCTTCCCGCGGCCGGCGCACCGTCGGCGGCTTCCGGTTCGGGGGCGATGTCCGGCCGGGCGCCCTGCCGACGAGTGCACCGTCGAGATGTGCCTGTCGCGTCGTCCCTGTGCAGTCGGCAACCCGTCCCGGACCGGGGCCGGAACATCGTAGTGGCGGCGAAGGTTCTCGCCGGAGCTCAGCGGACGGTCCAGCCGCGAAGGGTCACGGCGATCTCCTCCACGATGACCTTGCCGGCCTCCACGTCGCGGACGAGAGCGGCTGCGACCTTGGGCTGGTAGTCCAGGCTGTGGCCCTGCAGGGTCAGGAATCCGACGGTGCTCACCCACGCGAACTGCAGGTTCGAGTGCTCCAGGGAGGGCAGCCGGGCCAGGGTGTGCAGCAGCGCGGCCGCCTTGAGGTAGACGGAGCCGTACACGTCGCGTTCCATGGCGCTGGCTTGCACGCGGGCCACCGCGGCGTACAGCGGTCCCAGCTCGTGCACCTGCGGGTCGCCATCGATCTGCTCGGCGGCATGCAGCAGGAACGGCACGTCGATGCGGTGGATCACGCGGCGTTCCCGTGACCGGCCTCGGCGCCGTCCAGCTCGTCCAGGCGGCGGCGCGCGGCCTGAGCGGCGGCGCGCCGCTCGGTGTCGGGCTCGTTGTCGCCGATCTCGGCGAAGGCATCGCGGGTGTAGTCCCCGTGCCGCTTGGCAGCCTCGAGGAAGACCCGCTCGACGGCGGTGGCGCGTTCGTAGGCGGCGGAGAGCACGTAGTCCTGCATGCTCATGTCGGCTGCCTTCGCGGCCGCGGCGATGGCCGCGTACTGGTCGGGGTCAGGGAAGCGAAGGCTCATGGCCTTCTTCTCTGTTTTCTCTGATGCCGTCATGGTAGCCACGGTATCACTGGTATCCACAGTGAGTGGCAGCTTGCCGTTCCCGTCGGCGGCCGGGTTCCCGCCGGCCGCAGCGTTTGCCGGCGGCAGCTGAGGTTCTGGCTTCCGTTCGTCTGGATGGATTCCTGGGGTCCGTGGACATGGGCGGTCGGGGGCGGGGCAGGCAGGTCGCCTGCCGGCCATCGGTTACTGCCCGACGTCGCGATCAGGCCTCGAAGTTGAGTCGACCCGAGCGAAACGGCTCGACACGGTGGGGCACGCCGCCGAAGCCTGCCTCGGTGAGGGCTTCGGCGAGGCCCGGCAGTGCCGCGATCCGGACCACGAGGGCCGGATCCACCTCGATGCGAGCCAGGTCTCCGAGGTCGCGGACCCGAAGGTCCCTCATTCCCCGCACCCCGGCCTCGGCCGCCAGCGCCCTTACCGCCTTCTCCGCGCGGTCGATGCGTGCCAGGCGGTAGGAGGTGACCTCGATGCCGTGGCGGACGCGGCTGGCAAGACAGGGAGTCGCGGGTTTGTCCCAGGTGGGCAGCGACCAGTGCCGGCTGAGGCGGCGCACGTCCGCCTTCGTCAGGGCGGCGTCGAGGAGCGGTGTCCGGATGCCGCGTTCCCGCCCCGCGCGGATGCCCGGACGGTGCGGATCGGCCGCGTCGTCGGCGTTGGTGCCGGTGGCCACCAGGTCGAAGCCGTGCTCGTGTGCGAGCGCGGTGATGGTGTCCAGCACCTCGGACTTGCAGAAGTAGCAGCGGTCGGGCCCGTTGGCCCGGTAACCGGCTTGGGACAACTCATCGGTGCGCGGCGCCAGATGGACGATGCCGAGGTCGTCGGTGAGATGCCGCGCGCGGGAGAGCTCACCGTCGGCCAGACTCTCCGAGACGGCGGTGACGGCCAGGACGCGCTCGGGCCCGAGAGCCCGTGCGGCCGCGGCGAGGACGAGGGCGGAATCGGCGCCGCCCGAGTAGGCGACGGCGACGGGGCCGCCGAGCGCGCGCACGCGGTCCAGGAGCCGGCGCTCCAGGACGTCGTCAATCGTCACTGTTCTCCTCCTGGCTCGTCACCGTTGCCGGTCCCCGGCTCAGACGCAGTGCGCGCGCGGCGACGGCGCGCAGGGGCAGACCCAGCGCGCCGGCCGCGGCCGCCAGGTCGTCGTGCTCGGGCTTGGCCGCGTACGGACCGTGTTTGATCCGGACGGTGTGTCCGTCGACGTCGACGGTCTCGAAGGCGCGCGGCAGCGTGGTGCGGGTCGCACCGACGCGCCGGATGCCGAGCGTGCCGGTCTCGGCCAGGACCAGGTCGCGCAGCCGCCGTTCGTGGTGCGGGGTGGTGAGGACGTGGAGGACCTGCGCGGGCCTGCCCTTCTTCATCACCGCGGCGGTCGTCCAGGCGTCGAGGGCACCGGCGTCCAGCGCGCGGGCGATGACGTGCCCGAGAAGCTCTCCGGTGACGTCGTCGAGATTGGTCTCCAGGACGATGACCGCCTCGTTCGCCGCGTCCGGGGCGGCCGGCGCCGCGGAGCCCAAGGTGACGGAGACGACGTTGGGCCGGTCGGGCAGGCGGCGGGTGCCCGCTCCGTAGCCGGTGGGGCCCAGTGTCATGGGCGGCGGCGGGCCGTAGCGGGCGGCGACGGCGTGCAGCAGCGCGGCGCCGGTGGGCGTGACCGTTTCCCCCGGCAGGTCGGTGCCCCGGACGGCTGCCCCGGCCAGCAGGGCGAGGGTGGCCGGAGCGGGGACGGGCAGGACGCCGTGCGCGGAGTTGACCTCGCCCCGGCCGAGTGGCAGAGGCGAGCTGACGACGTCGCTGACGCCGAGGGCGTGCAAGGCCGCGGCGCTGCCGACGACGTCGACAAGGGTGTCGTGGCCGCCGAGTTCGTGCAGATGGACGTCGGCAGGGTCGGCGTCGTGCAGTCGCCCCTCCGCCTCGGCGACGGCGGTGAGGGCGGCGACGGCGAGGGCCGCGACGGGACGTGGAGCGGCCCGGGAGGCAAGCTCGACCATCTCCGCGGCGCGGCGCTCGGTGTGGGGATCGGTCACCTCCACGCGTACGCGCGTGGCGGCCAGTCCGTGGTCGGTGACGCGTTCGGCCGTCAGGCCCCAGCCGGTCAGGCCGGTGGCGGCGATGGCGGCCCGGATCCTGTCGAGCGGTGCTCCCGCGTCGATCAGGGCGGCCAGCAGCATGTCGCCGGCCAGTCCGGTGAACGGGTTGATCCAGCAGATCATCCGGTGTCCTCGCGACCTGCCGCCGGGCGGGACCGAGCGATGCGGTGGACCGCCATGGCCGCCGAGAACCCGGAGTCGATGTTGACCACGGTCACCCCGGCCGCGCAGGAGGCGTGCATGGCGAGCAGCGCGGTCACACCCTCCAGCGAGGCGCCGTAGCCGGTGGAAACCGGTACCGCCACGACGGGGGCGCACACCAGTCCGCCCACGACACTGGCCAGGGCGCCTTCCATGCCCGCCACGACGATCACCGCGTCGGCGGACTGCAACAGGCCGCGCACCTGCAGGACGCGGTCGAGCCCGGCGACTCCCACGTCGTGCACGACCGTTGTGTCCAGACCGATGGCCGAGGCCACAGCGATGGCTTCGGCGGCCACCGGACGGTCGGACGTCCCGGCGGCGGCCACCACGACGGAGAAGCGCACGGAGGCCGCCGGCCGCCAGTGCAGCAGCCGGGCCTCCTCGTCGTACGCGCCGGCGTCCACCCTCTCCAGGACCGCCGCCGCCGTTTCGGGGGCGACGCGGGTGGCGAGGACGGGCCCGGAGTTGTGCTCCAGGAGGCCGCCGACGATGCCGGCGATCTGCTCCACGGTCTTGCCGGGGCCGTACACGACCTCGGGCAGTCCCTGCCGTGCCTCGCGACCGATGTCGAGTCGCGCGTATCCCAGGTCCAGTACCTCGTTCACGGCCGGGCCCCTTCCACGTACGGGATGGTCTGCGGACCTTCCGGCAGGACGCACAGGCGGGCGTCCGGACCCGCGGCGGCCAGCGCCTCGGCGACGGTGGCGGAGATGTCGTGGGTCTGCTCCAGGTGCGCGGTCGCCAGTTCCGCGTCGCTGAGGAAGGAGGTGTGCATGATGACCCGGCTGCCCGACTGGATGCGGGCCTGGATCTGCACCTGCCACTGGTCGGGAACCGTCTCGGCCCGCGCGGTGATCTCGGCGAACAGCGCCTGGGGGGACGGGGCGGAAGCCAGAACCCGGCGGTAGGCGCCGTGGTCGGGGAAGCCGTCACGGCACTCGGCCGCGCACACGATCGTCCCTCCGGGCCGGACCACCTGGTAGGCCGCCGACATGCCCTTGACCGCCTGGTACAGGTTCTGGTCCAGCGGATGGCCGGAGTTGGTGGTGACGACGACGTCGAACGGCGCCTCCACCGGGCGCATCGCCATCCGGGCGGCCGTGGCCGTGGCGGCGGCGTGCATCGGCAGCAGATCGCCGCCGAACGCGGCGACGACGTCCTTGTCCCGGTTGAGCACCACGTCCAGGGCGAAGGTGACCCCCGTGGCCTGCGCGATGGCGCGCACGTCGTCGTGGACCGGGTTCCCACGGGTGATGCCCCAGGTGGCGCGCGGATCGCCGATGCGGGCCGCGTCGTGCAGCACGAGCACGGTCTCCAGTGCGGCGAGCCCGGGCGCGACGAGTTTCGGGCCGCCGGAGAAGCCGGCGAAGAAGTGGGGTTCGACGAAGCCGGTGGTGATCCGGACGTCCGCCTCCACCCATTCCCGGTTGAGCCACACCGGTACGCCGTTGCCGTGCCTGCCCATCCATGTCAGCTGCCCGGCGTCGCGGGCGTCGTGGTTGACGATCCTCACCGTGTCCACGGTGTCGTCGCCGAACATCGCCCGCAGCTCGGACTCGTCGTTGCCGCGGTGGGTGCCCGTCGCCACGAGGATCACGACGTCCTCCCGGCGGACGACGCCGTCGAGTTCGTCCAGGACGGCCGGGATCATCAGGTGCCGGGGCTGCGGCCGGGTGCCGTCGCATGCCGAGATGGCCACCGTCTGCCCAGGGCGCACCCTCTCGCGCAGTGGGGGCCCGGCGACCGGGTCGCGCAGGGCCGCGCGCAGGACGGCCGGCTGGTCCGCGGCCGCAGCGTGGTGGACGGGCTCGACGACGGTCGTTCTCCGCGGATCCACCTCGATGTCCAGCCCTGACCGCCCGTAGGCGAGACGTACCTTCATCGCGCCCCCTCCGCGGCCCTTCCTTCGCCGGGGCGCCCTCGGCGATGCACCTCGCCCAGGCGATAGGCGCGTTCCGCCGTCGCGCCGAAGACGTGGGAACGCTCCATCCCGGTCAGGCCGGCGGTCAGTTCCTCCGCGGCGCCGACGACCTCCTCGTACGAGGCGGCCAGCAGGCATACCGGCCAGTCCGAGCCGAACATCACCCGCTCCGGGCCGAAGGCGTCGAGGACCACGTCGGCGAAGGGGCGCAGGGCGGCCACATCCCACTCGTGCCAGTCGGCCTCGGTGACCATTCCGGACAGCTTGCAGAACACGTTGGGCAGCGCCGCCAGTTCGCGGATCGACGAGGCCCAGGGCCGCAGTTCGCCCGCGGCGATGGGCGGCTTGGCCAGATGGTCCAGGACGAAGGTGAGTTCCGGCAGCTCCCTGACGGCGGCGACGGCCGCGGGCAGCTGCCGCGGAAGGACGAGCAGGTCGTAGGCGAGGCCGGCCTCCGCGACCGTGCGCAGCCCCCGATGCACGTCGGGCCGGGTCAGCCAGCCCGGGTCCCGCTCGGCCTGCACCAGGTGCCGGATGCCCACCAGGAGGTCGCCGCCGGGCGACGCCCGCAGGGCGTCCAGCGTGCCGGTGAGACCGTCCGCGGTGAGGTCGGCCCAGCCGACGACGCCGGCGACCCTCCCCGCCGACGAGGCCAGAGCCAGGAACTCCGTGGTCTCGTCGGCGTCGGGCAGGACCTGGACCAGGATCGTCCGGTCGATGCCCGCCGCCAGGGCCGCAGGTGCCAGGTCCTCCAAGGTGAAGTCCTGGCGCACCGGGGCCATTTCGGGTGCGTCGAGCCATGCGTGCACGCGGCGCCGCGGCCCGGGACCGCTGCGCGGGGAGGGGGAGGGCGGAGGCGCCGGTGCCGGCCTCCAGATGTGGTGGTGCGCGTCGATCCTGCTCATCGCCTGTCCCGTTCCAGGGCGTCGAGTTCCGCCCACAGCTCTTCGGGGATCGTCGCGGAGGTGTGCGCGACGTTCACGGTGACCTCCTGCGCACTGCGCGCCCCGACGACGACACCGGTGACGGCCGGGTGCCGCAGCGGGAACCGCAGCGCCGCCGCCGCCAGCGGGACGCCGTACTCGGCGCATCGTTCCTTGAGGGCGAGCGCGTGGTGCAGGACCTCTTGGGGAGCCGGCGCGTAGTCGTACATGGCGTCGGGGGCCAGATTCGCGAGGATGCCGCTGTTGAACACACCGCCGACCAGGACGCCCACCCCGCGTTCGGCGCACGCGGGCAGCAACTCGTCGGCCGCGCTGTGGTCCAGCAGGGAGTAGCGGCCTGCCACGAGCACGCAGTCGAGGTCGGTCTCGGTGACGAGGCGGGTGAGTATCCCCGTCTGGTTCATGCCCGCGCCGATCGCCCGTACGGCTCCCTCGTCGCGCAGCCGTGCCAGTGCCGGGTACGCGCCGGTGACGGCCTCCTCCCAGTGCTCGTCCGGGTCGTGGATGAGGACGACGTCGAAGGCGTCGAGGCCGGAGCGCTCCAGGCTCTCGGCGAGTGAGCGGTAGACGCCTTCGGCACTGTAGTCGCGGACCCTGACGAGTCCGGGGTCGCCGTGGAAGGCCTCGTCTCCCGGTGCGGATGCGCCGGGTACGAGCAGCCGGCCGACCTTGGTGGACACCGTGCATTCCGCGCGCGGATGGCCCGCTCCGGTGAGGAAGGCGCCGAGCCGCTGCTCGGCGAGCCCGGCACCGTAGTGCGGGGCGGTGTCGAAGTACCGGATCCCGGCCCTCCAGGCGGCGTCGAGTGTGTCGGCGGCCTGCCGTCCGCCGACAGCCGAGTACAGGCCGCCCAGCGGAGCGGTGCCCAGCCCGATGCGGCTGACGGTCACGCCGGAGCGTCCCAGAGGAACCCGTTCCGCGTACCAGGGGCGTTCGGTGGGGATCATCAGGCCCGCCCGAGGACGTGCCGCCGACGGCCGGGCCGGTCGATGTCCGCCTCGGCCACGTCGCGGCCGTTGCCGGACGGGAAGACGCCGTCGATGCCGGCGGCGCGCTGTGTCAGGTCGTGGGCGACGCCGTCGGCGTCGAGGGCGGGGGGACGTTCGAAGCCCGCCGGGCCGACGCGCGGGAAGATCATGGGGTGCTCCTCGCTGATGGCACGTGCCCGCCCGCGGACGGCGGGTCCTCGGGCCGGCCACGGGGTGGCGATGAGATGTAAGGTCAATGCCGCGGGTCGGCGGCGTCGCCCGGGACGCCGCCGTTCGGTTCCAGGTGCTCGCGCAGCCACTGCTCGGTGGTACTGACGTGCAGGAGGGCGGCCGCCTGGGCCAGGGGGGCGTCCCCGGCGGCCAGCGCCCGGTGGATCGCCTCGTGTTCGGCGACCGTGCGTGCCGCGGCGTCGTCGTCGACCAGACCGCGCCAGACACGGGCACGCAGCGTCCGGCCGGAGATCCCCTCCAGCAGGGTGGCGAGGGTGGCGTTGCCGGTGGCCGCGATGACCGCACGGTGGAAGGCGGCGTCGTGCTGGTTGAGCTGCTCCACGTCGTCCCGGGCGGCCCGCATCGCGTCGAGATGCCGTTCGACCTCCGCCAGCCCCTCGGCCGAGATGCGTGTGGCGGCGAGCCCGGTGGCGACCGGTTCGAACAGCCGGCGCACCTCGGTCAGCTCCAGCAGGGTGTCGCCGCGCAGCAGTTCCACCGCGGACCCGATGCTGCTCAGCAGCAACTCGGGTTCGAGGCTGGTCACATATGTGCCGTCCCCCCGGCGGATCTCCAGCACCCGCGCGACGACCAGCGCTTTCACCGCTTCCCGCATCAGGTTGCGGGACAGCCCGAGTTCGGATGCCAGTTGCTGCTCGGGCGGGAGCTTGGCACCCGGTCGCAGCTCGCCGGAGTGAATGAGGTCCCTGATGCGGTCGATCGCCTTGTCGGTCAATGACATCCGTCTGCTCCCTGATGGTTGCCCGGGCGGCGGCAGCGTAGCAATACATCCCATCGCTGCAAAAGAGATGGGATGGCTTGCAGTTGGGTCCAGATCCAAGTGCACCAGCTATTGGCTGGTCAGATGGTGTGCCTGAAACCTTTGCCTTCCGGGGGTATGGACACCGGGACGGGTCGACCCTATAAATCCATCCAATGTCCGAGCCCTGCTGTGGCTGTATGGACATCTCGTTGACACATGAGGATGGGTGGTTGCGATGATGCCGGGACAGCACCGGAGCCTCCGAGCCGGAAGTGCCGGAAGCCATGCCTGACCTGATCACCGCGGTCGAGGCGGTGGACGTACGGTTCCCGACCTCGCGCGAACTCGACGGCTCCGACGCCATGAACCCCGAGCCCGACTACTCGGCCGCCTATGTGACCATCCGTACCAGCGCCGGGGACGAGGGGTACGGGCTCGCCTTCACCGTCGGCCGCGGCAACGACGTGGAGGTCGCCGCCGTACGGGCCTTGGCCCCGCTGGTGGTGGGACTGCCGGTGGCGGAGGTGCTCGCCGACCTGGGCGGCTTCTCGCGGCGCCTGACCGGCGACAGCCAGCTGCGCTGGCTCGGCCCGGAGAAGGGGGCCATCCACATGGCCGCCGCGGCCATCGTCAACGCGGTCTGGGACCTGTACGGGCGCCGCACCGGAAAGCCGGTCTGGCGGCTGCTGGCCGAACTCTCCCCGGAGCAACTGGTCGACCTGGTCGACTTCCGCTACCTCCAGGACGCCCTCACCCGTGACGAGGCCCTGGAGATCCTGCGCCGCGCCGAGCCCGGCCGCGCCGAGCGCACCGCGCGCCTGCTGGAGCACGGCTACCCGGCGTACACCACGACCCCCGGCTGGCTCGGATACGACGACGAGAAGCTGGTGCGGCTGTCCAAGGAGGCGGTCGCCGAGGGCTTCGGCCAGATCAAGCTGAAAGTCGGCGCCGATCGCGAGGCGGACGAACGCCGCATGCGGCTCGCGCGCGAAGCGGTCGGCCCGGATGTCAGGATCGCCGTCGACGCCAACCAGGCGTGGGGGGTCCAGCAGGCCATCGACTGGATGGCGTCACTCGTGCGCTACGACCCGTACTGGATCGAGGAGCCGACCTCGCCGGACGACATCCTCGGCCACGCCGCCATCCGCAGGGCGCTGGCGCCGGTCAAGGTGGCCACCGGCGAACACACCCACAACCAGGTGATGTTCAAGCAACTGCTCCAGGCGGGCGCGCTCGACGTGCTGCAGCTCGACGCCAGCCGCACCGCGGGAGTCACCGAGAACGTCGCCATCCTCCTGCTGGCCGCCAAGTTCGGCGTCCCGGTCTGCCCGCACGCCGGCGGGGTCGGGCTGTGCGAGATGGTCCAGCACCTGGCGATGTTCGACTACGTGGCCGTCTCCGGCACCACCGAGGACCGGGTGATCGAGTACGTCGACCACCTGCACGAGCACTTCACCGACCCGGTGCGCATCCGCGACGGCCGCTACCTCGCGCCCCTGGCTCCCGGCATCAGCGCCGAACTGCACTCGCGGTCGCGGGAGGACCACCGCTACCCCGACGGCCCCGTGTGGAGGGGGGAGACCGGCAGATGAGCGCGCCCGAGTTCGCGGGCCTGAAGGCCGTGGTGACCGGCGGCGCCTCCGGTATAGGCCTCGCCACCGCCCGTCTGCTGGCGGTCCGTGGGGCCCGCGTCGCCTGCCTCGACCTCACGCCTGAGGTTCCCGAACCGCTCATCGGGATCAGCGCGGACGTCGCCGACGACGCGAGCGTCCGGGCGGCCGTCGAAGAGGCCGCGCGGCGGCTCGACGGCATCGACGTCCTGGTCAACAACGCCGGGATCGGCGCCCAGGGCACGATCGAGGACAACACCGACGACGAGTGGCACCGGGTCTTCGACGTCAACGTCCTCGGCATGGTCAGGGTGACCCGCGCGGCGCTGCCCCATCTGCGCCGTTCCGGCAGCGCGGCCGTCGTCAACACCTGTTCCGTGGCCGCCACCGCCGGGCTGCCCGACAGGGCGCTGTACTCCGCGACGAAGGGCGCCGTGCTCGCCCTGACCCGGGCGACCGCCGCCGACCTTGTGCGCTCCGGCATCCGCGTGAACTGCGTCAACCCCGGTACCGCCGACACACCGTGGATCGGCCGCCTGCTCGCCCGCGCGGCCGACCCCGAAGCCGAACGCGCGGCCCTCCGCGCACGTCAGCCCATGGGCCGCCTCGTCACCGCGGACGAGGTCGCCGCTGCCGTCGCCCACCTCGCGAGCCCGTCGTCGGGCTCCACCACCGGCACCGCCCTCGCCGTCGACGGCGGCATGGAAGGCCTGCGGATCCGCCCGCGTACCTGACCACGGCCCGCTTCCCCCGACTCGCCGCGCCGGCACCGCCCCCACACCCGCCGGCGCCCGGCATCCGACACGTCCTCGCGACCCACCGGCAAGGAGAACGAGCAATGAAGCTCAGATTCACCCGGCACGCATGCTTCGCCGGCCTCGGCGCCCTGACCGTCCTCGCACTCACCGCCTGCGGCGGCTCCGGACCAGCGCCGGGCGCGAGCGGCGGTTCGACGGTGATCGGGGTCGACTACCCGCGCTCCGACACCGACTTCTGGAACTCGTACATCAAGTACACGCCGGAGTCCGCGAAGGAGCTCGGGCTGGAACTGAAGACCACCAACTCGCAGAACGACGTCGCCAAGCTCACCGCCAACGCGCAGACCTTCATCAGCCAGGGCGTGAAGGGCGTCGCGATGGCACCCCAGGACACCGCGGCCATCGCGCCCACGCTGGCGCAGATGGACGCGAAGAAGATCCCGGTCGTCACGGTGGACACCCGGCCGGACACCGGCAAGGTCTACATGGTGGTCCGCGCCGACAACCGTGCCTACGGCGAGAAGGCCTGCCAGTTCCTCGGCACCAAGCTGGGCGGCAAGGGCAAGGTCGTCATGCTCCAGGGCGACCTCGCCTCGATCAACGGCCGCGACCGCACCGAGGCCTTCAACGCGTGCATGAAGAAGAACTACCCCGCCATCAGGGTCTTCGGTGAGGCGACCAACTGGGACGGGGCGCTGGCCGCTCAGAAGCTCCAGACCGACCTGACCGCGCACCCCGACATCAAGGGTGTGTACATGCAGTCCAGTTTCGCGCTCGCCGGCACCCTCCAGGTGCTGAAGCAGAAGAACCTGCTGGTGGGTCCGGAGGACAAGAAGCACGTGTTCATCGTCTCCAACGACGGGATCCCCGAGGAACTCAAGAACATCGGCGAGGGGAAGATCGACGCCACCGTCTCCCAGCCCGCCGACCTCTACGCCAAGTACGCGCTCTACTACCTCAAGGCGGCGATCGACGGGAAGACGTTCAAGCCCGGCAAGACCGACCACGACAGCACGATCATCCAGGTGCGCGACGGTGTGCTGGAGGACCAGCTCTCCGCCCCGCTCGTCACCGCGGACGGCGGCACGTACGGCGGGGTTCCCAGCCTCAAGAGCGACGACTCCTCCCTGTGGGGCAACAACCTCGGCTGACCGGAAGGGCGATGCACAGCATGGTTACGGCTCCCCCCGTCGCCCAGGCGACGGGGATAACGAAGCGGTTCGGGCCCACGGTCGCACTGCACGACGCCGGGATCACGATCAGGCCCGGCGAGACGCACGCGCTCGTGGGGCGCAACGGGGCGGGCAAGTCCACCCTGGTCTCCGTCCTCACCGGACTCCAGGCACCGGACGAGGGATCGGTGACCTTCGGTGGCCAGCCGGCTCCCCGGCTCGCCGAACGGGACGCGTGGCGGCAGCGGGTGGCCTGTGTCTACCAGAAGTCCACCATCATCCCCCAGCTGACGGTCGCGGAGAACCTCTTCCTGAACCGGCACGGTCGCGGCCGGGGCGGCCTGATCAGCTGGCGGACGGTCCGCGCCAGGGCCCGGGAGGTCCTGCGGACCTGGTCGGTCGACGTGGACGTGCGCACCCTCGCCGGGGAACTCGACATCGAGCAACGGCAGTTCGTGGAGATCGCCCGGGCGCTGTCGTTCGGCGCACGCTTCATCATCCTCGACGAGCCGACCGCACAGCTGGACGGAGCCGCCATCAACCGGCTGTTCGCCCGGATCCGGGACCTCCAGCAGCAGGGAATCACCTTCCTGTTCATCAGCCACCACCTGCAGGAGGTCTACGAGATCTGCGACACGGTGACGGTGTTCCGCGACGCCCGGCACATCCTCACCGCTCCCGTGGCCGAACTGCCCCGTGCCGAACTGGTGGCCGCCATGACGGGCGAGGGCGCCGCCAAGGGCGGCGGGCCATCCCGCCGCCCCGTCGCCGCCGGGTCCCCGACGGTGCTTGCGATGGAAGGCTCCGCCGTCGAGGGCGCCTACCACGACGTGTCCTTCCGGATCCGCGGCGGGGAGATCGTCGGTCTCGCCGGCGCGGCGGGCAGCGGCCGTACCGAGGTCGCGGAGACGGTCGTCGGACTGCGGGCCGCCGACACGGGAACGGTGCGGATCGCGGGGGTGCGCCCACGGCCGGGCAGCGTACCGGCGGCCCTGCGGGCAGGGGTGGGTTTCGTCCCGCAGGACCGCCACCAACAAGGCCTCGTGCCGGAGATGTCCATCGCGGACAACGGGACCCTGACCATCCCCGAGCGTCTGGGCCCACGCGGGCTCATCGACGGCCGCCGCCGCGACGCCTACGCACGCTCCATGATCGAAAAGCTGGCGATCAAGACACCGGGGCCCCAGCTGCCCGTCGCCGGGCTCTCCGGAGGCAACCAGCAGAAGGTCGTCATGGCACGGGCCATGGCCAACGACCCGAAACTGCTGGTGCTGATCAATCCGACCGCCGGCGTCGACGTGCGGTCCAAGGAGTTCCTCCTCGGCAAGGTCGAGGAGATCGCCGAGTCCGGCACCGGGGTGCTCATCGCCTCCGACGAACTCGACGACCTGCGTACCTGCGACCGGGTCCTGGTGATGTTCCAGGGGCGCGTCGTGGCCGAGAAGGCCGGTGACTGGCACGACCACGAGCTCGTGGCCGCGATGGAAGGAGTGGACCTCGATGTCTGAGAGCGCGACCGCGGCCTCCGCGAAGAGCCCGGACGGCGGGCGGCCGGACACCGCGAGCGAGCCGCCGGCCACCGGGGGAGGAGGGGAACGCAGGATCGCCTTCGCGCGGCTGCGCGACCTGGCGCTTGTTCCCGCGATCATCGTCATGGCGATCGTCGGACAGCTCGTCAACCCGGTGTTCCTGCAGGCCGACAACCTCATCAACGTCCTGCAGACCATGTCCGAGATCGCACTCCTGGTCCTCGCCCAGACTCTGGTGCTGATCGTCAAGAAGATGGACCTCTCCCTGGAGTCCACCGTCGGGATCGCCCCCGGCGTCGCGGCCTGGCTCACCGTCCCCGCGGGCGCCACGCACGGCCTCGGTCTGCTGCCCGGCGGATGGTCCGTGCCCGTCACCCTGGCGGTCGGCCTGCTGATCGGTGTGGTCAACGCCCTGTTCATCATCCGGTTCGGGCTCAACGGCTTCATCGTGACGCTCGGCATGCTGATCGTGCTGCGCGGCGTCCTCACCGGCATCTCCGGCGGCCAGACCTTCTTTCAGCTGCCACCGTCGATGCTCTACCTCGGCACCGCCCAGTGGGCCGGCATGCCCGCCTCGGTGTGGATCTGCCTGATCCTTTTCGCCGTCGGGATCGTGGTGCTCGGCTTCACCAGCTTCGGCCGCTCGCTGTACGCGATCGGCGGCAACGTCGACGCGGCCAAGGCCGCGGGCATCCGCACCGACCGGGTGCTGTGGACCGTCATCGTGGGCGCCAGCGTTCTCGCCGCGCTCAGCGGCCTGCTCCTGTCGGGGCGCCTGGCCTCGGTGGCCTCCGCCCAGGGCAACGGCTACATCTTCACCGTCTTCGCCGCCGCGGTCATCGGCGGTATCAGCCTCAACGGCGGCAAGGGAACCATGTTCGGCGCCTTCACCGGCATCCTGCTCCTGTTCATGATCCAGAACGTCCTCACCCTCGGCGGCGTCCCCGCACAGTGGATCGGCGCCCTCAACGGCACGATCATCCTCATCGCCCTGGCGCTGTCCCGCATCACCGGGGGCAAGGTCCAGGACTAGGCCGTGTCGTCGTCCGGCCGGACCGGACGACGACCGAGCCGGGACCACAGGCCTTCGCGAGGACCGGGTCCGTTCTCCGGCCGAGGACGACCAGCGCGGGCGGCGGCTCTGCCGCCCGCGCGTACAGCCGCGCTCGCACCACCGGGGGCACGCGCCCTCCCATGACCGGCCCACACCCGCGACAGAATGGATTGGCACACCCATGGAACGAAGAGAGTTCCTCGTCGCCTCCGCAGCCGCGTCCACCGCGCTCGCCGCCGGCCTCCCGGCCGCCGAAGCAACCGCGGCCCCGCAGCCCGCCCCGGACGCGCCGGGCGCTCCCCCCGGCAAGCCCTCCCCCCTCACTCTGTGGTACGACAAGCCCGCCGGGCAGTGGCTGGAGGCGTTGCCGCTCGGCAACGGCCGCCTCGGCGCCATGGTGTTCGGTGGCGTGGAGACCGAACAGCTCCAGCTCAACGAGGACACGCTGTGGGCCGGGGGCCCGTACGAACCCGCCAACCCCCAGGGCCTGGCCAACCTCGCGGAGATCCGGCGCAGGGTCTTCGCCGGGGAATGGAACTCCGCCCAGAACCTGATCAACTCCTCCTTCATGGGCATCCCGGTCGGCGAGCTGATGTACCAGACCGTGGGCAACCTGCGGCTGACGATCCCCGGCACGGGCGAGGTCAGCGGCTACCGGCGGGATCTGGACCTCGAGACAGCGGTCGCGACCACGACGTACACGCGCGGCGGAGTCGCGTACCGGCGGGAGGTCTTCGCCAGCCACCCCGACCAGGTGATCGTGGTTCGGCTCACCGCCGGCACCCGCGGCGGTCTCTCCTTCACCGCGGCCTTCGACAGCCCCCAGCAGTCCCTGACGGAGTCCCCGGACCCGATGACCGCCGCGCTGGAAGGGACCGGGCAGACCCGCGAGGGCGTCACCGGCCAGGTCCGCTTCCGCGCCCTGGTCCGCGCCCACGCCGAGGGCGGCACCGTACGCAGCGAGAACGGCACGCTCGCGGTGACCGGGGCCGACGCGGTGACCCTGCTGGTGTCCGTCGGCACCAGCTACAACGACTACCGGGACGCCTCCGGCGACCACCGTGCCCGCGCCGAGCGCCCGCTGAACGCCGCCGCCGGCACTCCGTACGGGCGGCTGCGCTCCCGGCACGAGTCCGACCACCGTGCGCTCTTCCGCCGGGTCACGCTCGACCTCGGCACCACGGAGGCGGCCGACGCGCCGACCGACCGGCGGGTCGCCGCCTTCACCGAGGCGGACGACCCGCAACTGGTCACCCTGCACTACCAGTACGGCCGCTACCTGCTCATCGCCTCCTCCCGCCCGGGCACCCAGCCCGCGAACCTCCAGGGCATCTGGAACGACCAGCTCTCACCGCCCTGGGACGCCAAGTACACGATCAACATCAATACGGAGATGAACTACTGGCCCGCGCCCACCACCAACCTCCTGGAGTGCTGGGAGCCGATCTTCGTGCTCCTCGACGACCTGGCACAGGCCGGCCAGAGGACCGCACGGGTGCAGTACGGCGCGGACGGCTGGGTGGCCCACCACAACACCGACGCCTGGCGCGGGACCGCGCCCGTCGACGGCGCGTTCTGGGGAATGTGGCCCACCGGCGGCGCCTGGCTGGCGAACTCCGTATGGGAGCACTACCGCTTCACCGGTGACCGCGAAGCCCTGCTCCGCCGCCTGCCCGTGGTCGAAGGAGCGGTCCGCTTCTTCCTCGACTCACTCGTTCCCGACCCCGGCACGGGACACCTGGTCACCTGCCCGTCGGTGTCGCCCGAGAACGCCCACCACGGCGGCGTGTCGGTGTGCGCGGGCCCGACCATGGACAACCAGATCCTGCGCGACCTCTTCGACGGCTACCTCGCGGCCTGCGACGCCCTCGGCGTCACGAGCCCGTACGCCGACCGGGCGCGGGCGGCCAGGGCCCAGTTGCCGCCCATGAGGATCGGCGCCTTGGGACAGCTGCAGGAGTGGCAGCAGGACTGGGACGCGGGAGCCCCGGAGCGCCAGCACCGCCACGTCTCCCACCTGTACGGCCTGCACCCCAGCAACCAGATCACCAAGCGTGGTACACCGGAGCTGTTCCAGGCCGCCCTGAAAACGCTGGAGATGCGCGGGGACGCCGGCACCGGCTGGTCCCTCGCCTGGAAGATCAACTTTTGGGCGCGTGCGGAGGACGGCGCCCGCTCCTACAAGCTCCTCACCGACCTGCTCACGCCCGACCGCACCGCGCCGAACCTGTTCGACCTCCACCCGCCGTTCCAGATCGACGGCAATTTCGGCGCCACCGCGGGTGTGACCGAGTGGCTGCTCCAGTCCCACGCCGACGAGGTCCATCTGCTGCCCGCACTGCCGCCGGAGCTCCCGCAGGGCCGCGTCACCGGCCTGCTCGCCCGCGGGGGCCTCACGGTCGATCTCACCTGGCGCGACGGCGTGCTGTCCCGTGCCCGCCTGAGGGCGGGGCACGGCGGCACCGTCCGGCTGCGCACCGCGGCCCCGGTCGCGGTGCACCGCACCGGCCCCCCTGCTCAGTTCGCTGTGGAACGTCCGGAGAGCACTCTCGCCGTCTTCGAGGCCACGGCAGGCGGCGACTACGTGATCACGCCGCGCTGACACCGCGGGGCGCCGCCCGCGCAGGGCCTCCCGACGGGAGCCGGCACGGGCGGCGCACCAGCGGCGAGGGGCTGGATCCCACGTCGGGGCTGTCACCCGCACCTGCACCTGGGGCTGTCGTCCCCGCTCGAACGACTCGTATTCCGTGAAGAGGTCGTGCGGCCCCTGGCCACGGCGGACACGGACCACGGCCCCTTCGCGGAGTTGCTTCGCGAAGGGGCTCACGTCTGTTGCCGGCGCCCGCACCTCGAACGGTCTGCCGCCGTTCGTCCGGCAGCGCGGGCCACAACAGGAGGCGTGCGAACTCGCGGCCGTCGGCGTGCTTCCGGGTGGCCGTCGACCCGGTAGCTCGCACGCCGCCACCGAGACGGCCACGCGACCAGGTCGCACGCCCCACGCCCTGGATCGAGGCGTGCGCAGGCGAGGGCGCGCTCTGCTCGCCGCCTGGCCGGCCCGTGCGGCGAGCACATATCTCTGCGGCCGACGGAAGCCCTGTCGTCGGCCTCGTCTACCGTGCGGTCGTCACTCGAAGACGATGACCTGGCGTCCGACGACGTCGCCGCGTCCGAGGGCCTCCAGGTTGTCGTTGATGTCCTCGAGCCTGACTTTGGTGACGTTGTGCTTGACGAGTCCGGCTTCGGCGAGGGAGAGCACCTCGACCAGGTCCAGGTGGTTGCCCCAGAAGGAGCCCATGTAGGTCAGCTCCGTCCCCACGAAGGGGAACTGCCTGTGTTCGACGTGGTGGCTCATGAGGCCGACGGCCGCCAACACGCCCTCGGGGCCGAGCAGGTCGAACCCCATCGAGATGGACGCGTTGCTGCCGACGCAGTCGAGGATGGCGTCGATCGTCCTGCGGCCGGTGAGCTGTTCCAGTTCGTCCTGGATGGCTTCGGTGGACTTGTCGCGGACGTTGATCCCGTGGTCGGCGCCGTTCTCCTTCGCCACGTCCAGCTTGCCGTCCTTGCGGGCGAGGGCCACCACGGTCGCTCCGCCGCCGAGGAGCTTCGCGTACTGGACGGCGTAGCTGCCCAGGCCTCCGATGCCCGTGACGGCGACGATGCGGCCGGGGCCGAGCTTGCCGGTGTCCCGGAGCTTGCGCATCCCGCGGTACGGGGTCATGCCCGCGTCGGTCATCGGGGCGAGAAGTTCAGGTGACTTTGCCGCGTTCTCCGATACGGGGATCGCGTGGCGGCATTCCACGGCCATGTACTCGGCGAAGCCTCCGGGAGGTCCGAAGCCCACCCACCTGCCGTTGCCGCTGCACAGCTGTTCGTTGCCCTCCCGGCACTGGCGGCATGTGCCGTCGCCCCAGCTGGGGTTGACCACGACCATGTCGCCCTCGGAGTACCCCACCGACTTCGGTACGGCGCTGCCCAGGCCGGCCACCCGGCCGGTGACCTCGTGGCCGGGGATGTAGGGGAGGTCCACGGGGAACGGGCCCTCGAAGTAGCCGTTGAGGAGTTGGTAGTCGCTGCGACACATGCCGGTCGCGGCGACCTTCAGCAGGATCTCGTCCGGGCCCGGGTCGGGCATGGGGACTTCTTCGATTCGCAGGGGCTCTTTGTATCCGTGCATCCGAGCTGCTTGCATCTGCATAGGGGTGCCTCGCTTTCGCCGGCAAGCAGCCGTGCGAGCCGGTGCAGCGTGACAGGGTACGGATGCCTCGCCGGCCGGCACGGCCGCCGCTCCGCTTCCAACCTCTTCAGGGTCCTGCCCATACCGTCGCGGCGCATCCCGAGTCGGGGGAGGGCGAGGGAGATCGCTGCCGCGTGTGCACGAAGTCGTCCGCTGACCGCACTGCACGGGATGTACTGGTCGCCACAGAAGGCACGTGGGTCACAAGCGCCCCTCCTGCCACGCCCGGGCTCACCCGCTGAGCCGCTCGCCGGGTCACCCAGTAGCTGACTCCGCCGCCGGATCGTACGGTTGGTGGGTGGGAGTGCCACGTCGGACACGTGGTTGCGCGGCGGTATCGGTGCGTGTGCAGCGTGCCCGTACCGCCGTGTCTGTCTTCGGCGCCGATGTGGTGACAGTCGGCTGGTCGTGGAGTATCCGATGGACGAGGCGCCCGACATCGGCCTACCGGTCTACCGAGTCGGCCCCGTATGACGTGGAGGCTCACGCGGATGATGCCGTGAGCAAGGGGTCACGGTGTCGGTGGGCGGCAAGCGTCCGGACCGCCCCGGCTGGTTCCGTCCGCCGACGACGCTGACGGACAACACGACCGACATGCAGATGTTCCGCGAGGAGGTCTCCGGCCTGGTGGCCCAGGTGTGGACAGTCTCCTGGCTGGAGGAGGCTCTTCAGATCACCGACGCCCACCTGTAAGCGAGGACGAGGCGGACCGGGTGCTGTTCGTACGCGATGTGCAGTGGGGTAGGGCCCGCACCAACGGCAGTACGGCCGGCTACCCGGAGGTCCCCGTCGGCGGGGCGAAGCGCAGCGGGTACGGGCGTGAGGTGTCGGATCCGGGCATGCGCGAGTGAGCGAACGCCAAGACGGTCTGGGTCGGCGAAAGCGCGGACGGCACGTCGAAGGCGGCGAAAGCGAGGGATCGTCATGATCAAGCCGTATGCACCTTACGACTTCATGCCGCCGATCCCGGGCTTCGCGCTGAGCTCCCAGTCCCTGGCGAACGGGGAGCAACTGGCGCGCGAGCACGTGAGCGGCATCCTGGGAGCGGGCGGATCGGACGTCTCACCGCAGCTGAGCTGGTCCGGCTTCCCCGAGGAGACCCGCAGTTTCACGGTCGCGATGTTCGACCCCGACGTGCCCACCGCCTCGGGCTTCTGGCACTGGGCCGTGGCCAACCTCCCCGTCTCCGTGACCGACCTGCCGGCCGGGGCAGGAGACGGAAGCGCGCTGCCGGGCGGCGCGGTGACGCTGCCCAACGACGCCGGTTACCGAAGGTACCTCGGTCCGGCGACACCTCCGGGCAACGGCCCGGACCGCTACTTCTTGGTGGTGCACGCCGTCGACGTGGAAAAGCTGGACGTGTCCGAGACGACGGCCCCCGCCATGATGGACTTCCAGCTCTATACGCACGCGATCGCGCGAGCGACCATGTACGGCACCTTCGAGCGCTGAGCGGGCTGGACGTCCGGCCTCGGTAGGTTCCGGTGCTCGTTGCATACGATGCCCAGACCACCACGCGGCAACTCGCCCCGCGGTTCGGGGTGTCGCGGTCGGCCGCTGACCGGGCGATCGACCATTTCGGGCCGAATCCTCTTCAGCCCGATTAATAGTTGGCCAAGGGCGCAGAGCAGTCGAAGAACTACTGCTCCGCCCAGCACAAGCAGGACGCGCAAATCGGCGCCGCACCCCGGCTGTGGGGCATGTACTCCATCCCCGGCGTGCACCTGCACGCCCTGGGCGACGTCACTGGCAAGCGCGTCCTCGAACTAGGATGCGGCGCCGGCCAGTGGTCCAGGGCGCTCGCCGCCGAGGGCGCCACCGTGGTCGGTGCCACCCTGGCCCTGGCCACCCTCGGCTTCTGGCTCGGCACGGCGCAGGCCTGACCGCCGCCTTCACCGCCGCCGCGCCGTGCTGATCGTCGCCTGCCCCTGCGCGCTCGGCCTTGCCACGCCCACCGCGCTGATGGTCGGCACCGGCCGCGGCGCCCACCTGGGCATCCTCATCAAGGGCCCCGAAGTCCTGGAGACCACCCGCAAGGTCGACACCATCGTCTTGTACAAGACCGACACCGTCACCCCGGGCAAATGAGGCTGCTGGCCGTCCACACCGCGGACGGCGTGGACGAGGCCGACGTCCTGCGGCTGGCGGGCGCGCTCGAGCACGCCTACGAGCACCCGATCGCCCATGCCGTGGCGAAGGGAGCCGAGGCCAAGGCCGGGAGGACGAGGGGTGGCAAGCGGCGGGGTGACTACAGCCGTCCGGAATGCACATCCAGATGCATGCGGGATGCCATCCGGGGCTGTTCCGGCAGGACCCGCCGGTGAGCTCTTCGCGGGGGCTGCCGGTGTCATGCCCCGCTGCGGGGCTCGGGTACCGGGGTGCCCGGCGGTGTGAAGGCGGCGAGCGCCGTGGCCGTGATGTGCTCGGCCGCACGGTCGGGGTTCAGACGGCCGGCGCGGATCTCTTCCGTCGCGCTGTGCATGACCGCTTGCAGGACATTGACCAGCCATGCGATGGGCAGGTCCGTACGAAAGGCCCCCTCGGCCCGTCCGCGGGCAACCAGCGCCTCGACCCGGGCGGCGGGCCCGGCGTGCAACTCCCGGATGCGTCCCGCGGGAAGCTCGCGTTGGGCGGCGGTGAGTAGTGCCTGAGCCTGGTCCACCAGGTGCCAGCCTGCATCGATGTAGCGCTCCAGGGCGAGCAGTGGATCACCGGTCAGGTCGACCGCGTCCAGTACCTCGTTGCCTCGGTCGAGGGCGCGGCTCATCGCCGCATCGACGACCTCCGCCCGGGAGGTGAAGTGCGCGTACAGCGTCACCCGGCCCACACCCGCGGCCCGCGCGATCTCACTCAGGCTCGCGTCCGGGTTCCGCCCGAGGCATTCGGTCGCTGCCTGCACGATCGCCTCGATGCTGCGCAGAGCGTCGGCGCGCTTGGTGGTGCTCTTGCTGCCCATGCGCTCACCGTACCCCAGAACTCGAACAATCCTGTTTGGATTGCACGCCCCGCGTGTATAACCTGAACATCGCTGTACGGTTTAGTGAAGAGGGGTTGAGCGTCATGAGCGACACGGAAACAACCACCCACAGCGCATCGCAGACACCGCATCCGATGCGGTGGCCAGCTCTGGGGCTGCTGGGAATGGCCCAGTTGATGCTGATCCTCGACATCACCGTCGTCGCGATCGCACTTCCTCACATGGGCGCCGAACTCGGCCTGGACCGCGCGGCACTGACCTGGGTGGTCAGCGGGTACGCCCTCACCTTCGGCAGCCTGATGCTGCTCGGCGGCCGGGCCGCCGACCTGTTCGGCCCCAAGCGGGTCGTTTTGGCCGGCCTTGCCGTCTTCACCGCCGCATCCCTGGCCGCCGGACTCGCCACCGGCGCCCCGCTGCTGCTCACCGCCCGGATCGCGCAGGGGGCGGGCGCCGCGATGCTGTCGCCTGCCGCTCTGTCCGTGGTGGTGCGGCTGTTCGACGGCGACGAACGCAACCGCGCGCTGGGCATCTGGTCGGCACTCGGTGGCGGGGGCGCCGCCCTCGGCGTGCTGGTGGGCGGGCTGATCACCGCAGGCCCTGGCTGGGCCTGGGTCTTCTTCGTCAACGTCCCCGTCGGCGTGATCGTCTTCGTCCTGCTCGCCTGGATCCTGCCCCACCTGCCGCGCGCGGCCGCCGGCTCGCTCGACATACCCGGCGCCGCCCTGGTGGCCGCCGCGACCGGCGCCCTCATCTACGCCCTCATTCGCGCGGGCGACCACGGCTGGGTCAACGCCGCCACCATCGCCCTAGTTTCCGCCGCAGCAGCCGCCTACGCTGCCTTCGCCGCCTGGCAACGCCGGGCGGCCGCACCGCTGATGGACCTGCGCCTGCTCGGCCGGCGCCCGGTCGTGGCGGGCATTTTCGTGATCGCCGTCGCCACCGCGCTGATGGTGGGGGTCTTCTTCCTCGGCTCCTTCTACCTCCAGGAGGGCCAAGGCCACAGCGCCCTGATGACCGGTGTGCTGTTCCTGCCGGTGGCGCTGCTGACCATGGCCGCCGCCACCGTCTCTGGCACCCTGATCGGCCGGATGGGAGCACGACTGCTGGCTGTGGCCGCCATGGCCGTGGCAGCGGCCGGATTCCTCGTACCGGTGCTCTGGTCCGGAACCACCGCTATGGTCACCGGCGTGAGCGTCGCGGCGGCGGGACTGGGCGCCCTGTTCGTCGTCGCCTCCACCACCGCACTTTCCGGCGTCGCACCCCACGAGGCCGGGGTCGCGTCAGGCATCGTCAGCACCTTCCACGAGTTCGGCGCTTCGGTCGGAGCCGCGGCCGCCTCCACCGCCGCTGCCACGAGCATTGCCGTCCAGGCGGGTATTGCCCAAGCCGTCTCAGGATTCGACAACGCGTTTCTCGCCGCCACGGGCATGGCCGCAGCCTCCGCCGTCGTCGCCCTGTGGCTGATCCCAGCAAAGACCAAGTAGGCCAAAGCCGACACCGGCCCGCACCAGAAAAGAGACCGGCGTGTACGACTCATACGAGGTGATCCCCGGTGTGCCCTCCGTCGAGGTCTTCCGCCGACTGCGCACTGAGGCCGGGCTCTCCGAGAAAGCCCCCGAGGCGGTTGCGCTTGCCCTGCCCAACACCTGGTACGGCGTGCTCGTCCACCACGAGGGGCAACCCATCGGCATGGGCCGCATCATCGGTGACGGCGGCACCGCGTTCCAGATCGTCGACATATGCGTTCACCCCGAACACCAAGGACGCGGCCTCGGCATGCGCATCATGGCCGCGCTCACCGACGAACTGGAGCGTCGGGCCCCCGCAACCGCCTACGTCTCGCTGATCGCGGACGGCCCCGCCCGCCACCTCTACGAAAAGTTCGGCTTCGCCGACACCGCCACCCACGACTCCATCGGCATGTACCGGGTGGTAGGCAATGCTGTTGCCCCCAGAAGAGCACAGCCGAAGCCGTAGGGCGCAAGCGCAAGGCACACCGCCAAGGACTGGCTGTACAGCGGCGTGCCTTGACACGGGGCTCTCGCGGAGCAGCCCGGCGTGGCCTGCACAACGGCCTGAAGGCCGCAGGGGAAGACCGGCAGTGGTTGGCGGGTTCCTGCTGATCATCCACACCGGCGGGACGGGCCCTGCTGCCGCTCGTGCTCCTTCTCGAACGGGCCGCCGTCTTCATCGTCCCGGCGTTCACCACAGCGCGGGGCCGGCCGGTCGTACCGCTCGGTCTTGCAGGCCGCGGTCTGAAGCGTGACCGCCGCCATGCCCATGGGCCTTGCAGCACCGCCGGGTTGCGCAGAAGAACTTGACAGAGAACGGGGCGGGTGATTCTGCCGTTGACGGTGCGGATGGCGCGGCCGGGTAATCCGCGGGGCACGGCGGCCGTGTGGGTGCGTGACCGGTTGGACGAGTTATTCACAGATGAGCACTTTGCCGACTGGTATCCGGTTGGCGGGCGGCGTGGGTTGTGGGGGAGGGCGAACGCTTCGGAAGGATGAGGCGATGAACGTGAGCGTCCTGTCGGCTGTGTCGGACAGTACGCGTCCCGCTCCGCTCAGTCGGCCGCCAGCTCCCAGTCGAGGTCCCAGAGCCGGATGCCGTCGTCTCCCGCCGAGACCAAGTTGCGTAGGTCGGGAGTGAGTTCGAGGTGTCGGACATATTGTTGGTGCCCTTCGAGCACGTGCAGGCACCGGCCGGTGGCGACCTCCCACATCCGTATGTCGCGGCCCGCTGAGAAGGCGAACCGGGCGTCGGGTGTGAACCGCACGGCGAAGACCCAGCCCTCGTGCCCCGCGAACTGGCGTACGGAGCGTTCGGCACCGGCCTCCCACAGCCGGATCGGTTCGTCCCCGGCGCCCGAGGACATGACCTGGTGTGTGGACATGGCCAGTCGGCCGTCGGCGCTCAGGCACGCCGACAGGATCGGTTCCCGAGGGCCGGTCCAGGTCCGCAGGCAGGCTCCGGTGTCGAGATCCCGGAGCCGGACCACACCGTTGGTGTCCCCGACCGCCGCGAGCCGTCCGTCCGCGGACGTGGAGATCGCGTTGACCGGGCCGTTCCGGCTGATCGTCGCGACGCAGCGGTCGTCGTCCAGGTCCCATCGGCGAAGGACACCGTCGCCGCCGCCGAGCCAGGCGTACCTTCCGTCGCCGGTGAACCTGATGGTCCGCCTCATGTCCCAGTCCGGAGTGAGCCGACGGCACTCGCCGTCCGCCAGTCGCCGCCGGATGATCGCGAGCGGCTTGGTGCCCTCGCACAGGACGTACTGGCCGTCGTCGCTCAACGCCACCCCGCCCACCCTGCCCGGGTGATCGTCGAGGACGAGCGTGCACGCGCCGCTGTCCAGATCCCAGATCCGTACGGTGCCATCGCTCTGCCCGCTGACGGCGAGCCGGACACCCGCGGCGACACCGATAGCCGTGATGGCGCCGAAGGAGAGGTGGCCGGCGTCCAGTGGCCGCGACCAGGCGGAGCGCAGCCGTATGTGGCGCGCCGAGCGGCCCAGATCGTGCCAGGCGGCCAGGACCTGGGGCGCGCGCTCGTATCCCGGTATCTCTCGCGCGCGGGTCAGCAGGCCGAGGGCTGACCGGTGTCGGCCGTTCGACATCGCTTGGCGTGCGTCGGCGAGCAGTTCCTCGGCCAGTTCGCCGAGCCGGTTGACCTCTGCGTACTCGCGCGGCTGGATCACGTGCGGCTCGGCGGCGTATTCGGTCTCGGGCAACCGCCAACGATGCATGGGCAGTTCGGGATGGCCGCCGACAGAGCAGCCGAAACGGTCGTGGCTGTCCGGGAATCCGACGTGGTGCATACCGTACGCGTGGGCGGTGAAGGTCCGCAGGCACCGGCCGCTGCCCAGCTCCCAGATCTGAACGGTGTGATCGCCGGCCGTTCCGGACATCAGCAGCCGCCCACTGTTGCCGAAGGCCAGGTGACCGGCTGCGGCGGTCAGCCCCGTCAACGTACGCAACTTACGGACCTGCCGACCCTCCGCCACATCCCACAACCGGATCACCCGGTCCTTGCCGGCCACCGCTACCATCCGCCCGTCGGGACTGAAGCACAGCGCATGCGTCGCCGAGCCGGTGGCCAGCACCCGGCACCGGCCATCGGCCACGCTCCATAGCCGCGCCCCGTCCTCCTCGGCGGTGAGGACATGGCGCCCGTCGGCGCTCACCTCGTACTGCGAGCCGTCCAGGGCGCCGTCCTTGAGTGCCGCCCCGAGCGACCACCGGCAGGTCCCGGTTCGCGGTTCCCAGATCTGGACGCGCCCGTCCACGCCCTGCCACACACCGACGCGCCCGTCGGCACTCAACCTGACCGGGCACCCCGTGTCGCGTGCGGCGGAGCGGATGGTGCGGGTACACCTTCCCGCCCTGAGATCCCAGAACTGCACCGTGCCGTCGCGGCTCGTGGACAGTGCGTACGAGCCGTCAGGGGTGAGGTCGACGCCGAGCACCTGCGTGCGGTGGCCCTCGACCGCCAACCGTTGTGTGCGGGTCGCCGTGTCCCACAGACGGAGCACGCCGTCCCAGTGGCCGCTCAGCGCGAGGCGTGCGTCCGGAGTGAACCGGATCGGCAGGTAGCCCATCACCTTGTGCCGGGCCAGCAGTTCCACCGGCGCGAACGGCACCGCGAATGGTTCGCCAAACTCGCGGGTGCCGGTGTGGCGGGCATCGGCCACGGTTCCTGAGGCCGCCACCCGCAGGGCCGCCCGAACGTCGGTGTCGTCGGGCCGTTCGCGCGCGAGGGCGTGGAGCAGGTCGCGTGCCGCCGCCAGGTCGCCGCGTTCGAGGTGAACCCGGGCCAGGAACAGCTGCACCTGCCAGGAGGACGCGCCGGACCCGCGCGGGATCGCCCGCAGCCGGGAGACGAGTTCTTCATCGGTGATCGCCCCCGTACGCCACCTGAACAGGCCACCGTTGTACACGGCCCCGATGTGGTGCGGGTCGACCGCGAGCGCCTGGCCGAAGGCCTGCTCGGCGTCGCCGGCCCGGTCCAGGTCGAGGAGCGACAGGCCACGGTTGTTGAGCTCGTCGGCGCGCAGATCGGCGGCCTGGGGCGTGGGACGCGGGTACGCCGAGCCGATCGCCTGCTCGTATATCCCGGTCAGTACGTCCGCGATGTCCGCCATCGAGGCCGGCCGGTGGGCCGGGTGCCGCCGCAGGCAGCGCCGGAGCAGGTGGGCGACTTCCGGCGGCGCCACGACCGGATTCGAGGGGTCGGCCAGATATTCCTCCAGTGCGAGACCCGCTACCGAACCAGCCGCCCAGTGGACACCGCCGGTGAACATCTCCAGGACCGAGACCGCAAAACTGTACACATCGCTGCGCCGCCCGACCGGCTCCCCCGCGAGCTGCTCCGGCGACGCGTAGCCGACCGTCATGCCGCCGGATGGCACCAGCGCGCTGACACCCGGGCCCAGTTGGAGGTCAGTCAGGGCCGTGGTGGCCTTGGACCGGGCGAGACCGAAGTCGGTGATCTTCGCGGCCCCCGTGCGGTCGAGCAGCACGTTGGCCGGCTTCACGTCCTGGTGCACCACATCTCTGCCATGGGCGTGCTCGAGCCCACGGGCCGCTTGGACTGCCGTGTCGAGCACACGGGCGAGGGCCTGTCGCGCATCCCCGGCGTAGAGCCGCCCGTCGCGGATCCAGTCGGCCAGGCTGCCGCCGTCGACGTACTCGGCGAACACGCGGGGGACACCGTCGATCACCCGTACGTAATGGCAGGCGCAGACGTTCGGATGGAGTCCGAGGGACACCCACGTCTCGGCCTCCCTGACGAACAGCTCCTGATCGCCGGGGCTCCGGAACAGCTCGGGCCGTGAACTCTTCACCGCCATGTCGATGCCCCAGGCGAGATGCCGTACGCGGTGCACGACGCCCATCCCGCCCCGGCCGAGCTCGCCGATCACCCGGTACCGGCCGTCGATGGTCTCGCCGGTCGCCCCAACGGCCGACGACGTAGGTGCGTTCACTGCGATTCCCCCTCGTGGTGGCGGCAGAGTCGCTGTCCTGGAGGGCATGGACGCAGAAGACCCCGTGGTCAGACTTGAACGAGGATCAGTATGTGTCGCTGTCGGTCCTGGTGTCGATGATGCAGATCCACTGTGGGGTCGCACTCGGCTCGCGACAGATACTTACGGCCGGAGTGACCCCCGGCGGGTGTGCACGGCAAACGGCTCTGTCTCACATTCGGGGTGCTTGACGGGGACGGCGGGGTCCTCGGCCCGGCGTTCGCGCAGGTGCTTGCGGCAGGGGTCGACGAGGCCGGCTCGGTAGCGCGCTGACAGATGGGCTCGTCGGCACCGGCCTGAGGATGTAGCTGTCGCGCCTTTCCGGTGCACGGCGGCCGTCGGGTCATGCCCACGCAGTATTGGCCGGCTCCCTCCTGCGCTCCCGGAGGGGCGCAGGAGCCACCTCGGCTGACCTCCCGGCCGGGGTCGAGGCTGAGCTGCTGCGGTGCGCCTGCTGCGCCCACCAGGTGCTCGGCGCGGACCGAGACTCCGCGTACCCGGGCCCGCTTGGGTCCGAGACGTTCGAAGACCGCGATCGCCGCGTCCCGCAGGTCGTCGGTGAACGCGCTCCGCTCGGCGAGGGTACGGGACCGCGACACGCTGCGCCGCCGGGATGCGCGGGACTGCTTGGGCTTGGGGTCGGCCCCGAGTTGCGAGGCGCGTCGCGGGTGTCGGCGCTGTGCAGGACGCTACGGCGGTGGGCCGCCGATTCCACTTGCGTTGAACTCGAGGTCGCCGCCAAGAGTCTCGATCAGGTCATCCGTCGGCGAAAAGCGCGCAAAGCCTTGTGCCTCAAGAACGATCGCATTCATCATGCCAACGACCGCTCCACGGACGTTAGTTGGGAGTCATTTTGATCAAGGAAAAGGCTGTCGAGCTGGGCCGGAGAACCGCCACCACGTTGGCGGTCACCTCCCTTGCGCTTCTCGGCTCGGTGTCGACTGCCCAGGCGGGCGGCTCGTGCACTGTCACGGGCTGCTCCGAGTTCACCAACGGCAGCCACCTCGGAGTCCTCGCCGTCCAAAACTGGACCTGCTCGACCGGGACGACGGCTACCGCCAGCACGGGCTGCGTGAGTCTCAGTTCCACGAAGTGGATCTACCCGACGGAGCGGACTCCGAGCGGTCAGGACTGGGACGCCTTCCGTGTCGACGCGGGCTACTGCTACAAGGTCGAGTTCCTGAACGAGTTCCCGCTTTTGACGAAGAGGTGGACCATGACCTACGACCGGTCGAACTCCAGCACGCCGGTCTACGTCAAGATCGAGAATCCGTCGCAGGCGTACATCATCGCGCAGAAGGCTGGTTCCTGCCCGTAAACGATGGCCCGCGAGCACAAGTGCTCGTGACCGTACTCACTGACGAGGCACGGTCCGGCGGATCAGGGCCGGAGCCATAAGCGGATCGCTCCGCGGTGACGGTGCCCAGCGCGGACAACGCGCTGGGCGAGTCCTTCAGGCCACCTTCATGCACGAGCCTCTGCAGACCTGTTCGTCGCTTTCGGCTGACGCAGGTACGCCGGCCGCGAAGCCGCCGGACGTGAGCGCGGAAAGCGACCGAGGCGTTCCAGGGTGCGGTCACGGCGTTCGACGAGGACGGCGGTTGCCCCAAGCCGGAGCCGAACGCGTACTGGGACCAGATGCAGGCACTCGTCGAGCCCGCGCGGACCCTGCGGGCCACGACGAACGCGGACAAGGCGGGCACGGAGTTCTGGTCGGAGGCGTACGCGCTGATCGACACCATGGCGGACGGCATCAAGGCCGCCGGGGCCGTACGACACCGTACGGGCCCCGGCGGTAAATGCGGCGCAAAGCCTCCGGGCGACGCGCCTGCCACGACGCGGTGGCACGGGGCAGCGACGGCCGGGGGCCGCAGCAGGGGGCGACGGAGGGCGTGCCATGATCATGGCGTCGAACGCCCATTCAGGCCGCAGGGAGGCAGTACCGTGTCCGAGCAGCACCTCGACCGCATGCCCGAGGACTGGCAGCGGGCGCTCGCCGTCGTCGCTCATCCCGACGACCTGGAGTACGGTGCCGCCGCGGCCATCGGCCGCTGGACGGAGGCCGGCCGCGAGATCAGCTACCTGCTCGTGACGCGCGGCGAGGCCGGCATCGACGGCGTGCACCCGGAGGACGCGGCGCGAATACGGGAGGCCGAGCAGCGCGCCAGTGCCGGGGTGGTCGGCGTGAAGGCCGTGGAGTTCCTAAATCACCGCGACGGCGTCGTCGAGGAGAGTCCGGCCCTGCGCCGCGAGATCGCCGCCGCGATCCGCCGGTACCGCCCCGAGCTGCTGATCACGCTGTCCCACCACGACACCTGGGGCGGCACGGTCTGGAACACCCCGGACCACCGGGCCGTCGGCCGAGCCGCCCTCGACGCGGCGGGCGACGCGGGCAACCGGTGGATCTTCCCCGAACTCGCCCAAGACGAGGGGCTGGAACCCTGGGGCGGCGTGCGCTGGGTGGCGGTCGCGGGATCGCCGTACCCCACGCACGCGGTAGAGGTCGGCGACACCGACGTCGAGCGGGCCGTCGCCTCCCTCGCCGAGCACCAGGCGTACATCCGGGCGCTCACTGACCAGGAACCGGCCGACTACGCGCGCGAAGTCGTCGGCCGCAGCCTGGAGATCGCGGCGCGGCGCTTCGGAGACCGTCCGGCGGTGGCGTTCCAGCTCTACCCGCGGTAGCGGCAGGGGTGGCCGGCCCCGCCCGCCTCAGCCGGGGACCATCAGAAGGAGAGGGCGGCTGCTGCGTCGTGGGAGAGGGTCTCGACCTCTGGAACGTCGTCGGGGAAGGCGCTGACGGTTTCGGCGTTGGGGTGAGGGTAGGGCCGTGGATGCCCCAGTCCTCGGCGGCAAGGGTGTGGTCGGACCATCGGGCTCCTCATGACGGCGGGCCGGCGTCCGGCTGGTCAGGTGCGTCGTCAGGATCGAGCCGTTCGATGCTGGCGGTGAGCTCGGCGGGGATCACCATGACGGGACCGCTGTTGTCGGCCGAGACGGCCCAGTCCCCTTCAAGGGTGAGGGTGAGGGCGGGGTCGGTGATCCGGATGTCGCCGCTTTGACCGCCGCGGTGGCGTACGAGGTAGGCGGGCATCGTCACCTGCGCGGGGCCACGTCATCGACCCGGTGTGGGTCTTTCGGGGCGGCGCCTGGCGGGCCCCTTGCCCTGCTGGCCGCGTTCCCTTTCTGGTCGCAGAACAGCGACGGGCGGACGTTGCGCGCACTCCTCAGAGCCCCTCCCGAGGGGGCGTGCGTGCGCCGGAGCGGACCGGAGCGGGGGATCCCGGTGAGTGCGCGGTCGGGTTCGGCGACGAAGAGACGGCCCGTCCGTCCTCGGGAGGACGGGGGCCAGTCGCGATGGTGATGAGGGTGCCGACGGCGGGCGCCAGGGCGGTCACGGTCGGGGACGCGCCCCCGATCGTGACCGCCGTAGCACCTTGGGAATCAGTTGCCGACGGGGTAGCGGCTGGTGATCGCGACGCGGTTGAAGGCGTTCATCACCGTTGCCAGCCAGGCGACGACCGAGATCTGGTCTGCGGTGAGTACGGCCGCTGCGGCGTCGTAGTCCTCGTCGCGGACATGTCCGTCCGGCACGAGGGTGATCGCCTCGGTCAGGCGGAGGGCGGCACGGTCGGTCTCGGAGAAGTAGCCGGTCTCTTCCCATGCGGGCAGCACGGCGATCCGGTCGGGGTTCTCGCCCTTCTTGAGGGCGTCGCCGGTGTGCATGCGCAGGCAGAACGCGCAGCCGTTGATCTGAGAGGTTCGGATCCTCAACAGCTCGACCAGGAGCGGGTCGAGTCCCGCTGCGGCGGCAGCCTCTTCCACCTCTGACGACAGGGCGATGAGAGTCTTGTAGGCGGCCGGGTGCTGCTTGCCGAGGTTGACCCGCTGGGTGTTGGTCACGGTTCGTTCGATTCCTTCGTGTGGCGTGTGCGGTGTACGTCGTGGGACGCGTATTGATGGGTGGTGGTATGAGTTCCGGCAGGAGGCAGAGTGTTGGTGCGGAGCGTCGCCGCCCGCTGTGTCCTCCGGCTACGACTTCGGATCGTCGAGCTTGAGCTTGTCTCCGGTGTCGGAGACGAAGACGACCAGAAGCTTGGCGTGCTCGGTCCGGCTGGTGTTCTGCGTGAGGACGTGGTGGGCGCCCGGTTGCTCGACCCAGTTCTCGCCTTGGTGGTAGGTGCTCACGGGCTTGCTGTCGAGCTGGCTGCGAACGGTGCCTTCGAGGACGTAGGCGTAGACGAACGCCTGGCCGTGCCGGTGCGGAAGCGCGCTGGCGTTGGGCGGCAAGTCGACGATCGCCGAGGTGAACGTCTTGCCCTTCACGTTCGGAAGCGCCTGCTGAAGCAGCGGCTTGAAGGTTTCTGAGGGGCGTGTCGATGCCGTGACCGTCGCCGCCACCTTGGCAGTGGCGGGCTCGTCGGAGGTCGAGCAGGCCGTGGCCGTAATCAGCGCGGCGACGGCGAGCAGCCCACCGGCGATTCGTATGTCCATCACGATGGGTCTCCTGATTCGGTCTTCCGAGACGCGGATGATCGTTTTGCCGCGCGTGCGCCGGTTGCGGGCGAGGGGATGACGGACAGAGGGCGCACCGCTCCGACGGGCAGTTCGCGACCCGGCACGCTCGGCATCCGGTCGCGGCCGGCACGGTTCACCAGGTCGCCGACCGGTCGAGTTTTCCCGAGGTGAACCCCGCGGCGTGCACCTGACCGATGACGTCGTTGTCGGCGGCGTCGGGGTAGGGCATGTCCGCCAGGGGCAGTCCCGCGACCCAGGTGTCATGGTCACGGACGGTGATGGCTCGCATTGCGCAGATCCTCGCTGGGTGCGGTGTGAAGGCTGAGACGCGGGGCCGAAGGTGAACATCTCCGTCAGGCAACGGACCGCTTGCTCACCGAATGCTCCAGCGCCGAGTCCACCACGGGGCCAAGCGAGCGGGCAGCTCGTGGCCGGAAGCGGTGGACACGTCTTCGACTGTAGGCCCACAGGCGGCTCCTTTGCGTAGGCCACTTCTAGGAGAAGATCTTGGGCCATTTGGAAAGGGGAAGCCGTCGTGCCGGTCTCGGCCGATCACCTTGGTGTGCAGGGCCCACTTCCTCGAGGACGACGTCCGGGTCCAGCAGCCCGTGTGTGGCGCGCGGAAAGCCGACGGCAGCTGTCGGACTTCGCCCGTCCCCAGCACCTCGGTGCCCCGGATTCTTCCCGTCGCCCGCCGCGTCCTCCGCCCCTCCCATTGCTTCGGCGAGGCTCCAGGGCCACAACGAGCCCGTTCACCGAGGGAAACATGACGGTAGCTGCCCCGCAGCAGACAGGTCATATGACTCATGTCCGGCGATGCGGTGATGCGTAGGCTCCTCGATGCGGTGTTGGCCTGCCGATCATCGGGCTTGAGCTTCGAACGAGACCCGAAATCCGATGTGCCGAATCACCGCGCACGAAGACAGGAACGAACCTCATTGGCGGTTCGGAAGGTGGGGTCTCGCAGTGGCTCAGGGCGTCGGCGAAGGTGATCTGCAGGTCGGGGCGTCGGTTGACGGCGTGCTTCGCAGCAGGCCAAGGGCCACACCGTGGTTGTTCCGTGCGGCGGACCGGGCGGACAGCAGAGTGGGCCGCACCTGCCACCACGTGGTCCTGCAGTCCGTGGACGACCTCGGCGGCGGCCTCTCGCAGGTGTCGGGACGGGCCGATGCGGCGCCTTCGGGGGCTCCGCTTCCCTGACGGCTGTCAGCTGCCCGTCTGACAGCCGTCAGATCGTCAGGCTCAAGAGGCCTCCGCACCTTCGCACGTCCATTCGGACAAGAAGAGGGATCTTCGTGAGCTTCGACTGTCACGGCGGTAACGCACCAGGACGTCGCGCGACTGCGACGCACCGGCCGGATTCATCCGCCGATGCGGACGGTGCCCTCCCCTCCCTCCCGGTTCGCCCTTGTTGTGGCCGAAGTTGTCACGGGCGTCGGGAAATCGCCTGATGGGCCTCCGGGCTCTTCCCATTCGCCGTCCGGCGGGTCCGACCGCCCGCTGGCGTGGGGGAGGCACGGATGTTGGCGACAGTCGCGTCGGGGCCGGACCGCGCCGGTTCGAGCCGTCAGGCACCGGAGTTCCAAGGCGAACCGCTGACTTGACTCGATAGTGACGCCACCTTAGCCATGGAGCGTTGGCGCGAATGGAATTGGTGGGCCTTCCACGGGTGGCGACACGTCACATCGGGTGCGGTCAGGTGCATTAGTAGACTGTCGCAGCTAATGTGTGGGGTATAGGTGGCGGAGTTTGGTGCGTGCGTCGTGGGTGGTGAACTGCCAGTTCACCTGACGTTGGTCGGTGT